>DKEX01000132.1:75091-77600 GCA_002452295.1 Firmicutes bacterium UBA6811 | reverse complement strand
ACGGGCTTGTCGAGGGCTTCCCCGACGGCACCTTCAAGGGCGCCGAGCCGATGACCAGGTACCAGATGGCCATGGTGGTCGCACGGCTTCTAGTCTCCCTCGACGCGCAGATAAAGGCCGAGATAGAGGCCGCCAAGGCAGGGGTCACTCCTCCGCCTGCGCCCGCTCCGGCCGCTGCGCCAACCGAGAAGATCATCGAGAAGGAGACCGTGACCGTCGAGAAACCGATTATCGAGAAGGTCATTGAGAAGACCATAGTCGAGAAGCTGAAGACTGAGGAACTCGACGCCCTTGCGGCGAAGGTCGCCGCCGTGGAAGGCAAGGTCGCCAACGTCGAGGGCGCGGTCGATGCGGTCTCCGGCAAGGTCGACGAGGTCGACAAGAAGGCTGACGATATCAACGCCAGGGTCGTCGAGCTCGACGGCGCTCTCGCGCTGCTCGAGGGCGAGCTCAGCGTGAAGGCCCTCGACCTCGAGACCAAGTCCGCCGCCAGCACCGCGGATCTCGCTGACAAGCTCGCCGCCATCAAGGCCGAGCTCGAGGNNGCGATCGAGGCGAAGGCGAAGGAGCTCATCGTCCTCATCGACGCCCTGAAGGCCGAGTTTGGGCTGGAACTCACCGCCCTCGGCGTCCGCGTGGTCGCCCTCGAGGAGCAGATGGCTTTCGCCAATGCCAAGATCGTTGACCTCGAGAGCAAGCTCGGCGCCGTTGACGAGAAGGCGACTGCCATCGGCACCAAGCTCGACCAGCACATCGCCGGCCATGAGAAGGTCACGATAAGCGGGTCGAGTGAGGTCGTGCTGAAGGATACCGATATCTACGCGAAGTTCGGTCTGGACAATAATCACGCATGGGTGGACCCGAACGATATCTACGATTCGGGCCCGCACTCGGCGGGAGCATACACACCGACGTCCACGTTCGAGCACAAGCTGAATCTGGCGCTCACCGCGCGTCCGGCTGAGGGCGTGGTCGCGAAGATCGGTGTGGGCACTGTGAAGAAGATATACGGCGCTGACGACGATCCAACCACCTTCAAGCTCAGCAACCTGTCCCTCGAGGTCACCACTCCTGGCGTGCTCGCGCGGCTGTACGCGGGCGGGGTCGTGCTTCCCGAGGGAGTCTTCACGCCGTACACGATGATGAAGAGCCAGCTCGAAGACTCCGACGGCAATCCGCTGTATGAGGGCGTCATCGCCCAGGGCGCGTTCGGGAAGTTCTCCGGGACGACGCTGTTCCTGAAGCTAAAGCCGGCAGTGAGTGCAAATCCTAGCGCAGATCCTGCCGTTCTTCCACAGTATGCGCAGTATGTCTGCGCTGGCGAAGGCAAGGTCGCCCTTACCGACAACCTGAAGCTCAGCGCGGCATATGTGTCACAGTATGACGACCCGCAGTCGCTGTACATCGACGACGGCGGTCCCTTCGCGAACCCGGTGCCGAAGAAGGATACGGTCATCGGAGTCGCTGGTAGCTTCGCCGTTGCTCCGGGCTGGAGCGTTTCGGGCGAGTTCGCGAAGGATACCAAGTACGATGATGCTACGCAAACCGACTCCGGCACGGCGGCGAAGGTCGATGTCACCGGCAAGGTCGGTGCGCTCGAGCTGTCGGGCAACGTCACCAGGATCGAGAAATCCTTCGACCCCGTGTTTGTTGACACGTCCTCCGACGGCATAGGTAAGGACTTTAAGACCGTCAGCATCAGCGGCAAGCTGCCTGTCGGGAACCTCACGCTCAAGGGCGGCTACAAGGTCACCGGCGATGCCGACGCGACGAAGGACTGGAACGAGAAGAAGACCAACACCGCGACCGCGGGCGCTGAATACAAGATGGCCTGGGGCGCCATGACGGTCACCCCGAACGTAGACCTTGAGAACAAGCTCTACGTGCTTGGCCCTGTGGCCCCGTATGTGGACAACACCAACGTGTTCAAGCTCACGGGTGGCGTGGAGGCCAAGATGGCTCCGGTCACTGCCGAGTACAAGGTCACCACCGCCAGCTTGAGGTCGGGCGGCGGAGCCCCTGAAGCCTACTACACGAAGAGCGTGTTCGACCTTGCTCTGGACTACGCCCTGACGCCGAACCTGAAGCTGACCGGCGGGTACAACTGGAGCAAGATGGACGACAAGATCGACGATCCTGACGACAATATTCCGTACGGTGTCGCCGATTCCAACGCCAGCGTCTTCAAGGCCGGCGCCTCCGCCGAGTTCGCGCTGACCGAGGCCACCAAGGTGACCGGCAGCTACAACTACGAGCTGAAGACCGACCTTCTGGACGACTACAAGCCGTACACGAAGAGCATCCTGAAGACTGGCGTGACCTCGCAGCTCACGCCCAAGGCGAGCGTCGATGCGAAGGCCGAGTTCTACAAGCTCGACAGGTGGACCAATGCGACGACTCGGTTCACTCAGGACGGCGTAGAGTACGCGCCGCTGAGCAACCTCATCGCTGAGCTGAACTACACTTACAACATCACTACCAACACCACGCTGAAGCTCGGCTACAAGGT
>DKEX01000132.1:71685-75052 GCA_002452295.1 Firmicutes bacterium UBA6811 | reverse complement strand
TCGCTGAAGGTCACCTTCTAGTCCGACCGGATGCGGCACCCCGGGGGAGGCGACTCCCCCGGGGTTTTTCCGTACCATCACTTCGGGTGATTTTGCGGCGAGGGTATTCCCGCCCCGGACCAAACCTGGTAGAATCTGAAGTGCGGGTGGGATGCTAACATGAATGGGCCGCAGAGGCGGAGCCGCCAGAGTGGCTCTGGCCGGCCGGAAGTGGTGATAGCCGTCGACCCGGGGCGCGACAAGTGCGGGATAGCGGCGGTGAAGGCCGACCGCACCGTCCTCGCGAAGGCGATAGTCGCGAGGGAGGAGATACGGGGGCGCATCCGGGAGTTCGCTGGCACCTACGGAGCCGATACGATCGTGCTGGGGGACCGGACGGGGTCCAGGGCGCTGGCGCAGGAGATCGACGCGGCAGGGGGCTCGGCCGGGGAGGGCTGGGTGCGCGTTGAGTTCATTGATGAGCACGAGAGCAGCATGGAGGGGCGGAGGCGATACCTCGAAGACCATCCTCTCCGGGGCCTGGGTAGGCTCGTCCCCATATCCATGCGGGCGCCGGGCGAGCCGTTTGACGACTACGTCGCCGTCGTCCTTGCCGAAAGATTTTTCCATTCGCTTGAAAAGTGAGGCCCCGGGGAGGGATTTCCCGCCGGGCCATAGAATAAGTATTAGGGCGGGTTGGGGTAAAACCGGGCCTGGCAGGCTTGCCTGGGGCAAGCGGGGCCCGGCGGGGTTGCGCGGCTGAAGTGTGGTGGCCCGCGATGTATTGGAGAAACAGAGGTCGAAGGGTGTCTGAAAGCCCTGGTGGGCATCTGGGCCGGGGCCGGGGGTGCCGGGGCGCGCGTGTCTTCGGGGCGTTTGCCGCCGCGGCGGTTGTCCTTTTCGTGGCCGTCGCGGCATGCACGGCAGGCGCGTGGGCAGCCACGAACCCGTTCGCCGATGTCCCCAGGGGGCACTGGTGTTACGATGCGCTGGCGGAGTTTGCTCACCTCGGGCTTGTGGAGGGCTACTCCGCGGAGGCCTTCCGCGGCGACCGGGTCATGACCCGGTATGAGATGGCATGGGTGATTGCGCGCCTTGGCGACCGGGTGAAGGCTGGTGCCGCGCTGGCGCCGCCGCAGCGGGAGACGCTGGTCGGGCTGCAGGAGGAGTTCGCGAGCGAGCTTGCCCTCGTCGCCGGCACGAGCAGGCACGTCCTGCCCAGCATCGCCGGCGGTAAAGACGGTGCTGGCGCGTTGTCGGCGCCGGGCGGGGCGGGGAGCGGCCCGGGCAACGTCCCGGGCGACATCGCCGGGGCAGGTGGCGGCGCGGCAGCCGTGCCGGGCGGGGCTTCCGCGATGGATCCTCCATCGCAGACGCTGCTCGGCGTGCTGCCCGGTGTGCCCGGGTTGCCCGAGGCCATCCTGGCATCTTCCTCGCTGCGCCTCCATCCGGACCCGGGGGTTATCGCAGCGCTCTCAGCGCTTCCGGGCGACGCGGGGCGCCAGGCTTTCTCCGGCGGCAAGAGGCTATCTGAGCTACTGGGAAACGGTGCGAGCGACGCGCCTGCGGCGACCGAGAGCGCGGTTTCCGCTGGCAAGGCCGGAGAGAGCGGGGGCCAGAAGAAGGCGCTCAGCATCCCGCTGGACGACGGGGCGAGAGCGGAGCTATCCCTCGGTGGGCCGCCTGCTCCTGGTGGGATCGCCCCTGGCGAGGGGGATGACGTCATCGCCAGGCTCGATCTGAAGTACGCCCTGAGCCAGCTTGCCATATTCCGGGCCAGTTACGAGGTGGTCAAGGGCGACGAGAAGGCGGCTGACGACGGCGCAAGCTCGGCCAGGGCGACCACTCTCCTCGGAATCGACTACAAGTTCGCCCTGTCAGACTCGGCCTTCATCAAGGCGGGATACACGTATTCGCGCATCACCGATCTCGTGCCGAAGGGCATCGAGTGGAGCGCGTCCGCCCCGCAGGAGAAGGCCGCGGACTCCGGCTCGAAGGCGGCCGGCGTATTCGGCGACTACACGCTGCCGGGGCTCTCCCTCGACGCCCGCAAGACCACTGCAAGTTTCGGCGTGGGTTGCACTTTTGGCGGCACAACCTCCGTCGTGCTCGGCTACAGGCTGATCGATTTCCAGGAGCTGGACCCCGAGTCCATGCTTCCGGGGTCGCACCGCACGAACGTCGCCACGGCGGAGCTCACCATCAGGTTCTAACCGCCTGGGGCGAAGGCGGGGCGACGAACGGCTTTCCATGGGGAAGGGGTGTTGCGGCGTGGGGTCGGCTGTGGTAGAGAGGAAAGGGGGTCAGGTGCGCGTGTACGCACATGGCATGAGGAGTATCAGAAAGGCAAGCGCGGTTCTAGTCACTGCTGCTATCATCGTCACAACATCGCTCATCCCTGCCCTTGCCCAGGAGCAGCCGACGCTCCTGCAAAGCCTGGCAAGCATCGAGATCACGCTGTACGGAAAGGAGCTTGGCGGGGCCATCGTTGACCGCGTGGCCCGCCTCGAGGGGGAACTCTTCGGAAAGCCCCAGGAGGGCTCGGTTATCGACCGCATCGCAAGGCTCCGGACGCTCGCGGGCGGCGGGCCTGGCGTCGGCCCCTCCGTTGGGTACAAGCTCGACGCGGTTGAGTGGTTCGTCCAGAGGCGGGTCACCTCGGAGCCTGCCGTCACCAAGCTGGAAAGGCTCGAGACCATGCTTCTCGGAGCGCCCGGGCAGGGGTCCATAGTGGTGCGAGCGGACCACCTTGCAGCGCTCTGCCTGCCAGAGGGGACGCTCAAGACCAAGGACACGATGCTCTCCAGGGGGCAGCCCGTCCGCATCAAACTCCTCGGGAAGCTCGACTCCAGCGTGACCCAAAAGGGCCAGAAGATCGAGATAGAGGTAGCCAGGGATGTGGTCGTCGGCAGCGAGCTGGTGATCCCGAAGGGGACGCGCGGCCATGCCATCGTGACGGAGGTGTCCCCCGCCGGGCGGCTGGGCCGCGACGGCAAGATCACGCTGGAGCTCAAGGATGTGCGAACGCTCGACGGCGTGGCGGTTCCGCTTGCCTTCGACGAGAGCACGCAGAAGCTCAACGAATCGACGCAGCTTGCCATCGGCGCGGGCCTGGCCGGGTTCATAGTGTTTGGGCCGGTCGGGGCGCTCGGGGCCATCTTCGTCCAGGGCAAGGACGTGAACATCCCGGAAGGCACGGAGTTCTACGTGGCGGTCGGCGCCGACACGAAGGTCCTGGGCATGACGCTGCCCGTGGGCACGGCCGTGGAGCTCACGAAGGAGCCTCCCATCGTGCAGATCAAGCCGGGTAAGTAGCCGGGCACGCCGGAAGTAGGCTACGGGGTTCGCCTGTGCAGGCGACGAACTGGCTTCATGTCCTCGCGGCCGC
>DKEX01000132.1:68013-71639 GCA_002452295.1 Firmicutes bacterium UBA6811 | reverse complement strand
GGCATGCCTGCAGGTTTGGTCCGGCAGTTTGGCGAACGAGGCCCCCCGACATCGCTCGAGGGGCCTTTTTGAGGAGTGACGTGGAATAGCAGCGCGGCGCACTGACAGGTGGCGAATGGGCGCCTGGCGAACAAACAGGCGGTGGGAGAGTGCCCTGCGGACAAGCAGCCGAAGCGGGCGCGGGCTGTGGGCGATCGTCCTCCTTGCCATGCTGATCCTTGGCGCAGGCCATGGCATGGTGGCGGCGAGCGTGCAGGCGCAGGCCGCAGCGGGCGCAGACGGGCTCATCCAGGATGCGCCAGCCGGTCCTGGGGAGGATGCAAACCCCGGAGATACGCCGGTCGTCATAGAAGCCCAGACCACGCAGTATCAATATGGGCGCGACGGCACGGTCGTGGAGGCGTCCGGCAACGTGCGAGCGACATACGGCGACCTCTTCGTGTCCGCTGACTATCTGCGCGTCAACGTGGAGGCCGGCGAGCTCCTGGCGCGCGGAAATGTCCTGGTGCGGCGCGGCTCGTCGGTGACCAGATGCAGCCTGTTCGCATATGACCTCAAGGCCGGCACGGGGCGGGTGCTCGACCCGAGCGGGGCGGTGCCGGGGGTGTACGTGCGCGGCAAGGAGATGGACGTGTTGCCGGACAGGCTGACGCTCGCCCAGGCGTACGCCACCGGGTGTGACGTCGAGGACCCGTGCTACCGCGTGACCACCAGGAAGCTGGTGATATACCTCGACAGGAGCGTCGTGGCGGAGTGGCCGGTGCTGTGGCTGGAGCACATGCCGGTGCTGGTGGTGCCCAGGCTCACGATTCCCTTGCGTGGGGAACGGGTGGGCTGGGTGGAGGGCGAGGGATATCCCGTCCCGAAGCTGGCGTATGACCCCACGAACGGCCTGGTGATCGGCCTTTCGTATCTGGACCGGTCGCGCGAGGGCCTCAGCATCCGCTATGAGGGCGCCTACCTCACGCGCCGCAGGGGCGTGCAGGTGGAGGCCAGGGCCGAGGCGAGGCCGGGGCCAGGCATGAGCGCCACGGTCGTCGGAGGGGTGCGGTCCTGGGAGGGGCTGTACGCGTCCGGCGAATGCAGGCTCGATCTTTCGAGCGCCGTTGGGTTCGCGGCGGCAGGGCGGGATGCCTCGGCCGTCCCCTCCGGCGCGCCAGTCGCGCTTTCGCTCGTGGCTGATGCTCGCTACCGTTCCGGGACGGGGACTGATGCGGGTGTGCAGGGCGGCATCACCGCCCTGGCCGACGTGGGCCCGGTGGCTCTGAAGGCCGTGGCCCGCAAGGATGTCTACGGCACGGGCGCCGCGTACTCGCTGCCTGCGGTGGAGGCCACGCTGGACCCGGTCAAGCTCCCGGGCGTGTCCATTACGCTTTCGGGTGGGGCGGGGCGCCTTGAGGAGCCGGGGCGCGGTGTGCTCTCAACGCGCACTTTCGCGTCTGTCTCGGTCGCCCCGAAGCCGCTGAGGCTCAGGCTTGGCGGTGGCGTCGCCGCAGACAACGGGGCGGGCGCGGATGGCACGAGCAGCGGCGGCGCCGGCGACGTTACAGTCGGGATCGCCGTGAATGCAAGGCGCGCCTGGTACGGCACAGGCGACGCCCTGGACGCGCGCACCGCCACCATCAGCCTGGATGGGCATTTCGGCAAGCTGGACGCATTCGGGCGAGAGGCTCCGCGCCTCGTCGCGGGTCTCGATTACACGCTTCGGACCGTCTCGGGCTCAAGCCCGTTCGCCTTTGACAGCATCGGTCCGCTCAACCAGGTGGCGGCGGACATGGCGGTGCGGCTGAACCAGTCCTGGACCGTCGGCCTCGCGGCGACCTACGACGTCACCGCCGATGCCGTGAAAGACCTGGACCTCGCCGTCACAAGCCATCACCACTGCTACGACGTCCAGGCCATTTGGCGGGAGAAGAGGCAGGAGTTCGGGCTGGAGGTGCGGTTCACGAGATAGGTGCGGTTTATGCGGCAAGTGGGGAAGGTGTTCTCGGAGTGAACGTGCTGGTAGTGGGCGGAGCGGGGTACATCGGGAGCCACGTGGTGCGGGAGCTTCTGCGAGCCGGTCACCAGGTCGTGGTTTACGACAGCCTGGAGAAAGGCCACCGTGAGGCCGTGGCCGGATGCCCGCTGGTGGTCGGGGATATCGGCGATGATGCGGCGCTCGGCCCCGTGTTCGCCTCGCGCCGCTTTGACGTGGTGATGCATTTCGCGGCCCACACATCGGTCGCCGAGTCCATGGTTGATCCGGCCAGGTACTACCACAACAACGTGGCCAGGGGGCTTGTGCTGCTGGACGCCATGCGCGCGGCAGGCGTGGGGCGGATGGTGTTCTCGTCCTCGGCGGCCGTGTATGGCGACCCCGAGCGGGTGCCCATCGAGGAGGACGCCGACTGCCGCCCGACGAACGTGTACGGCGAGACCAAGCTTGCGTTCGAGCGCGTCCTCGCCTCCTACGACCGTGCCTACGGGCTGCGCTACGTGGCGCTGCGCTACTTCAACGCTGCCGGGGCCGATCCGGCCGGGGACATCGGCGAGGACCACGACCCCGAAACCCAGCTCATCCCACTTGTGCTCATGACCGCGCTGGGCCTCCGGCCGCGCCTCCAGGTGTTCGGCACCGACTACGACACGCCCGACGGGACGTGCGTGCGCGACTACATCCACGTGTGCGACCTCGCGTCCGCGCACGTGGCGGCGGCCGAGGCCCTTGCGGACGGGCGCGGCTCGCAGGCATACAACCTCGGCAACGGCAGGGGCTACACGGTGCGGCAGGTCATCGAGACGGCGCGCCGCGTAACGGGGCGCGACATCCCGGCCGTGGACGCGCCGCGCCGCCCGGGGGACCCGGCGGTGCTCGTGGCAAGCTCGGAGCGGATAATGCGCGATCTCGGCTGGAAGCCGCGCTACGCCGACCTCGAGACCATCGTGGCCACGGCCTGGGAGTGGCACAGGCGCCACCCGCGCGGCTATGCCGCCGGCAGCGCGGCGGCCGCCGAGAGGGCCGCAGAGGGCCCAGCCGCGCACTGAGCCCTGGGCAGCACGTGGACCTGCCGCCACAGGCGCCGTCGAGCCGGTGCTGTCTATCCGGTGGCGGCATTATCGCATATATGCTGTATCGCCGGGTCGTCAATGGCGAGTAACGGCCCGGAGTATCGGGGAATGAAGACGCGCTGCGCGTTTCCACGGCAATGCTTTGTGCCCGGTACCGTCTGGCGCGCTCGGACAGGGAAAACGGGAGTACGCAGTGTTTCTGCCGAACTATCTCGTATATGCGATATTGTCGGCATGAGCTGCCTATTTTGCGCCCCGCGTCTCCAAGATAGTCGCCCATGTCAGCTGCTTGCCGGCATCCTCGAGCGATGAGAACGGGCCACGCGTTCTGAGAGTTACATCCGACAACGAGCGCCCAGGAGGTAGAAGCGCGTGCAGGTTCACGATAAGCCTTGCTGCACCCCGCTTGGTACACGTATCGCCGCGGCAACCGTGGCGATCGTAGCGGCCGTGGCGGCGCTGGGCGCTCCGGCGGCCCTGGCGTGCCCAGCCCCCGCCTCATCCGGGGGCATGCTGGCATCCTCCTTCGAGTATGCCCCGCAAGTGCCAGCTCCGGCTCCAGCACCAGCTCTGGC
>DKEX01000132.1:63277-67910 GCA_002452295.1 Firmicutes bacterium UBA6811 | reverse complement strand
ATCTGTTGGCTCCACAAACCTACTCCGCGACGACCTGCATCGGATCTACGGCGGTCGCCTCGAGATCGATCCCGGCAAGGCGTGCCTCGTCGCCCTGGCTGGCGGCGCCATCCTGCTTGTGGATCAGGACCTCTATGACCAGATCAGCTCCGGCCCACGAGATCCTTGGAGGGACCGCCTGGGCGATGTCATAACGGACCTCGGAAGCGGCGAGGCGACCCTCGGGATATCGGGCCTCGTGGCCCTCGGCGACCCCGAGACCGGCTATCTCGCGGCGAACGCCGTCATCTACTCCGGCCTGAGCTGCGCGGTCCTCAAGGCCGCTCTGGGGCGCGCCCGCCCCGGGCTGGGCGAGGGGCCGTACGCGTTCAGCGGCCCCTGCATCCGGGACGGCTACAACTCTATGCCGTCCGGTCACACCGCCGCCGCCTTCGCCCTCGCCACGGTCCTGGCAAGGCAATACCCCAGGTATCGCGTGTTTTTCTATGCCGGTGCCACCCTCGTTGCCATCTCCCGTGTGTACGAGCGCGCCCATTGGCCCAGCGATACCCTCGTCGGCGCCGCCATCGGCGTGTGGTCCGCCAACCAGGTGCTCACCCGCAGCCGTCTGTTCGAGATCACCTGGTAGTATCGTTATAGTCTGCTCTCCGCGCCCGGGCCGGTTCCGTCCGAGGTCGTTCTCGGTTTCCTTCTGTGGTCCGCCTGATGCGGGGCATCTCGCTATTCCTGTGCCACCGATTTGCCGACCCTCCGGATATAGGCGCTGGAAGCCTTGTCCAGTGCCGTTCTGAGGGGATCAGAAAAGTCCACGAGTCTCAGAGGCAGCCGATTTCCGATTTTCGCAGTGAGCCTGCTCATGGAGAGGTCCCCTGGGCGTATAATCAGCAATTCAACGCCGTTTTCAAGGCTGAGAGCCTTCTTTAGTAAGTCGCGCACCCGAAGGTCCTTTGCACGGTCCCTGTCTGGATATCGGCGAGTCGGGCCATAATGCTGTGGGCCATTGAACTCGAATGCCACGCCGCGCCTGTAATAACGATCGTATTCGAGGTTTTCCCCGGTAATCGGGTTCCTAAGGAAATCGGGCCTGAAGTTGTCAACATAATCGGTGTCGTCCACGAGCAGGTCTAACCACCCCTTCATGAGGAATTCACCCACATGGGGTGCCGTCTTCAGCCCACTGTTGAACTCCTCAGCCTTCTGTATTCTAAGTTCCATGACCGGGTTACGGGGGGTTATGACAAGCTTTCTGAGCCGTCGCCAGTCGTCCCGGTTATGATCCGTCCCATCGGATCTACCCTGCGGGTCATTCGTCGAGCCAGTTCCAGGTCGAAAGCCGGTCGGGCTGACCTTCACCCAGCCTGTCTCCTGAAGCGCTTTCAGGCATCGCACAACTGTGCGCCTGTCTCGAATCCCGGTCATCCGCGCGAGATCGTGGAAGGATATCGCGTGTTGGCCGCGGTTCTCCGCGATTATGGCGATATAGAGCATTTTGGCAGGCAAGCATAAGGCATTTTCGTTTAGCAACTCTCTCGGGACGCTGATATCCATACCGCATAATTCTATACAGAAAAGGGATTTCCTGTCGCAGCCTGCCAGCGCCACACTGGGTTTGTGTCATGACATGGTTTCAGGCAGATCCTCCGGGATTTGCGTCAGGCTGTTGGTTGCAACACGCTGAGACCCTCAGTGAACAGGCTGGCTGAAGGATGGCTGAAGGCTGGCTGAAGGATGGCTGAAGGATGGCTGAAGGATGGCTGAAGGATGGCTGAAGGATGGCTGAAGGATGGCTGAAGGCTTCGCATTCAGATCACTGTATCAACCCACTTAACTCGCCCCGGCGGGAAATCCCGATAACGGGCCTTTGCCGGCGGAGGGCTGTCAGCGGGGAATCATCAGGTCTGCTGTATAATCGACCGGTGCCAGGGACCTCCTTCCTGTCGCATCTGTCTCGCCCGGGAACAGCATCCGATGCCGAACTCACAGCCGCGAGAACCTACACTGCGTGCGCATTTCGGGGTACTCGCGAATCCGCATGCGATGCCTGTTCAGGCTGACCAAGAAATCCGCATCCGATGCAGGCTTCGGCGGATTTGGAAGTCTGCATCCGGTAAAGGTTTCAGTGAACTGGGAAATCCGCATCCAATGCTAGTCTTGCCGGACGCTGGAGCCGCATCCAATGCAGGTTTAGCGGATACGGGAGTCTGCATCAGATGCGGCCTTCGGGGTGCCGAATCCTACGCGAATATCGGAATCTGAGGATGAGTGCGCTTCAGGCATTCCTCCTCCATTCTTCTCCTGGCCTCAAGGTAGATGGCTATGGATTCGCCGATTCTGCTCCGTGCCGCCGGATCCTGGGTGCGCGAGAGTTCCCGCCGCAGATTACGGATCCGCCAGGAGATCTCGAGGCGAAGGAGGATGAGCGCGAGCCAGGTGAGGCGAGGGTAATAGCGCCTGTAGTAGTAGATATTGCTCCCATATAGCTCGGCCACGATGCGCGAAATGTTCTGTTTCCGTCCCTGTCCGACGAAGTGGATGACGCCTCCGCACGGCACATAATAGAATACGCATCCGGCGGCCTTCGCTCTCGTCGCCCAGTCGAGGTCCTCATTGTAGAAGTAGTAGTTCTCGTCATAGCCCCCCACTTTGCGGAATGCCCGCGCGCGTATCATGGCGAACCCGGTGCCGGGGAAGTCCTCGCGGAATGGTTTCGTCCTATCGATGGGGAAGAGGCGCACGATGTGAGTCCTCGTTTGCTGCCGCGTCATGTCGGGGTTGAGGAGCGGCCCGGAGACCCCATCGACCTCCGGGTGGTGTGCGAGGAACGCCAGCATGGTCTGCACCGTCCCGGGCAGGATCACGACATCACTGTTCATGACCACGACCGCATCCGAGTCCTCGAGAGCCTTCGCGATCCCGAGGTTGAAGCCCCTTGCGGGACCGAGGTTCTCGGAGTTTACCGTGAGATGCACCGCAGGAAACTCGTCTCGCACCATATCCGCGGTTCCATCAGAGGACGCGTTATCCACCACGATGACCCTGCTCAGGGTGGGGTTTGGTAGGGATGCGCATTCCTCTGACACGCTGGCGAGGCACCTGCGCAACAGATCGCGAGTATTGAAGGTGAGTACCACGAATGCGAGACGGCCAATCCTCCCGATGTTTCCGGCGCCCTCGATGTTCTCTGGCTCTGCCTCACTCCGGGAGGCTTTGTCCGGGCCGGGGGCCCCGGGCCGCCACTCGGCGAAGCGCCCGCGCTCACGGGAGGCCGCCCTGAGGTTACCGTCTCCCCGTGACGGCTTGGGATTGCCCAACATATGCGCTACCATAACCCTGTCACGTGTCAGCCGCTTCCTCCGGACTGCTTCGAATCGCAATGAGGCGCTGCTTCCTCCTTTCGGCCGGCGTGGATCACTCCCCCAGGATTCTGCCAGTGTTCTCGCCACCGGGCGACCGGGAATTCCTGCCTGCCGTTGCTATTGAGGAGATGAATACCTGTCGCCGGGAGGCGATGGGCCCGACGTCAACCATGATGAAGCCTTCTGCGCCCGGCTCACGATTCCTGCACGTGACAGATGGTGCTGCCCCCTGCTTCCGCCGGTGACCCCTGCGAGATCCGCCGGGGAGGATTCCGCTCCGCCAGCTAGAATACAGTGATAGCTGGACAGTGAAACGAGCTGGGCGCGGGGCTTCGTCGCGTCCCTTCTCGCAGGGCCAGACGGGGGAAGCAGGATAGCGTAAAGGTGAGGCAAGTAGGACGATGGAACGGTCCCTGCCTGGCCCGGGTGTCAGCCGGGTCACGGACCAGGATGTGGGAAATGGGGCCGCAAGCAGAGGTGGAGACGCGGATGGCAGCGCGGGCTGCGACGGGGAGCGAAACAGGTGCCGGAACACGGATGGGGACAAGGACAGGCACAACGAGGAGGAGGACGGGGGCAGGCGAGGAGGCGGAGGCACGTGACCTCGCGATGGCGGCGACCCGCCCATATCGGGCGGAGGTTGTCGGCTGGTATGTGGGCGTAGCAGGCCTCGCACTCGGCCACACGCTCGTCGCCCAGCTCATCCTCCTCATCTGCGCCGTTTACCGGCTCCTGGCCGACCCCGGGTCACGCCGGGTCAGCCTTACGCCGTCAACCACCGCGCTGCTTGTCCTCGCGGCGTGGATGCTCGGCACGGCGCCGTTTGCGTGGAAACCTGCCAACGCCTTCGGGAGCACCCTTGGAGCGATGCTCACGGGGTGGCTCGTCCTGGGTGCCACCCGGAAGACGGCGAACAGCGGCGAAGGAGCGCGGCTCGCGACGGTGTTCCTTGCGGCGGCATCTGCGGGAGCCATATACGCGCTTGTGGGGTTCGGAATGTTTGTGCTCAAGAGCGGCGGCGTGCCCAGGGCAGAGCTCCCGTTTGTGGGATGCAATACCGCGGGAACCATCATGGCCATCGCGACGATCATCGCCATCGGGCGCCTGATACGGGCGGTTCGCACCCTGGAAAAGCTGGCATGCGGAGCATGTGCAGCGCTGACATTCGCTGCCCTCGAGGCAACCCAGTCCAGGGGCGCGCTGGTAGGATTCGTGGTGGGGCTGGCGGTGCTGCTCGTGGCGCAGGTCTACTCTTCGCGAGGGAGGCGCGTTGCCCG
>DKEX01000132.1:62395-63258 GCA_002452295.1 Firmicutes bacterium UBA6811 | reverse complement strand
GTCCGGGCCCGGTATGCAACGATCTTGAATCCTTCAGCCAACCGGGACCGGATGGACATCTGGCGCACCGCCCTCGCGATCATGAGCGATCACCCGGCCGTGGGGGTGGGCATCAACAATTTCGGCGAAGCCTATATGACTTATCCCCATGCCAGCAATCCCGTCCAGGAGCAGCCCTTTGCCCACAATGTATTCCTCGAGTTCGGCGCGGCCACGGGGATTCCCGGAGTTCTGCTGGTTGCGTGGGTAATCGCGGCCGGGGTCGCAAGCGGCGTCCGCGCCTGCAGGCTCGGAATCCTGCCGGGTGTCACCCCATCTGCCCTGGCGGTCTTCGTCGCCCTTGTTGTGCACTTGCAGTTTGACCTAAGCATCTACTCCATAGACATGTTGCCGCTCTTCTTCGTTCCCTACGGGGTCCTCGCGTGGACAGCAGAGCGAGCGCGGGGGAGGGATAGGGTCCTGCGAAGCCGAGGCGTGAGGGCCGCGCCGGAGCCTGGGAGAGACTAGTAGACAGCCAACCCGCTCGCGGATTGGATTACGGACAGGATTGGGGAACCGCTGAAGGTAGACTCGCGAGACTGCCACAGCAAGACTTCGGATGTCACAAAAAGACTGTAGAAGTGGGATCACGGGCCGCCACAGGTCGGTTCCCCGGGGACAGGTGCTGGAGATGCCGCCGTTTGTAAGTGTGATTGTGCCTACCTACAACCGCAAATGGGTTCTGGAGAAGTGTCTGCGCTCGCTGCTGGCCCAGACCTATTCCACCGAGCTTTACGAGATCATCGTAATCGACGACGGCTCCACCGATGGGACGCAGGAGATGGTGGAGCGGCTCATCGAGGAGTGGCAAGGGAGGCCCGCAG
>DKEX01000132.1:61853-62249 GCA_002452295.1 Firmicutes bacterium UBA6811 | reverse complement strand
GTGGCGACGATGCAAGTACCGACGCCGACGCAGGCGGCAAGGTCTACGAGGCCGGCGCGGGCGTCTGCCCGCTGGTGTACCGCTACCGCGCCCATACCAGCGCGGCCGCCGCTCGGAACGAGGGTATCAGGCTTGCCAGGGGCGCCTTGCTCATCTTTCTGGACAGCGACATTGTGACACGCCGAGACTTCGTGGAAGCCCATGTCAAGGCACACATCGGCGAGGCCTTTCGGGAGGGCAGATGGGGGGGGCCGGGCAGGCGGGGTATGATGTGCGTGCGTGCCGGTCTGCGTGGCGCGCGGAGCGCGTCGTCGGCCTGCTGCCATCATGGGGAGCAGGGAGGCACCTCGGGAGCTTCGCGCCGGGGCGAACATCAGGGGCTGCGCGGATCCTGCC
>DKEX01000132.1:59944-61813 GCA_002452295.1 Firmicutes bacterium UBA6811 | reverse complement strand
CCGACTGCAGACTGACCGACTGCGGACTGATCGGCGGCGGACTGACCGGCGCCGGCCTGGCTGGCGACGATTTGGCCAGCGTTCTGGACAGTAGTCCCGTCATAGTGCACGGGCGGGTGGTGTACACCACCAACCTCGACCGGCCGACCACGGAACCCAGGAAGCTCTCCGACGTGTCGATGGCGTTCTTCGCCAGCGGCAACGTCTCCATCGCCCGCCGCTGGATCGTCCAGGCAGGCCTCTTCGACGAGGACTTCGCGGAATACGGCTGGGAAGACCTGGAGCTTGGAAAGAGGCTGAAGAAGCTGGGTCTCCGGGTCGTGCGGTCCGGCGCGCCCACGGGTTACCACCTCAAGCACGAGTTTCGCGTCGCAAACCTCCCGGCCGTCAGGCGCAGGGAGATCGAGCGCGGCCACATGGCCGTCCTTTACCTGAAGAAACATCCCACTTTCAGCGTTCGAATGACCACGATGATCGTCCGGCCGTTCTTCTGGCTTGTGGCCCTCCTCACGCCCCGCGGCTGGCCCGACCGCCCCGGCGCCGCCCGTCTCCTCGACCGCCTCCAGCGCCGCGGGTGCCGCGCTGCGACGGGCGCCGTCCTCCAGGTCATGATCTACTACTGGTATGCCAGGGGGATAAGGGAAGCCCTGGCGTGCGCGCGACCCGCGGAATAGTGGCAAGCGAGTGGAGATGCGCCTGCCCCTTGCAGGAGGCACCCCGTGATGCCTGGCCGCATGCTCCGCCGACGCCGCCGTCTCCTCGGACACCGACACGATGGCGTCCACCACCTTCTTGTGAAGGCTACGTGGTGCACCACGGTCCGCGCACGCCCGCGCGCAGGAGATATGCTCTGAGCCCCTCGACCACCGCGAGATCGAACTGCGTTCCGGCGCACCTCTCCAGCTCGGCGATGGCCTCGCTCACCGGCAGCGGGGACCTGTAGACCCGGTCGGTCACCATTGCGTCGAAGCTGTCGGCGACACACAGGATCCTGGACCCGAGCGGGATCTCGTCTCCGGTAAGCCCGCCCGGGTACCCGTGCCCGTCCAGCCGTTCGTGGTGGTGGAGCACGATCTGGGCGATGTGGATGAGGCCCGGCACCTCCGACACGATCTCGTAGCTGAGGCCCGGATGCTTGCGGATCTCGGCCATCTCGGTATCGGTGAGCTTGCCCGGTTTCTGGAGGTACGCCTTCGGCACGCCGATCTTCCCGATATCATGGACTAGCCCGGCAAGGCGGAGGGCGCTCTGGATGTCAGGGATGAGGCCCAGCTCGCGGGCGATGATGGCGCTGTAGTTCCCCACTCTCACGGAGTGCCCTGCCGTTATGGGGTCGCGCATTTCGACGAGCGCGGCTGCGGCGAGCAGGAGCGCCTTCTGGCGGGATGCGTCCAGCGGTTTGTGTGAAGATAGTTCAGCAATGAGCCGGTCGAGCATTGAGGCCCTCCTCCAGATCCGCGCATGGCGCTCGTTGAGGCTATGAGGAAGCGATGGGGCCCCGCGAATGCTTCTGCAATGCACTGGTGATGGCCGTTGCTGCGATAGATCATCGTCTGGTGGACCAGCGACGTGTAGAACCCGTTTCACGAGAGGGTGGCAGAGGGGCCCCAAAGCCTCTATGCGATCTGGACCCGGGGGAGTATGCTGCGGCCGCGAGCGCGGCGCGCGGTCGTGGAAGCCGCCAGACGTTCGCTCTTGTCGGAACCTGGCTCGCGTGGCGCTGTCTTGTGACAGCAAAGCCTGGAGCCGCCGAGTCGCGGTGACATGCGGTGGCGGGAAGCGACGGACGGCCAGGCAAGGAGCTGCATGTCAAGGCATAGGGTCGGATGATCGGATCACGGGTTATGGCAGAAGAAGGCAAAAGCATTA
>DKEX01000132.1:45167-59933 GCA_002452295.1 Firmicutes bacterium UBA6811 | reverse complement strand
TGGCGCGACCACGCCACATCCGGCACATATACCCAGTAGGGTATTGATGTGCGAAAGCCCGATCTGCGCTGTGAATGTGTCGGTTGCGAGTGTCACTTCAGCTACACGACCCTTATGCTCTGCTGCATTGGTGAGCGGGTTTGGTTGCAACAGGTATTGCTGGCAAACCTGCCCACAGGCTGACAAGATTTCCTATTCGACATGAATCGAGAAAGTCCTCCAAGATCCCGTAGTGATGGGGAAAACTCGGATCCGGCGTGGTCCACCGGGAGCGTGAAGGCGTGGTGGCACGTGCGTCCGGCAGGCGGTCGCACCGCCTGGGTGCACACGGCCAGGATGCACGCGGCCCGGGTGCGGACTGGCGGGCGCGTCCTCACAGGTGGGCGGAGGCGTAGTGAGTGGGAGGGGAAATGCTACTCCTGGGCCACGATGTCCTCGAATTTGTAGGTGAACTCGACCAGCTTGGGGGACATGTAGATGGGGCAGCCGCACCGCACCGCGAGCGCCACGGCGTCGCTCGGACGCGAGTCGAGCACGAGCGACCTGCCGTCCTGCTGCAGGTGGACCTCGGCGTAGAAGACGCCCTCCCTGGCGTCGGTGATCACGACCTTCTCTACGGCCGCGCCGAGGCTGTCGCACACCATCTTCAGGAGGTCGTGGGTGAGCGGGCGCGGCGGCTCCTCCCCCTGCACCGCGAGGGCTATGGACTGGGCCTCGAACGGGCCGATGCCGACGGGCAGGATGACCCTCTGGTCCGTATCGGTGAGCAGCATCGAAAAGCCGCTGCTCGTGTCGGCGAGGACGCTCAGGACCTTCATCTCCAGCACCGCAATCACCCTCCTTGTTTAATTCTATTCTACCACACCCGCGCCAACCTGTTCCTCCTTCCATCGCGAATAGTACGTGTCAAGAACACTGGGGCAGTCTTCCCCCTTGATTTGAAGTTTGCTTCTTGCTTATGGGTCCGGTCACACGACACGGAGGATGCGGGTTGGGGCGATTGTTTTATGTGAGGCTCGATCTTGCTGTCGCCTATCCCTCTGTCAATCGGCGGGAACTGCTGCACGATCTCCTGAGCCTGCTTTCAGGTGAGGACACCTATATCACGCGATGCCTTGATCAGCATCAGCTATTCGTTGCCCGAGGCGTTTCTCCTGCCGACAGAACGGGGGCCGCCCTAGGAAATTGCGCGACCCGTTTACGTCACCTAGCAGGATTGCTCACCGGGCTGACGACGTTGAAGGGCAGGCTATGGTGAGGCATTCAGTTGGAGAGCCACTGGAGGGACGAAAGATGGTGCTCCTGGAGCTGCAGGGAGTCACGATGGGTCCCGCGGTGACCGAAATCCTCGTCATGGCGAAGAATGAGGTGCAGGTTCCCGGGATGGTGCGGGAAATCCGGCAGATACTGGAAGCAAGGGACGCGGACGCGCGCTATCTTGCGGAGCCATGGTACCAGCACGGCGAGATCATCAGTTCCTTGCAGATGGCGGGAACAGCCTACAACTTCGTGTATTTCTTCGTCCTGTTCCTGGCCAGCTTCGTCGTGGTGAACACCATGCTGATGATCGTCAACGAGCGCCGAAGGGAAATAGGAATGATGGGAGCGCTCGGCCTGCACCCCGGGGAGATTCGGCAGTTGTTCATGTATGAAGGCGGCATAATGGGGGCGTTCGGGAGCGCCCTTGGCGTGATCGTGGGCGGGGCGGTGCTCAAGGCGTTGTCGACGGCAGGGATCCCCATACCCGGGACAGCCAGCATAGACAGGGCATTCCTGATCCCGGCGAAACTGTATCCGGAATTTGGCCCGGGAGTCATCGGCTTCGCTTTCCTCGCCGGCATCGCTGTGACGCTCGTGGCAGTCTTCTGGCCCGCCCGCCAGGCTGCGGCGATGGAGCCCACCGAGGCCCTCAGGGTATAGTGGGAAAAGGGCATGGTGAGAGGAGGTCGCGCATGAAACGTGAAGCACGCACGAAACGTGAGGTATGGGTGAGCGTGGCTCTTTGGCTAATACTGTCGATAGCCCCGGCCGGGGCTACGCAGGCAGCGGAGCTGACGGCCAAAGAGATCATCGAGAAGATGGACGAGAACGCATACATGGCCAGCGCCCATCTGGTCGCTAGGCTCGTTATCAAGGCCGGTAACCGCGAGGTCACCAAGGAGATGGAAGGCTGGGTCGCCGGGCAGGAGAAGGCGCTGGTGACGTTTCTCAATCCGGGCGACCGCGGGACGAAGTACTTGAAGCTCGGCGAAGAGCTCTGGATGTTTTTCCCTGACGCGGAGGACCTCGTGAAGATCTCCGGCCACATGCTCAAACAGGGCATGATGGGAAGCGACTTTTCCTACCAGGACGCCCTGGAGAGCGAGAAGATGGGCGAGCTCTACGAGTTCAGGCTGGTGGGGACGGAAAGCTACGAAGGGGTCAGGTGTTACGTGCTGGAGGCCACGGCGTTGCCCGGCAAGACAGTCTCCTACCCCGTGCGGAGGATGTGGGTTGACAGCGAGAAGTTCGTGGCGTTGAAGGAAGAGCTCTTCGCGGCGAGCGGCAAGCTCCTCAAGGTCTCCCAGGTAGAGGAACTCAAGGAGAGGGGCGGGCGCGTATACGCTGGCAAGGTGGTCATGGAGGACAAGCTGAAAAGGGGGTCCTCCACAACACTCATCATCGACAAGATCGAATTCGACGTGAAGATTCCGGTAGCCTGATCGCAGCCTGGTGACGCTTTGTCGCGAGATCCGGCGTCGCACGGAGTCGGGCAGGAGTCGTCCCTCGCGTGTAGGATGTACCTTCGGATGGTAACAGGCGGCGCATGTCAGCGCGGTCTGCGGGTCTTGCCTGCCGAAAACCAGCGCAACATGTAAGGGCTTTGTTGAGGAGTCGAAATATCTCCCCTCCCGGGTGCGGGTTCGCGGCCGTGATGGTAAACGGTCCCGAACCGTGGGGTCTCGGTGTCCGAGGGAAGAGAGGGCCAGACCGGGGCGGCGCAAGAGAAGGCGATTATGAAAGAGGACGGGCGTCAGCTCATCTATTGTTCATTTGCCAAAGGGCGTGAGCTGCCGGACGAGAGACCCCAGATTCCGGTGGAGACAGACCGCCCTGTGGCGCCTCCGTCCAATGAGGGAAGCGGGAGGCAGCACTTGTGGCGGTTCTGCTTGAGGAGGTAGCTTCCGCCTTCGAGGAGGCCTTCGGCGGGCCCGATTTGAAAGGACGCCCCGGGGCGCCGCCCCGGGAGTCTCGGGGTACCCCCGAAGATGACGGGACGCGGTCGACGCTGGCGGCTACGGGCGGTTGGGACCTGCGGTTTGTGAGGGCTCCGGGGAGGGTGAACGTTACTGGGCGAGCACACCGATTACATCGGCGGATTCGTCTTTCCGGTGGCTCTCGACCTCGACGTCGTGATCGGGTTCCGTCCCCGGGAGGACGGTCTCGTGACGCTATACTTAGACGGTCTCACGAAACGACGCTATAGGAGCGGCTGGGGCTGAGGTGTTCATGTGGTACAGTTCGGGACCCTCTCGCTGACTGACCCGGTTGAGGCTCTTGTGAGAGCCGCGATGTCTCCGGCTTCAAGCGCGTCCTCAAGGACAAGTGCGGCTGCGCCGATGCTGCTCGCGTTCCCCCCCAGACTCGAAGGCACGATCTCCGGCGGGTTTACCATCGCCGTGAACGCCCGCTTCTTGACCGTATCTCTTACTTCTGCGAATAAGGCCTCGCCTGCGCGGGCCACCGCGCCCCCGATCACGACCAGCTCGGGACTGAAACTGAAGAGGTTCACCGCGTTTGCTATGCCGATCCCAAGGTGCCTTCCCGCCTCTTGAATCAGCCGGGTCGCCAGGACGTCTCCTGCTGCAACCCTTCTACCGCGCCGAGTTCGGCTTCGAGGATTGCGGGAAGACCAAAGTCAGACCGCGATCTCGCCCCTTTCTGCCCCTCGAAGCGTCTGCCTCGGCTGATAGGTCACCTAGCGGTCGTTGGAGTTGCTGTCAGACCTTGCCTCACCGTGGAAGCAGCGCGCCATCGCCTGACGGCCGGGATGATGAGCAGCACGACGAATCCGGAGCATACATAGAATGAGAGCTCGAAGCCTGTGTATTCGGACACGAACCCGAATATTAGGGGATTTGTGAGAAGAGCTATTCTGTTCATGACAAGGCGGAGGCCCATGGCAACCCCTCGCTCCTCCGGCACCGTGTTATGCGCCATGATTGCGATGGTCAGAGGCAAGTTGAGACCCAGCCCGGCCCCGGACACCGCGGCTGCCAGGGCGAGCAAGACGAAGCTACGCAGTACCGGCGTGACGGCCACAGGCAAGATTGCGGCGCCCGTCGCAGCAATCAACGCGCCCGGGCGACCAAGGCGTCGGGTGACAGGCGCGAGGAACGGCCTCACCGCGAGCGCTGCAAGGCCTTTGAGCCCGACGAGCATGCCGGCAACAGAAGGAGTGAACCCCATTGACACAACGTAGATCGGGTAAAACGACGACCACATCCCCGTGATGAAAAGGTTCGCGAAGGTGCCGATCATTCCTACCTGAACCTCTGGATTGGCACAGATCCTCTTTGAGGCCGAGAACATCCCCTGCCCGGATCCGATAGAAGTCTCTCTGGCAGGCGCCGCCAGCCTGTTATCCGGCAACATGAGCACGGCTACCACGAGAGAGAGGCACATCACGGCAAAGACCCCGAAAGCGGCGCGGTAGCCCCACGCCTCAGCCGCGAAGCCCCCGACGGTAGGACCGGCCATCTGCCCCGCCGCTGAGAACAACGAGAAATACCCGATGTTGCGGTCGCGGTCATCGTCGTTCCCGAGTTGCGTCACGTACGCCTGCGCACTGGTCCACACGAGAAGCTCGCAGATGCCCTCGATGATCTGGGCAACGACCAGTGCCGGGTACGTTCGTGAGATCCCGGCAGCAACGTACAGCAGGCCTGTTCCCACCATGCCAAGGGACCCAAACACCAGGAATCTCCTGTGTCCGAACCGGTCCGCCAGCCCTCCTGCTGGAACCGCGAGAAACAGCGGGACGAGAGACTGCATGGAGACAACGAGGCCAACGACCCCGGGGGAGGCGCCCAGGGAAACGAGAAACATGGATACCAGGGGCCTTATCATTTGAGACGTCGTCCAGTATGCCAGGGCAACGACAAACAGTAGGTGCAGTTGGCGCGAAGCAAGGCGCGATGCATGCCTCATAGCGTAGTTCCACCACCGGTCAGCTCTCGTTCTTGAGTTTTGGGTCCCACCGGTCGCGAAGCCCATCTCCCAGCAGGTTGATCCCGAGAACCGTCGCAAAGATGGCAAGTCCCGGGAAGACGGTGAGCCACCATGCTCTGTAAATATAGCTTCGGCCTTCGCTGAGCATGGACCCCCACGTGGGAATGGAAGGGGGCACACCGAGGCCTAGAAAGCTGAGGCTGGCTTCGCTCAAGATCACCGTCGCCATTGCAAACGTGCCGATCACGATGATCGATGCCATGCAATTCGGAAGGATGTGGCGGAACATGATCCTGGAAGGCCTCGCACCGATGGCGCGAGCAGCGGTCACGAACTCCCTTTCCCTCAGGGCCATCACCTCAGCGCGAACGACCCGGAAGTACTGAACCCACTGCCTGACCACGAGCACCAGCACGAGGTTCAGCAAGCTCGATCCCATGAAGGCCATCACGGCAATCCCCAGCAAGAGAAAAGGCAATGCCAGGAACATCTCCGCGACCTTTGATAGCACGTAGTCTACGTAGCCTCCGTAGAACCCCGCAAGCGCACCGAGCACACACCCGATGATCGCCGCTACCGTCACGGTGACGAGCCCCACCGTCACGGACACTCTGGACCCGGACAGCAGCCTGCTCAGCACGTCCCGGCCCAGGTTGTCGGAGCCGAGCATGTAGGTTGGCCTTCCATCCTCACGGGCGAGCGGAGGGCGCAGCGAGTCACGGAGGCTCTGGCGCAACGGATCCCGCGGCGAAAGCACGGGCGCGAGGACGGCACACAGCACCACGACAGCAAGGATACTCGCGCCGATCGCGGTTTTCACGTGCGCGCGACGTCTCCTCGTGATAACAGGTATCTCCATCTCGCCTTGCCCCCCCTACCTGTGAACTCTCGGATCGACAACCGCGTACAGCATGTCGACAACGAGATGTATGACGACGTACGCCGTAGCGTAAAAGAACACTATGCCCTGAACGAGCCTGTAGTCGCGCATGCTGACCGCCTGGACAAGGAAGCTCCCCATGCCCGGCCAGGCAAAGACCGTCTCGACTATGATTGAGCCGCTCAATACCGCACCGACCTGAAGCCCGAGAACCGTGATTATGGGTATGAGCGCGTTTCTCAGGGCATGCTTCCACACCACAACCCTGCCCGAAAGCCCTTTGGACCGTGCGACCAGCACGTAGTCTTCACCTATTACCTCCAGAACGCTCGAACGCGTGATCCGCGTGAGCAGGCCAACCACCGAGGTGCCAAGCGTGACCGCGGGGAGGATGGCATGCCGAAGGGCGCTCCAGAAAGCGGGGAGGTTGCCGGCAATGATGCCGTCAAGGAGGTAGAAGCCTGTGACCGGCGTTACCGGGACACCGAAGTCTACCCGGCCCGAGACCGGAAGCACCCGCAGGACCCCGCCAAACACCAGGATCATCATTATCCCGAGCCAGAAGTGGGGCATCGAGATGCCGAGCAGCGCCGCAGTCGTACCCAGGTGGTCCAGGACGGTATCGTGCCGCGAGGCGGAGCACACGCCCAGGGGAATTGCGGCGATGATCCCCAGGAGAATCCCCAGGAATGCGAGCTCCGCGGTAGCCGGGAGTCGCTCCAGTATGAGCCCGAGCACCGGCTCTCCGAACACCATCGACCTCCCCAGGTCGCCCCTGACAGCCCCCTGCAGGTAATCGAAATACTGCATAACAAGAGGGCGGTCGAGCCCCCATGCGGCCCTGGCCGCAGCGATGTCCTCGTCGGTTGCCGACTCTGGTAGGAGGAGCTGCACCGGGTCTCCCGGGGCGAGGTGCATGAGCAGGAACACGAAAACTGACAGCGCCAGAAGCACCGGCACAGCGCCAAGAGATCGCTTGATGATGTAGCCTGTCACCGGACGTCACCTCTGCCTCGACCGGCCGTTTCTACCCACGCACCTCAGCCTCGAATAGGAATACGTACTCGTCTGGCCTCGGCTTCCAAACAAGCTTCTTGCTCATGGCGTAGATATCGTCATACGTAAAGAGAAAGACCATCGCCGCATCATCATGGATCGTCCGAACCGCGTCCCGGAGGATCACCTCTCGCTTAGCCTCGTCCGTGGTCTCGCGCTGCAGGTCGAGGAGCCTGTCAACTTCCGGGTTGCTGTAGTTACATCGCACCGACCCACCTGTCCGGAAGTACTGAGCGAGGTAGTCATCGGGATCGGATATGGCCCCGCGACCGATGTAAACCATGGGAAGCTTCCCGTCCATGAACATGTTGGAAAGCATGGCCCACTCCGGTGTTTTCAACTGAGCCCTGATGCCGACCTCGGCAAGCTGCGCGGCAATTGCCTGGCTGATCTCCCTGTCCTTTATGTAACGCCCGGTCGGCGTGTAGAAATCGACCTCGAAGCCCTGGGGGTACCCGGCCTGCGACAAAAGCTCACGGGCCTTCCTCGGGTCGTAGTCGTAGGGCTTGAGCGCAGGGTCGTAGCCGAACACCGGCCTCGCCAGTGGACCTGCCAGCCTGGTTGCCCGCCCTTCCAGGACGTACCTGATGATGGACTCGACATCTACCGCGTGGCATATGGCCTTCCGGACAAGCCTGTTATCCAGCGGTTTGAACTTGTGGTTCAGGCATATGAACATATGCCTGAGGCTCTCAACGCTCACAACTTTGATTCCAGGAGACGAAGCGAGCCTCGCCGCTTCGTGAGGCGGCACGTTGGTCACGAGGTCGCACGCTCCGGTTTCAAGGGCTGTCATCCGCGCTGCATCCTCCGGTATCGGAAGCCATACTGCCTGGTCGATCTTGGGCGCAGAGCCCCAGTAGTCCTCGTTTCTATTCGCGACCAGCCGGGTGCCACGAATCCATTCCGCGAACCTGAAAGGCCCGGTGCCGATGGGATGCTTGTCCATCTCGCTGCCGTACCTCTTTGCAGCGACGCTGCTGAGGATCACCTTGTTTGAAAGCGCATGCAGGAAGGGGGCGACGGGTTTCTTCGTCGTCACGACCACAGTGGACGTATCCCTGGCACTGACCTTGCTGACATCCCTAAGAGTGGGAGCCTGCCGCGAGCCACTGAGCACACGCTCCAGCGAGTATATGACATCTGCGGCACTGAGCTCCGAGCCGTCTGTGAAACGCACGCCGCGCCGGAGTTTGAAAACCCAGTTCACGCCGTCCTCGTTCTTCCACGACTCGGCAAGCACGGGCTGAAAGCGCTTTCTCTCGAAGTCGAAACGCACCAGCGGCTCCATGAAGTGCTGCCAAATGTTGTAACCGACTGTTGAGCTGTGCCCATATGGGTCCCACGACTCGATATCTACGCCCTGGCCAACCATGACCCGCTTTGCCGCCGCCGCTTCTGCGACCCTGGGCGCCTTCCCTGACAGAAGCCCCGGCATGTACAGCGCAAGCCCCGCTGCAGCGGCTGCTTTCAGAAACTCCCTTCTGGTCAGCCTGACCGGCAAACCCTCCGACGACTCCTTCTCCGGCTTCTTTTTCATCTTCTGGTCCCTCCCTATCTGTTTGTCTTGGTTCTTGTCTTGCTTCGCGGTTTTCGAAAGGCTCGTCCACCGGCACGCGGCCGGCGGCGGCACGATTCTCTCAATCGGGCCGGCGGTGCGGCGCACCCCTTTGGCAGCTGGGTCACCACTACGCCGGCCTGCACGACGCCAGGGCCATTAGAGCGTAGACTTTGATGTTGCGGATATAGTCCTCGATACCCACGTACTCGTTGGGCGAATGCCCTGATTCGTTCCCGAGGGAGTAGTTGGCGACGGGGATTCCGGCGTCAAGCAAGATCCATCGCGAATCACTGGTGGCTTCCATCCCCTGCGCGCTCGGGCGCGTTCCCAGCACTTCCCCCACGCATGCCTGGAGGAACTTCACCACAGGCTCCTCCGACGATATGCTGGATGCGCGCGCCACGACAAGGGGCTCGACGGGGTCGATATGCGTCCCCCCGAGGTGGGCGTCGGTGCACCTGATGCTGTCGAGCCTCCGGTTGACCTCATCCATGATCTGCCGGACCGTGCAGGTGGGCGGAAAGCGTATGTCCACCACAATGGAACACCTGTCGGGGATCACGTTCTCCTTGAAGCCCCCGGAGATCATGTTCACACTGGCGACGGGGAACCCGGGCACAACCGGGTGAGGCTCCACCCCGGGAACATACAGCGAGTCGATAGCCGGAACTATGCGATTCATCTTGAGAATGGCGTTGACCGCCGCCGGCTTTCGAGCGGTATGCGCTGTCACGCCGCGGGTGGTGATACGGAGCTGAAGCAAGCCTTTATGTCCTATCGTGATCTTGTCGGGCATTCCCTCGCCGTACACAGCCCAGTCAGCCTTGATGAGGCCTGCCTCGATCAGCTTGTGAATGCCGAGATGCCCGCCGGTCTCCTCGTCAGCCGTGGTGGAGACGAGCGTGTCCCCCTTGAGGCGGATGCGACAGTTCTGTATGGCGCGTAGAGCCATCACAGACGCCGCGATGCCAAGCTTGCAGTCCTTGGCGCCACGACCGAAGATCTTGCCTTCGTGGACCGTCGCCGAGAACGGAGGGAACCGCCAGGCCGACTCGTCCCCCGCCGGCACGGTGTCGAGGTGGGAGTTGAAAAGGAGGCTGCGGGCCTTCCCGCCCGCCCCCTTCAGGCGGGCGACGTTGCTGACCCTGCCGGGCTCGGGCTCGATCTGATCTACATCCATGCCCATGGAGCGAAATTCACGCGCAAGATAATCAGCAAGAGGCTTCTCCCACTCATCGCTCGGATTGACACTGGGTATCTTCACGATGGACCTGAAGAATTCCACTGCATCGTCCCGCATCCGGTCGATCTCCGAGAAGACCTGTTCGCGGGCCTCACGGACCTCTCGCATCGCCCGTTCGACTTCCGCGGCGGTCGCCTCAGGTCGGGGCGGCGCAGGCCTGGTCACGTTCCAGTCCATTTCAAGCTCAACGCATCGAAAGTTGCCCTCTGCCACTGCTGATACCTCCCTTGTGCCAATGCTGGTGCCGACAACGCTGCTTGCTATCCTTGTCAACCGCTGTCTCCCTTGGGACGACGCTGCGGGCGACAACCCGCGCTGTCTGGGAGAAACTGCAAATAGCGCCGCTTCGCAGGCGGTCGCGTCCCACTCGGCGGATTCCGGTCACTGGCGTCCGGCTCGGCGGACCCCGCCCGTGGGATCCCGCTCGGCGAGCCCCGCCCGTCGGATCGTGATCGTCGGGTCCCAGATCGGCAAGCCCCGCTGGGCAGTCTCCCCGGGCGTACCGTATGGTTTTGTGAAGTCCTAAAGCGCCGTCTATCGGGATCTTGTGTTGCAGAGGGGAGATCTGGCTGGGTGCTCTCCTCTGTACTCTCTACTCACACGCGGTGAATCAGCGACGCACCACTTCGCGTGGTTCCGCCTAACCTGCTTTCCTACTTTGCGTCGCCTTGTCTGCTTGTCGCTGCCCTGAGTTTGAGGGCCAGATGTTACGCAAGCGGATGTGCAAATCCAAGTTACCCAGGTTACCCAAGTCACCGGCTGCTCTGCGCCCGTGTACCCTCCTCCCGCGGGTTGGCAGCATTCCACGCACGACCGGCCAACGCCGTGATATTCGCCTGTAGCGGAGAACACAGATAGCAGCTATCCAAGTGTGGGTTCATTAGTATGCGCCAGTTTGCCACCGCCAGATTTCACCGAGGCGCACCCCAAGCGCGCCGTCTCCGGAGTGCGACGCCGGCAACCGTTGGAAAAGCGGCGGCAATTTGCGAACCCACGCTCAGCAGGCATCCAGGTGTTAAACTATTTTTATACTACGCCGGTTGCATAATTCCTTCTCCTGTTGTGATAAATTTTCATTTTCGCCTCAGCGGGCGCAGGAATTGAGGTTCGTGCGTCGAATCGTCAGAAACAATTCTACCTGAGGAGGCCGCAAGCAGCATGTTCAACATCGGTGCAACAGAACTGGTACTCATTCTGGTGATAGCCCTGATCGTGTTCGGTCCGGGTAAGCTCCCTGACGTGGGTCGTGCCGTCGGAAGGAGCATCAGGGAGTTCAAGAGAGCGTCGAGAGACTTCCAGGAGGATCTCGAAAAGTCAGCTTCGGAAGCCGAACAGGCGAAGGGATCCCAGTAGGGCGGGGGCGATGCGCACGTGCGCTTTCTGCCTGCCACCTCCTGCATTGCCTGGAGCATCCGGGGTACGCCGGGCCGGAGACGCATACGGCTGGACCCGCCGCAAGCGCGGGATTTGGCCACTGACTTCACCGACCATCTCGCTGAGCTTCGAAGGAGGCTCCTTGTCAGCCTGACTGCCCTGGTGGCCGGGTCTGCCGTCGGCTTCATCGAGGCGCCGAGGGTGCTCGTGGCCCTCGCGCGCCCTATTGGGCACCTGGTGTTCACGTCACCTCCCGAGGCGCTTCTCGCACATCTCAAGGTCGCTCTCGTGGTAGGCGTCGTCATCTCATCACCTCTGACGAGCACCGAAGCGTGGCTTTTCGTATCTCCGGGGCTTCGCCCGGAGGAGAGGCGATACGTGGCGATGTTCGTGCCAGCGGTCGCTTCGCTCTTTGCAATCGGGGTGGGGTTCGCGTATGTCGCGGTGTACCCGTTGGCGCTTCGCTTCTTCTTGAGCTTCGTCAGAGCGGACCTCACCTGTGCCGTCTCCTGCGGGAGGTTTCTGTCATTCTTCGCCGCATTCGTGCTCCCATTCGGGGTGGCTTTCCAGGTCCCGGTAGTCGCCTACATCGTGTCCCGCCTGGGGCTGCTCACCCCGAACGCGCTGGCCCGGGGCAGAAAGTACGTGTATGTTCTTACTTTCGTCGTCGCGGCCGTTCTCACTCCGCCAGACGTCGTGTCCCAGGTGCTGATGGCTCTGCCCATGCTCATTCTGTTCGAGGTGGCAGTGGCGTTAAGCCGGGTGGCATGGATGCGCAGCGATTCCAGGCGGCAGCGGGTTAGGGGGGTGAACCGCGGTGGCTGAAGCTGAAGAGAAAGGCCGCAGCGTCGTCGCAATGGTCCAGGAGGTACTCGGCGAGATCCGGCGATCTCTCATCGTCATATTCGTCGTCCTCGTCGCCGCATCAGTGCTGGCGTACGCCCGTATCGACACCGTCATCGAGTGGCTCAGAGCGAACGGCCTGCCCGGTTTCGTCTTCCTGGCTCCGACCGAGGCCTTCACCGTGAGAGTCAAGATCTCGCTCTTTCTGGGGCTTGTCGCCGCGCTCCCCCTGATGTTATGGGAGATCTCGAGGCTTGCTGGGAAGGCCCTGCGTGGACGGCTGCCGTCCCGGGCAAAGTGGTCGCGATGGCTCATACCCCTGGTGATCGCCTCTTATGCTCTCTTTCTCTCAGGGATCATTTTCGGATATCGTTGCGTGCTCCCATATGCGCTGAGGTTCTTTCTGAGCTTTGCCAGCGACACGTTGCGCCCCATGATCACCTTTTCGAGCTATGTCTCATTCGTCGCCGGGACAACCCTGCCGTTCGGCCTTGTCTTTGAGTTGCCACTCGTGCTCGGCGTCCTCACGGGAACCGGGGTCATCACCTACCAGGCGATGAGAAGGAACCGAGGTTACATAATTGTGGGCGCGTTTTGCCTGGCTGCAGTGTTGACCCCGGCGGATGTGTTCTCTCAGATCGCTCTCGCCATTCCTCTCATCGTTTTGTTTGAGGTCGCCGCCATCGTGGCCCGCCTGGCTGAGTTGAAGAGAAACGCGTTCAATCCAGGGCGCCCGCGCACTCGTAGACGACCCTGCCCCCCACCATCGTGAGAAGGACCGGCATGTCCATCAGCACGTCCCAGGGCACGCGCAGCGGGTCAGCGTCGAGCACGATGAGATCGGCCAGCTTGCCATGAGCAATGCTGCCGAGAGAGGCTTCGTCGAAACCCACCCACGCAGCGGTCGCGGTCTGAGCCCTCAGGCCTTCCCCGACTGAGATCAACTCCTCCGGCGCAACCGGGGTCCCAATAAACGTCTTCCTGCCCGCCGCAGCCGCAATGTCCCGGAGGACGTCCACAGGCCAGTATCCGGGCGCATCGGACCCAAAGGACACGGGAATGCCTGCGTCGAGCATGCTCCTGAGGGCAAAGGCCCCCTCCATCCTGCGCGACCCGATGGCCTCGAACGCCATGTCCCCCAGGAAGTACATGACCGCGGGGTTTGCGATGGGCAGAAGCCCCAGCCGTGCGGTTCGCTCTCTTCTCTCGGGCGTAAAGAGCCAGTTTCCGAGATGCTCCACACGGTGGCGATGGTCTGTCCGGGGCCGCCTCGCGAGGGCCGTCTCGAACGCGTCGAGAGCCATGTCGATGGCCATATCGCCCACCACGTGGACGCAGATGCGCATGCCGGCCCCATGGTAACGCGAGATCACATCATCCAGTTCGGCCTGGTCTATGCGGATCAGGGCGTGGTTGTCGGTCTCGTCATCGAGGCCGTGGAATGCGCCCTGTCGGGCTGTGAACCCCCCGTCTATGCTCAGCTTGACCCCCCCGATTCTCAGCATGTCGCTACCGAAGCCGTGGCGCAGGCCAAGGTCGAGGAGGCTGTCCATCGAAAACTCGGCTTCGATCACCCGTATGAGCAACCGCACCCTGATCGGGAGTTCCCCGCTGCTCGCAAGGTCCTGGTACGCTGTCATCTCGACGGGTGACACCACGATGTCGTGGATGGTAGTCACGCCGCGCCTGGCCGCAAGCTCGAGGTGGTGTTTTATGAGGTCGCGTAAGGGGATGCGGCCGGACGGCGCCCCTTTCGACTTGAGAAGGTACTGGGCGCGTTCTCGGAGCACCCCCGTTGGCTCGCCTGTGGTTGGGTCCTTTTCTACGAGTCCCCCGGCGGGATCAGGCGTGTCACTGGTGACGTGTTTCTCCCGAAGCGCGAGCGAGTTGGCCACCAGGACATGGGCACCAAACGTTACATACGCTGGATTTGTGGGAACAGCCGCGTCCAGCTCCTGTTTCGTGGGAAGCCTGCGCTCGGCAAGACGGAAAGCCTGCATGGGGCTGCCGACCCCTACAACCCATTGCCCTGGCTGGGCTGTCTTCGCACGCCCGGAAAGGCGGCTCAGTATCACTCCGACCGACACAACAGACGGGTCATAGAAATCTCGGCATTCCACGAAGGATTGGTCCCGCGCACCGCTAGCCAGGTGAACGTGAATATCTGCAAGCCCTGGCATGAGAGTCCTGCCCTGGAGATCTATGACGCGGGTGGTACGGCCTTTGAGTTCCTCGATCTCGTGACGAGCCCCCACCGCAAGGATTCTCCCGTTCAGGACCGCTACCGAGTCGGCCAGTCGTCCTTTCTCGCTACTCATGGTGAGTACCTTCCCTCCGACGAAAACGACATCTGCTGAAACTGGCATGCTCCTTCTCTCCTCTCTTCTCGGCATTTGCCACGTGATTCGCCTCTCATAGCGGATATCCTGCTTCTGGTTACAGGTTATCATGGAACCGGAGACTTTTGCTTGGTTCAGAAGGCATTCGCACCGCTCGGGACGAAAAGAGCCGACGGCCCGGAGAGATCGCGTTCCCCGGGCTGTCGGCCCCGGGAACGAGTATTGGGTGCGTGCGCTAAGTGCGGGTTCAGAGATTACT
>DKEX01000132.1:11105-45067 GCA_002452295.1 Firmicutes bacterium UBA6811 | reverse complement strand
GTGGCACGGATTTGTGAATCCACACGTAGAAAGCAGACGGATCTGCACGAGAGGGGATCCCACAGCAAGGTAGTAGACGCTGGGGGAGGTGCAATATGCCGTGCCCATGGTATAATGCTGGTAGAGAAGAGCGAGATCCCGGAGCTTCCGGGCGAGGCAGGAAGGTGTCACAGTGTTGAGAAAGCTCCTTGATATGAAAGAGCCGGTGAACACCTGGACGCACTTCGTGACCTTCATAGCCGCGATTGTGGGGCTGGTGTACCTCATCATCTTGACCAGAGGGAATGCCTCGAAGGTCGTCACCATGACCGTCTACGGGGTAAGCGCGATCCTGCTCTATGGCGCAAGCTCTCTGTACCATTGGATAAGGACGGTGCCCCGGAAGGAACTGATACTCAGGCGCTTGGACCACATTGCCATCTATCTCCTGATCGCGGGCTCGTATACTCCGGTGTTCTTCTATGGGCTCGAAGGTGCCTGGAAGTGGGCGATGCTCGTCACCGTGTGGGTGTTGGCAGTCGCCGGCATGGCTCTCAAGGTGTGGTTCATTCACGCTCCACGCTTCATCACGAGCGCTTTCTACGTAATGCTCGGTTGGATCGCCCTCGTCCCCTTTCTCCAGCTCATCAACAACCTGCCGGTTGGGGCCGTCGTCCTGATGATGGCTGGCGGGGCGGCGTACACCCTTGGGGCAGTGATCTACGCAACAAAGTGGTTCGACTTCCTCCCCAACAGGTTCGGCTTTCACGAGGTGTTCCACCTGTTCGTCGTGGCCGGGACCGTCATTCACTTCGTCATGATGGTGCTCTACATAGTGCCTTTGTGAGGGTGTGGCCCTTGGGGTTCGCGGGAGTCATGCCCGTCTCCATCCTCCGCGCCACAAGCCCTTTCGATACTTCAGTGTCACCTTGTCTTTGCACAGGCATGGGCACGGGGGCTGGCGCCAACTCTCGCCTGCACGGCGTATACCACCACGGAATACGTGGGAATGAGAATGCATTGTGCCACAACTCTCAAGGGAACGTTCACCCAGAACGGTATGTGCAGCACCCTGTAGAGGACGTACGGGGTCAGAACCAGAGAGCTCAGGAACTGCCCTGCAGTCACTGCCAGCAGGATCGTCCTGAATGTCAGCGGCCCGCGCTTGAGTAGCCGTACCACCAGGCCCGGGACTATGCCGGTAATCGCAGCTATCACCGTCAAGTGGGGAATGTACGCGCCCCCCATGGGGTTGATTGTGTACCCAACGACGTCAGCAAGCATCCCGACGGCTCCTCCGGCCGCCGGACCGAGCATTATGCCCGCCATTACGACCGGCAGCGACCCGAAGCCCAGCCTCATCGCGCCCACTCCCCCGATGGGGATCATGAAGCTAAACAGCCTGGCAAGAACGATGCTGGTGGCAGTCAGCAGGCCGCACACTGCCATGTTTCGACTCCTGTTCCACGACAATCGAGCTTACCTCCCTTTCTTCCGGCATGGCAGCTCTGCCACGCCAGAAGGAAATGAAGGCAAGCTCGTCCTCCTTCCGGTAGTGGCAGCGGTCGCGATGCCGCACCGCAGGCGATTCCGCCTTTCGTTCAGGGGCAACTCCCCATCCCCTGACCCTTGACGCGCGACACCTACTCTGCCCTTCAAGGCCTCTTGATGCAGCTTCCACTGGGAAGCCAGATCCCATAGCAAATGATACCATGCAAGATCGATCTTGTGAACAACCAGATCTCCACCGGCGACCCTGCCCTTGTTTTCCTGGACCGGGCCGCCGATGAGGCGGGGCTCGGGCGAGCGNNGGCCGCCCCGCCGCTGCCTTGCCTGACTCAGGAGGACTGTACCAGATGGCCACCTCGAAATCGACATAGAGGAAAAGGCAGTCCGGATGACGAACAGAACCGGAGACCTGGAAGGCAGGCTGCGGGCCAGGTCAGGTATGCGGACTGTGCGGACGTGTCACACGGAGCCGGACCTGTGCCGCGATCATGCCATCCCGGCGCCACAGCCGCTACGGCCGCCGCAGTGACGCCGAGGGCGGGCGTGAGCGTCCCGGTTCGAAGCTGGAGGCTGGTTTCTTGAGCGCTCGAGAGGGCCTGTTCAAGGCAGCGGGGATCATCGTTGTCGTGTCCATCATCAGCAAATTCCTGGGGTTCGGCCGCGAGACGTCGCTCGCCGCCGTGTTCGGCGCGACCTACGCAACCGACGCTTACCTCGTGGGTCAGACCATTCCCATGCTCATCTTCGCCGCCGTCGGGGCGGCGCTTGGGAACACGTTCATCCCGGTGTTCGCGCAGGTCCGGCAGGACCGGGGACGCCACGCGGCATTTCGCATGGCAAGCTCCGTCATCAACGCCACGGTCGTGCTGTCACTGGCGTGCGTCGCGGTGGGCGAGGCCTTCGCCGGCCCGCTGGCACGGCTGGTGGCCCCCGGGTTTCAGGGGCCCGTGCATGCGCTGACAGTGAGCATGAGCCGCATCATGTTCCCGATGGTCCTGTTCCAGGGCCTGTCGGGCATCCTCACCGGGATGCTCCAGACCGAGGGCAACTTCGCCGTCCCTGCCCTGGTGAGCCTCGCCTTCAACGCGGTCCTCATCGCCTCCATCCTGGGCCTCGGCCCGGTGTTCGGCATCGGCGCCGTGGCGGCCGGCACCGTCGCGGCCGTGGCGGCGCAGGCCCTGCTCCAGATGCCCGCCCTGGTGCGACTGGGCTACCGGTGGGAGCCGGTGCTGGACGTTGGCGACCCGGGGCTGCGCCGCATCGGGGCACTGGTGGGGCCGGTGCTTGTAGCCACGGCCGTGGGGCAGCTCGGCCTCGTGGTGGACCGGGTGCTGGCCTCGGGCCTCGCCGAGGGAAGCGTGGCGGCGCTCAACTACGGCAACCGCCTGATGGGCCTCGTGCCCGGGGTGTTCGGGCTTGCCATCATCACGGTCATGTATCCAACGCTCGCCGGGTTCGCCGCGGCGCGCGACTTCGCGCGCTTCGGCCGGGCGTTCGCCGAGTCGGTGAAGATGATCAACTTCATGCTGGTGCCCGTGGCGGTGGGCATGGCCGTGCTGCGGGTGCCGCTGGTGCGGCTCGCGTTCGAGCGGGGGGCGTTCGACGCGCGTGCGACCGAGGCCACCGCCTGGGCGCTGCTGTTCTTCTGCGTCGGGGTGGGCGTGATCACCCTGCGTGACATGGTCAACCGCGCGTTCTTCGCCCTCCAGGACACCACCACCCCCATGATCGTCGGCGGGGCGAGCGTGGGGATCAACATCGTGGCCGACCTCCTGCTGGTGGGGCCCTTGAGGCACGGCGGCCTCGCCCTCGGGACCTCGCTGGCCGCCGTGTTCGGCGTTGTGGCCCTCATGTGGAGGCTGCGGGCGCGCGTCGCCGTCATGGGTGCAGCGGGCTCAGCGGGGGCTTCGGGCACGGCGCGTGCGGCGGGCACTGCTGTCACCGCAGGTGCTACCAGCACGCCTGGCACGGGGCCAGTCGGCAGCGCCGCCCCTTGCCCCACCCTGTCAACGGGGATCGGTGGCCGCGCCATCCTGGGGTCGCTGTGGCGCGTCGTGCTGTCCTCGGCGATCATGGGGGTGCTCGCGCACCTATCCTACGCCGCGCTCGAGGCCCACGTGCCCGGCGGCGGCGTCTTCGCCCAGGCAGCGCGCCTCTTCGGCGCCGTCGGGGTCGGCGTGTTGTCATACGCGGCCCTGGTCTGGGTCCTCGGAGTTCCCGAGGCCCGCCTCACGCTCGACACCACTCGCAAGGTCGTGCAGCGCGCCGCCGCCGCCGCCCGCCGCTGCTACAGGGCGCTGGTCCGGGCGTGAAGGCGAGACACCTGTTGCGCTCTTGTGGGGCTTGCCGTGGTATAATTCACCTGACAGCAGACGACTTGCGGGGACGGGACGAGTTGCCCGCTATTGCCCCGCGAGCTGGGCAGGAGTGAGGCAGACATGAGGGTGTGCATCGCGCAGCTCAACCCGACCGTCGGGGATATCGAGGGAAACAAGCGAATGATGCTGGACACGCTGGCCGATATGGCTGGCCGGGCTGGCGTGGGCGCCGGGACGGGCGTTGACCTGGTGGTGTTCCCCGAGCTTTTCCTGGTGGGCTACCCGCCCAGGGACCTCCTCGAGCGGGACTGGTTCCTCGAGGCGTGCGAGCGCGCCGTTGACGAGATAAGGCGGGCGTCGGCGCGATTCCCGGAGGTCGGGGTGCTGTTCGGCGCGCCGCAGCGGTCCGCCACCACGTCCTCAGGAAAGGGGCTTCAGAACTGCGCGCTGCTGGTCTGCGGCGGGCGGCTCGTGGCAAGCCAGGCCAAGTCGCTCCTGCCGACCTACGACGTGTTCGACGAGGCGCGCTACTTCGATCCGGCGTCCGAGGTGAAACCCGTGCCGTTCAAGGGCGAGGTGCTGGGGATCTCCGTCTGCGAGGACGCCTGGAACGACCCGGACTTCTGGCCGCGCCGCCGAATGTACGACTTCGACCCCGTGGGCGCCCTGGCGAAGGCCGGCGCGACGCTCTTCGTGAACATCTCGGCCTCGCCGTTTCACGCCGGCAAGGACGCCACTCGCTACCGGCTCATCAGCAACCATGCCCGGCGCCATGGCGTGCCGTTCCTTTATGTCAACCAGGTCGGAGCCAACGACGAGATCGTCTTCGACGGCCGCAGCCTCGCCGTGGACGCGGCCGGGCGCCCGGTCGTCGTCGCGCCCGCCTTCAGGGAGCACGTCCAGGAGGTGGACATGTCGGCGCCCGGCGGCGCCCTGGGGCCGTATGTGCCGCAGGACACGGTGGAGTCCGTCCACGACGCGCTAGTCCTCGGGATCAGCGACTACATGAGGAAGACTGGCTTTTCGCGGGCGGTGGTGGGCCTCTCGGGCGGCATCGACTCGGCGCTCACGTGCTGCCTCGCCGTGCGCGCCCTGGGCGCCGGGAACGTCCTCGGGATCTCGATGCCGTCCCCGTACTCGTCCCGGGGCAGCGTGGAGGACTCGCGCAGGCTCGCCGCCAACCTCGGGGTCGAGTTCAAGGTCATCCCGATATCGTCCATCTACGCGTCCTACCTGGATGCCCTCGCCCCACACTTCGCCGGGACGGAGCAGGACTCGACGGAGGAGAACATCCAGGCCCGCATTCGCGGCAACATCCTCATGGCATTCTCGAACAAGTTCGGGTGCCTTGCGCTGACGACCGGGAACAAGAGCGAGCTTGCGGTGGGCTACTGCACGCTCTACGGGGACATGAGCGGGGGCCTTGCCGTGCTAGCCGACGTGCCGAAGGTGATGGTGTACGAGCTTGCGCATTATGTAAACCGCGACTCGGAGGTCATTCCCGAGGCGACCATAGAGAAGGCGCCGTCGGCGGAGCTGCGGCCGAACCAGACCGACCAGGACACGCTGCCGCCCTACGAGGTGCTCGACGCCATCCTCCACGGCTACATCGAGGAGGGGGAGTCGGTCGAGGACCTGGTGCGGGCGGGCTTCGACCGCGACACGGTGGAGTGGGTGGTGCGGGCCGTGCGGCGGAGCGAGTATAAGCGGCGTCAGGCCGCTCCCGGCCTCAAGGTGACCAGCAAGGCCTTCGGCATCGGGCGCAGGATGCCCATCGCGGCGCGTTATGGGCCGGCGTGAGGCGGCGGCCGCCCAGGTGCGGGGGATGGCCGACAGGGACGGCGCGCCTCGCACGACCTTCAGGACGGACCCATCATCCCCTGCTCTAACATGGTCGCTCCAAAAGGGTCGGTCTTTCCGGAACCGTCCTGTGCGCGCGGACTGATGAGAAGGCGAGAGCTTCTGCCATCGATCTTGCCCAGTGCGACCGATTTCCGCAGCAGGCTCCCGCTGCAACTCCCAGGCCGCCGACAACCGCCCCCGGCAACACCGCCGCCGACACACGCCGCCGATTTCTTGTGGAATTCCTGACCGGTTCGTGGTAGAATATGCATCAATATACACTCCGGGTGCATCCTTCCTCTTGCTCCCGGTGCTGGGAGGGAAAACACACGGTCATGTCGCGCATGTCCCCCGGAGGGATTATCGCTGCGTATGGGTCCTACCTGCCGCCAGTTGCCCCCGCGGCAGTCGTCACGCTGAACGAAGGGGGTACGCCGCTCATCGAGGCTCCGTGGATCTCGAAGGTAGTCTCGGATGCGGCGATGGCCGCATGGCACGCGAGGGCGCCAAGGAACGGCGGGACGGGAGGGGCTGCGGACGCAATGCGGGCGGCGGAGACAGCAGGAACGGAGGACGCGGTCGCGGCCGTAAATGCGACCGGCGCTGCAGCAGGGGCCGGGGGCGCTGACGGCTCCTGGGCAACTGGGGTGGCCAGCGCGGTCGAGCGGGCCGGGGCGGCCGGCGCGGCCGGTGCGGTGCGCGTCTACCTCAAGTATGAGGGACTGAACCCCACAGGCTCCTTCAAGGACAGGGGCATGGCCTTCGCCGTGAGCCGTGCGCGCGAGGCCCGGTACCGCGTGGCGATGTGCGCGTCCACGGGCAACACCTCGGCCTCGGCCGCGGCCTACTGCGCAAGGGTGGGCATGCGGTGCGTGGTGGTCATCCCCGAGGCTGCCATCGCCGGCGGAAAGCTGGCACAGGCGGTGGCCCATGGGGCGGTCGTGGTGGCCGTGAGGGGCAACTTCGACAGTGCGCTGGCGGTGGTGCGCGAGATGGTGGCGAAACACAGGATCGCGCTGGTGAACTCCCTCAACCCCGACCGGATCGAGGGCCAGAAGACGGCGGCCTTCGAGGTGTGCGACCAGCTTGGCGAGAGGGCGCCCGATTACCTCTCAATCCCGGTGGGGAACGCAGGCAACATCACGGCCTACTGGAGAGGTTTTCGTGAATACGTGGAGCGCGGGAAGATATCGTCGCTACCGCGGATGCTCGGTTTTCAGGCGGCGGGGGCTGCACCGATCGTCCTGGGTCATCCAGTGGATCGGCCGGAGACGATAGCGACGGCCATCAGAATCGGAAACCCCGCGAGCTGGACGAAGGCCGTTGCGGCGCGCGACGAATCGGGCGGCCTCATAGACAGCGTGACGGACGACGAGATCCTCGAGGCGGGCCGCCTGCTGGCGGCGCGGGAGGGGGTCCTGGTGGAGCCTGCGTCGGCTGCGTCAGTCGCAGGCGTGCTGAAGCTGGCGCGTCAGGGCTACTTCCAGCGGCGCGGGGAGGAGGTCACAGGCCCGCGCGACGCCACCGTCGTGTGTGTCCTCACCGGCCACGGCCTGAAGGACCCCGAGGCGATGATGCGGCTCGGCGCGGCCCCGCTTGTGGCGGAAGCGGACACGGCCTCGGTGGAGGCTGCCCTCGCCCGGGCGGGGACTCCCCTCGACTGAACATGGTTTCGCGTGCGCCCGTGGGTCAGATCTGGCCGCCAGCGGAGCGGCGCCGCGCCCTGGGACTCGTGCCGGGGGCTTGCCCGGCGGCGCCACGCGACAGGAGGTTGTGCGCAATCGGGGGATATAGCAGATATGCTATACCTTCGCACAGGCCGTGCCAGCCACGCGTTCACCTTTCTGATGGTGATACCGGCAACTAGCAGGGAAAACCTGTGGTGATATCATATGCGCGATGATCCCGCGAAAAAGGAAGGTGATCTCTGTGGTCGAAGTCGTTGAAGTCCGCGTACCGGCGTCTACGGCGAACCTCGGGCCAGGCTTTGACGCCGTGGGCATGGCCCTCGAGCTTTTCAATGTGGTGAGGATGAGCACTACCACCACTACCGGCCTGGAGATCACCGTCCTCGGCGACAGCAGGGACCTGCCGCTCGACTGGACGAACCTCGTGGCTCGGTCCGCCGCCGCCCTCTTCGAGGAGGTCGGCATGTCCGTCCCGGGGCTGCGGATCCACGTGCAGCAGCGCATCCCGGTCTCGCGTGGCCTTGGGTCCAGCGCGGCGGCCATCGTGGCGGGCCTCCTCGCCGCCAACGCCCTCGCCGGCTCTCCGCTTAGCGGCGACGAACTGTTTCAGCTCGCGACCGAGATCGAGGGTCACCCCGACAACGTGGCGGCGGCCCTCTTCGGCGGCTTCGTGGTCAGCGTGCGTGGGTTCGGCTCCGGGACTTCTGCCATGGCCGACGCCGCGACCGGCGACAGGCACCAGGCTGCGGGCGCAGGGGCGCATGTAAGTGCAGATGCGGCTGTCGAGGCAGCGGCACAGGCTCGTGCGGCCGCAGGCCCGCCCCCCGGCGACCGGTACCTGAGGTGTCTCAAGCTGGATGTACCGAAGAGCCTCTACGCCGTGCTTGCGATACCCGACTTCCAGGTGCCGACCGAGCTTGCGAGGCGCGTGCTTCCGAGCAGCGTCTCGCTGGCGGACGCTGTCCACAACATCAGCCGGACCGCGCTTCTCGTGGCGTCGATTGCGTCAGGCAGATTCGAACTGCTAGCCGACGCCATGGAGGACAGGCTCCATCAGCCCTACAGGGCAGACCTCACGCCTGGCCTGGCCGATGTGCTGGCGGCAGCCAGGGAGGCCGGGGCACTCGGAGCGGCGCTCAGCGGCTCCGGTCCGTCGGTGCTCGCCCTTGCGGCGGGGGACCCGCACGCCGTGGCCGCGGCCATGGCCGCAGCCTTCGCAGCGCACGGCGTTGCGTGTCGCACGGTGATCACGCGCGCCTCGTCCCGGGGCGCCACGGTGAGCCGTCATCCTGATGCAGCCACAAGGAAGCTGGTCCCTCGGGGACACCGTGCCGGTTCATTGAGTGGCACAAGGGCGCGCACGTTTCCACAATGAGCGGTGTCTGTACCTGAGATTCAGCCGGGCCGGGGCTCGGCGATCATGAAACTCCCTTCCTTCAAGCCATGCCTGCGACGTAGTGCCGACGGCAGGATCATAGTTCCGCGTTTACCGATTTTGACTGGTTCCACGGACATCACCTCGTTGACATTCGGTCGTTCCGAATATCAGATTGTCAGAGTGCCGCGACGAGATCAAGGGGGCAAGAATGCCCCGGGCTGCACCAACGCGTCGTAAGAACCGTCTGACATCGGCCAGGTCAAGTTCAACTGGGCCTTTATCCATGCTGCAGCTTCCTGTCGGGCGGGGGCGCGGTCGTTTCGCCCACTGTCAGTTGGGCCGAGAGCCGCACAGATCGGGGCCTGGCGCCCGGGTTTTCTATCCTCTCCAGCAGAAGTTCGGCCGCGATCGAGCCCATCTCGACCGCCGGCTGCGTCACTGTGGTGACCCTCGGCACGCAGGCGGTGTTCGGGGCGTCGAAACCAAGGACCGAAACGTCCTTTCCGGGCGTAAGCCCCAGCCCGGCAAGGCAGCGGATGACGAGCATGGCGCTCTGGTAGTCGAAGCAGAAGAGGGCGGTTGGTGGGTCGGCGAGGCCCAGGAGTCGCTCCACGATCTTCGAGAACTCGCGGTGGGCTGCCACCGGGCTTCTCGCGAGGTCCACAGTGTGGTCGAAATAGCCGTTCTCCCCAATGAGTGACGAGAGAGATATGAGCAACTCAGGACGTGGCTGGAGATCGTGGAGTTTCAGCCCGTTTTGGAACCCGCGCAGCCGTTCACTGTTGACGTCGCTTTCGAAGTCGATGGCGATAACTCCGATCTGCCGGTGCCCGAGGTCGGTCAGGTGCTCGACCCCGAGCATTGTAGCGCCAGCGTTGTCCACCTCTACCAGCGATATCTTCGGCTCCCCGATCGGCGACTCGATGGCCACCACCGGGATCCCTGCCCGAACGGCGTCATGGACAGTCTTTCGGTTTGCCACGTAGTTGACGATGATGCCGTCCACGCGATGGCGGATGAGCCGGCGTAGGTAGTCGGCCTCTCGGTCGGCCGCAAGGGTGGTGTCACACAGAAAGAGGCCGATCCCCTCCCTGTATAGCACCCGCTCCGCGCCGCGCGCCACGTTCATGAAGAACTCGTTCGTGATCGCGGGAACCATGTAGCCCACAAGATATGAGCGCTTCGTATACAGGCTCCTCGCCGCCATGTTCGGCTCGAAGCTGAGCTCGGCCATGGCCCGCAGCACGCGCTGGCGGGTCTCCTCGCCGACCTTGGGGATGTTGTTGATCACGTTGGAAACCGTGGTGTGCGAGACCCCCGCTCGCTTCGCCACGTCGCGTATGGTTGTCACTGCATCACTTCCCTGGTTGGTGGTGAGGCAGGCGATAACGCCTGATAAGCCGCGTTTCCCGGTAAACATGCTAGCAGCCTAATCTTACCGCGTCGCGGCTGGCCTGTCAACCGCGTGAACCCGCGTGCGAAGAACGCCCTTGACAGAAGTGACGGAGGGTGCTACATTAGGATTGATGGTTGACCGGTCAACCTACCGTAAACCATGACGGCGATGCGGCAAGGTTGATATGCCCCACGATGGAGGCCGGAAGCCAAGAGCAGCCGATCTGCCCGTGCCGGTCGTCCGTGGACAGTAAGTCGAGGTTGGTAGTCAGCAGTCAGCACCGGCCACCTGGTGCTTCGCTAACGGTCACCCCTGACCGGTCACCGGTCGTCGGTCGCCGTAAGCCAGCGAACAGGTGTGAGCGATCACCAGGCAGTTTGCGTCCTCCGGTCGGCAGTCGGCAGTCGGCCGGCGACAGCCAAAGGCGGCCTTGCCGCCGCCCCGGAGAGCGGCGGGGCGAGAAGGCGGAGGGACGCGTCGAAGGAGCGTGAAGCTCGTGCCAGACCTGCGTGATCACAGCGTCGAGATCATCCGCCGCCATCAAGCGCCAAGCGGCGCCTACGTGGCATGCCCGACCTTCGCTCCGTACAGATTCTGTTGGCTCCGCGACGGCACTTTCACCGCGTACGCCATGGACCGGGCCGGCCACCACGACTCCGCACGGCGCTTCTACTTGTGGGTGGATTCCGTACTGAGGCGCGAGGCCGGGCGCGTGGACCGCATCGCGGATCTCCTGGCCTGCGGGCAGGCCCCCGACCACCGCGACATGCCTCCCACGCGCTACCGCATTGACGGCGTCCCCGAAGAGGACAAATGGCCCAACTTCCAGCTGGACGGTTACGGCACATGGCTCTGGGGTCTCGCGGAGCACGTTGCCATGACCGGCGATACCACGCTCCTCGAGCAAGCCCGCAAGAGCGTCGATCTCACCATCAGGTACCTCTCCCTCTGTTGGAAGATGCCCAACTATGATTGCTGGGAGGAATTCGGCGACAGGCTCCATCCTGCCACTCTGGCCTGCCTATACGGAGGCCTCGCTGCCGCAGGCCGCCTGCTTGCATGCGGTGGCGCGGCCGCGCAGGTCGTCGGGGTTTCTGAGGTCCCAAAGACCCCCCGGACCGCCTGCACGGCCCATACCGGGCCGGCCATACGTGCCGTCGAGTCCAGCCGGCGTGCCGATGTCGCCGAAGCCGTGGAAGCCGCCGAGGCCATCCACGCTACCCAGGCCACTTGTGCCACTCGCGCTGTCGACGTCGCTTGGGCTGCACACGCTGACCACGCCGCACACGCGGCACCCTCCGCATACGCTGCGCATGCTGCGCATGCTGCGCACGCCGCTCGCGCGCTCGGCGCCCCGGGCGCCTCCAACGATCCCAACGCCAGCGGTATTGCCGGCCTCGCCGAGAGCATCCGTGAATACATACTCGACCACGGAGTCGCCCAGGGACGGTTCGTGAAGTCCCTCGGAAACCCCAGCATAGATGCAAGCCTCCTCTGGCTGGCCATGCCGTTCGCGGTCGTGGAGCCATCCGACCCCTTGATGTTGTCCACTGTGGAGGAGATTGAGCGACGCCTCTATCACTCCGGTGTCCACCGCTACCCGGAGGATACATACTACGGCGGCGGCGAGTGGCCGCTTCTTGCGTGCTGGCTGGGGTGGTATTACTGCCGTGCCGGGCGTCCGGCCTCCGCCGCGCCGATCGTGGACTGGGTCGAACGCTGCGCCAACGAACGCGGCGAGCTCCCAGAGCAAGTGAGCGACCACGTGAACGACCCCACATACCTGCCGGTGTGGCAGGAGCGCTGGGGCCCTGTGGCCACGCCGCTCCTCTGGTCGCATGCCATGTACCTCGTGCTGTTGGACGAATTGGCAAAAGCACAGGTAAAAGCGACAAACGCCTCTGTACAAAGGGTGACCGGGCAGACAACGCGAGGCCGATGTGAGGTACGGCGCTTCAGGCCTGCATCAGGGGGGTGAGCGAAAGGAAGGGCAATGCAGGAGGACGGGTAACGCGGACAGAAGATATACTGTTACTCGAGGGAGGGATAGGAGGCCATGCGGCAGAGGTTGAGTAGTGTGATTTTCATCGCGCTGATTGTATTCCTGGCTATATCCGGCGCGCAGGGCGCCGAGACGCCGGTCGTATCGCTCGCCGATCCGGCGGGTGATGATTATGGGCCAGGGACGTACGTCTACCCGACGAACTCCGTTTTCTCTCCGGGGGCCTTCGACATTGTGAAGTTCGAGGTATACAAGGAAGCCGACGAGGCGCGGTTCGAGATCACGCTCGCTGAGTCCATCGCCAACCCGTGGGGCGGTCCGAACGGTATCAGCGTCCAGATGTTCCAAATCTATGTAGACAGCGAGAGGTCATCGGGATTTGCCGAATGTATACCCGGAGCAAATGTGGCGTTCGCGGACGACTCCCGCTGGGACAAAGCCATAATCTGTGAGGGCGGGTGGGGCACCGAGGTCGAGGACATCATGGCGGGGCTTGTGGACGACGACATGCGATCCTGCATCCACGTGGCGAAAAAGGCGAGCGTCACTGGGCGTACCATCAGAATCTGGGTTCCCGTCTCGTGGCTGGGGACACCGTCTCCGGGCTGGGGGTACCAGGTGCTGCTCATGGGGCAGGAAGGCAGCAAGGACGTAATGGATGGGATCAAGGTTCGGCGGGTCCTCCGCGAGAGGACGGAGTGGCAGTTCGGGGGCAGCGACGAGAGCGGGTACCACCCGAACGTCCTGGACATGCTGACCGAGCCCGAGGCGGACCAGAAGGCGATACTGGGGTCTTACAGCAAGGAGAAGGACACGTTCGCGATCGTCTCTCACGTTTACCTGTGATCCAAATGCTCCAAGGGGCAAGCGGGGCGGGCGACCGTGGCAGGCGTGGACGGAACGACGACGGCCCGGGGCGCCTGCCCCATCTCCCCCGACGGCGCCGCCGCTCCTGCCGCCGACGGAGCGGGGCGCCAATGCACAGTGTGAAACGGAGGTGAACCTGAGTGAAGACGCTTCTCCTGCGCACTGTCTGTGCTTTGCTGCTGCTTGCCGCTCCGTATGCCGCGGCTCAGGCTGCCAAGACGAGCACGACTTACGTGCTTGTAGACCTCGGTAGCTACTTCAGCAACGACGGCATCTCCTGGGATCACGATCCCCTCGACGGCGATCTGGACTTCAACCGGACATCGTTTCCAGCGGAGCAACTTCCGCAGGCAGGCGAAGCGGCGAGTCTCTGCGACGTATACTTCGTCTTTCCGCCGACGGATGACGGACGAGACAACAACATCGTTTGCTACAACCAGGTCGTGAAGTTCCCGAGGACCCATTGCGTGGCGCTTCACATGCTTGCCACGTCGGTGTCCGGGACCAGAAGGGCCACGTTCACCGTCACCTACTCCGACGGGTCGAGTTCGGTCTTGTCGCAGCGTATCCCTGACATGAAGGGCGCTCCCGGGTTCGGCAGGTACGTTGGTGTGGAGACCGACCACAAGCACTCCTCAGAAGGGGATGAAGCGCCGGGAGGGAGACTGTATGTCCTCTCGTTCAAGGTCGACCCGGCAAGGGAGATCGCCTCTTTGACGCTACCCGAGGAGCCGGCCGTGCGGGTGTTCGGCATCACTCTACAGTCGGCTGAGAGATAGGTTCCCGATGGGAGGGGAATTGTCATGAGACAGGTCTTTCGCCTTTCAGCGCTCGCCCTGTGCTTGGGTCTCTTCGTGACGGCCGCGACGGGTCCGGTAGCCGTGGCGAGCCGCGCTCCCATTGAGATCGCGTTTTGGCACGACTGGACGGGAGAAGGAGGAGACGGCGTCGTCGCAGTGGTCGATGCCTTCAACAAGTCCCAGTCGAACGTCGTTGTCAAGGCGACTGTGACACCCGATCTCGGAACCAAGCTGCTCGCGTCCATAGCTGGGAAGGTCCCGCCTGATGTGGTTCTCTTCGACAGGTACATGACCGGCCAATACGCATCCCGCGACGCGCTCACTCCCCTTGACACGTACATTGCCAGGGATAGGATGGACCCTGGTTCGTTCTTCGAGGCTTGCTGGAACGAGACGGTATACCGGGGCAAAGTCTATAGCATTCCTTTCGAAACCAACTCGCGTGTGCTCATGTATAACAAGCGGCTATTCAAAGAGGCAGGACTGGATCCCTCGAAGCCGCCGGAGACGTGGGACGATCTTGTGCGCTACTCCCACACGCTCACGAAACGGGACGAAAAAGGCCGGCTCGTGCAGGTCGGGTTCGTGCCCATATGGAACGGGGTCTCGCTTGTCCACTACCTGTGGCAGTGCGGAGGCGATGTGTTCAACGCCGATGCCACCAAGGTCACGTTCAACGGACCCGAGGGCGCAAAGGCTCTTGAGTGGGTTGTTTCCCTGGTCAACTACTACCGGTACGACAACCTCGTGAGCCTGGCAGCGGGTTTCGGCAGCCACCTGTCTGATCCGTTCTACACGGGGCAGGTAGCCATGAAATCCGAAGGGTGCTGGATGCTGAGCGACATGCGGAGGTATGCGCCGAGCCTCGTTGCCAATGATCTGGGACTCGCCCCGCTCCCCAGGGGAGAAGTCCGGGCGACCATAGCCGGGGGGTTCTCGCTGGTGATCCCAAAGGGAGCCGCGCATCGCGACGCCGCATGGGAATTCATCAAATTCGCCGTGAATAAGGATGTGCAGATCCTCTTCGCCCGCAAGGTGGGGACCATCCCTGCCCTCAAGGCTGCCGCCTTTGACCCGCAAGTCGCCGGTGACCCCCTTCTCAAGCCATTCATCGACGCCATGGAGCACGCGCGGTACAGGCCGGTGCACCCTGCGTTCCCGGAGGTCGAGTCGTACATCTACCAGGCGGTCGACAGGGCCGTCCACGGTGAGATGTCGCCCGAGGCTGCTCTGGAGTGGGCTGCAGGCAGGGCCCAAAAGGTGCTTGACAGGTACAACAGGCACCTTCGCCGGTAACGATCGGCAATGTGTGAGAACACACAGGTCACCGGCAACAATCGGCATCGTGCGGTAGAGGGCGGTATTGCACGGAAACAAAGGGTAGCATGGCATTCCAGGGTGGAGGGAGAAGGACAATGACGTGGGAAATCCACTGCACGAGTTCGGGGAAGGCGGACTCCAGGCGTCGGGGCCTGAGCCGCAACGCCGTGAGGGAGGCGCGGGACTTCTATCTATGCATCCTTCCGTGGCTTGTGGGTTTCTCCGGGCTCACACTTGGTCCGATGCTGGTGTCGTTCTATTACAGCCTTTGCGAGTATAATGTGCTTCAGCCCCCCGCCTGGGTAGGCCTTGCGAACTACGTGTCCATCTTCACCGACGATCCTCTCTTCTGGACCGCCCTCTACAACACGGCCTACTACACCTTGTTCTCGGTGCCACTCGGGGTCGCGGGCAGCCTCGCGCTCGCTCTTCTTCTGAACCAGGGGGTCCGCGGAGTGCGGATGTTCCGGACCATATTCTACATGCCTTCCATAATCCCGGCGGTCGCCTCGTCTATCCTGTGGATATGGCTCTTCAACCCCCAGTACGGACTTGTGAACCGGGCCCTGTCCGTGGTTGGCATCAAGGGACCATTATGGCTGGCCGACCCGGTCTGGTCGAAGCCGGCCCTGATTTTGATGGGACAGTGGGGAGTCGGGGGAGGTATGGTCATCTTCCTTGCCGGCCTGCAAAGCGTCCCCAGACATCTCTACGACGCCGCCGTCGTGGACGGAGCAGGCGCCTGGCAGCAGTTCCGGCATGTGACCCTCCCGATGTTATCGCCTACCGTGTTTTTCTCGACCGTAATGGGGATCATCGGGTCGTTCCAGGTCTTCACCCAATCGTATGTAATGACTCAGGGTGGCCCGTTGAACTCGACCCTTTTCTATGTGCTATACCTCTACAGGGAGGCCTTCGAGTTCTTCCACATGGGGTACGCCTCCGCTTTGGCATGGATTCTCTTCGTGATACTTGTCGGCTTCACGGCTCTCCAGCTCAGGCTGTCCCGTCGGTGGGTCTACTACGAGGGAGACCTCAGGAGGTAGGGCGTTGCCATGGTCCGCGATGGCACTAAGAGGCAGGATACGTGCCGGAAACGGCGCAGGGCTGAAGGGATCGCTATGACGGCCCTCATATACCTCGTCCTTGTCACTGGGTCTGGCGTTGTGTTGACGCCGTTCCTCTGGATGCTGTCTACGTCTCTTAAGAGCTACGATCAGGTCGTGACGCCGAGGATCGTCTGGCTTCCAAGGCCCGTCGTCTGGAGCAATTATGCGAGGGCGCTCGAGTTCATCCCGTTCTGGCGTTACCTCGGCAACACAGCCCTTGTAACGTCGACGTGTGTCATCGGGGCTCTCTCGGCGAGCGCGCTCGTGGCATACGGTTTCGCCAAGCTCAGGGCGCCCGGGCGTGACGCGTTGTTTGGCGTGCTCCTCGCGTCGATGATGCTCCCGGGGCAGGTGACTATGATCCCGGTGTTTGTCCTCTTCCAGAAGCTAGGCTGGTACAATAGTCTAAAAGCACTGACGATTCCGGCCTTTCTTGGGGGAGGTGCATTCAACGTATTCCTGTTGCGGCAGTTCTACATGACCATACCGAACGAGCTGTGCGACGCCGCGAAGATCGACGGGTGCAGCAACTTTGGAATATTGCTGCGAGTCGTCGCTCCCTTGAGCAAACCCGCCCTGACAGCGGTCGGGGTGTTCATCTTCGTCGCGAACTGGACCGACTTCTTCTCGCCCCTGATATACTTGAGCGATCAGGAGAGATACACCCTCGCCCTGGGCCTTCGCCTGTTCCAGAGCCTTCACAGCACCGAGTACAGCCTGCTGATGGCCGCCTCAATAGTCTTCTCGCTGCCAATACTCATCATCTTCTTCGCGGCCCAGCGATACTTCATCGAAGGTGTAACCCTCACGGGCATGAAAGGGTAGGCGGGTGCAACATGGCGGTTCGTGCAACGAGGACGGTGGTAACGCTGATGGCTTTCGCGCTCTTCCTGGCACTGACTTCCCCGTCTGCAGGCGGACAGGCGTGGGCAGAGAAGGCCCGCCTATCCGTTGACGTATGTCCGACGAAGTGCCAGTTCAGGCTGGGGGAGACTGTTTCGCTGAGGGTGACCGTTTCCAATTCGGGTCCCCGGACGGTCCGGGGAGATCTCGCTCTTGTCATAACCAGGCTGGCCGACGAGGTGCATGCGGCCCGCGCGAGTGTCGAGGTGCAGCCACACTCTGACGTGGTGCACACGTTTTCGTGGACTCCACCGCAAGAGGCTGCGGGATATGGGGTCGAGGTCGAGTTCCACGCTGGCACCGACTGCGGGCTGGTGCGCGCGTCGACGGCCTTCGACGTAGCGAAGGCGTGGACGCGGGCTCCACGATACGGGTTCATGTGCGATTTCCCGCCACGCGGGCTCGGAGCCAAGATCGGAGCTAACGGCGTTGCAGGGACGGGCGACGAACCAACCGATCTGACCTGTAGCGCCCCCGCCGCAGGCGTTACGGAGGCCGCCAGAGCAGCGGATGGTACCACGCAAGCAGACCACATGAATCGGTACCACATAAATGCGGTTCAGTTCTACGATTGGATGTACCGCCACGATACCCTTTTGCCGGACTGCGAGGAGTTTGTGGACAGCCTTGGGAGGCGCCTGTCCATCAGGATGGTAGCCGACAAGATCCGCGCCGTGAAAGACTTTGGGATGGCCGCGATGGCGTACGTTACGGTATACGCTGCGTCCAGGGAGTTTTTCGAACGGCACCCGGAGTGGGCACTCTGGCAGGGGGTCGGCATTCCCTACACCCTGGGCAACGGGTACCTTTACCTGATGAACCCCGCGCAGGGCTCCCCGTGGCGCGAAAGGATGATGAGCGAGTATCAGAAGGCTGTAACCGACATGGGGTTCGACGGGGTCCACATCGACCAGTACGGCTATCCGAAAAGGGCCTTCACGACGTCCGAATGCGATAGCGGGGCGGTCCTGCGCATCGACAGGACGTTCACGGATTTCGTTAATGACGCAAAGTGTGCCGTGACGCAGGTTCACCCTGGGGCCTTCGCTGTTTTCAACTGTGTCAACAACTGGCCCGTGGAGAGCATCGCGCCGTCAGACGCTGATATCGTGTACATCGAGGTCTGGCCGCCCCATGACACGTACTCGGACATAGTCGACCTCGTGTCCGAAGCGAGAAGATTGAGTTTCGGCAAAGCCGTTGTCCTGGCGGCCTATCTATCGCCTTCGCTTGAGGCATCGGTGAGGTATCTCGACGCGGTGATATTCTCTGCGGGAGGATCCCACATAGAGATCGGCGAGGGAGAGAACATGCTTGCTGACCCATACTTCCCCAAGTACGAGCCCATCTCCCACCGCCTGGGGGAGTGGCTTCGGGGTTGCTACGACTTTTGCACAAGGTACGTCGATTTGTTATACCCCGGGGTAGACGAATCAGACGAACGGTGTCCGGGTTTGGAGGTGGCCGCGCTTGACCACCCGTCCACGTCAGACGACTCAGCCACCCGGGAAATCTGGATGATCCAGAGGCGTAAAGGGAGTCTCGCTGTCGTGAACATCGTCAACCTCCTCCGAGTGAGCGTTCCCGTCTGGCGAATCGATCAGCCTGCGCCGCCCGTGTTGCGGGACGTGCGGCTTCAGGTTCGACTTGAAAAGCCCCTCTGCGAGGTCTACTTCGCCTCGCCCGAGTACCGCGGCGGCAAGATGGTGAAGTTGCAGGCAGAGAAGATCGGAGGTGCCGGCAAGCACACCTACGAGTTCACCATCCCGTACCTGGAGTACTGGAGCATGGTGGTAATCCGCGAGGAAGAAGGCCGGAGATAGTCCCATGGATGCGGGAGACCCGGCCTGGCCCCGCACGATTCCAGCACAGGCCCGACGCGGGTGCGATGCGGTCCGACGCGTCCCGCCCGCCCGGACAGCGGCCGGCCGGCGGCGGGGAGGAGCCTGGCGCGAAGTGGCCCGACAGAAAGCGGCTCATAAAGGGCATCTTCTCGCACCACGACACGCGCCCCGGGTCATGGGACCCTGCGACAGGCCAGAGCCTCGGCACGGGCGGCATCTGGAACGACGTCGAGCTCGTGGCCTCCGGCGATGTCCGCATCACGAGCGTACGCGTCACGCCGACCCTGCTGGATGACGGCACGGCGCGAGCCAGGCTCTCGCTGGAGGCTGCAAACTACCCTGAGGCCCCGACGGAGGGCGAGGTGGGAGTCGCGCTGGTCCCCGACAATTTCGAGGGGGCGCGCCTCGAGATCGCTCTGGAGGACGGGCGCGGCGCGGCCCGCCTGGCCGAGACGCTCAATGTGGACATCCCGGAGAACGAGGCGGTGCTGATCCTCAACACTTGGCCGAGGAACGGCACCTGGGCGGTGACAGACGCCCTTGCGCCTGGGCGCTACACCCTGAGGCTCATCTTGAGGTCGCAGGACGGAGAGCTTGTGGGCGAAAACGAGTACCCGGTGGAGGTGCTCGAGACACCGGGTGCTTTCAAGACGAGTTTCTGATCCCTGCACCGTTCAGGCCCTTTCCCGTCAGCCGTTCAGGTCACGCCCAGTGCGCCGCAGTCGTCCGGCACCCTTCCTTCCTGCATGGAGGATATTTCACCGTCGCGTGGAAATTACCATGTGGTTGCAAGGTCCAAGGGCGTGTCGGAATGGGTGCTTCTGTGCAGGCACGCGCTGCGTAACGCCCTGCTGCCGCTCGTGACGCGCCTTGGGCTGTCGCTCGCGGGCGTCGTTGGCGGCGCGCTTATCATCGAGACCATTTTCTCGTGGGAGGGCATGGGCCTCCTCGTGGTGGAGGCCTCGCGGGCGTGGGATTACCCCCTCATGCAGGGGACGTTCATCCCGGCGGTTTCGCCGCCTGTCATCTTCAACACCGTGATGATGGCCGGCGGAGCCATCCTGGCCGAGGCGGGGCTACGGTTCCTCGGGTTCGTGCTTACGGGCTACGCGCTCAAGGAGATCCTGAACCCGCACATCAGGAAGAAGCGCATTTAGCGCTGCCTGCAGACGTGCAGGTTGAACGGCGACCCCGCCGGGGGATAGAGATTTATGAGAGGACGAGGTGCAGCGTGAAAGACCTGGAGGCGATCTTTCGTAGAGAAACCGTGGTAAGCTGCGGCGCGCCGGAGGCGCGGTGGGATTTCTACCTGGAGGACTGCGTGTCCGGGATGAGGACCCGGCTTTCGCCCGGGAGCGTTGACGTGGTCGTGACCTCGCCCCCATACAACCTGGGCATTGAATACGGGGCGTATGACGACACCATGAGCAGGGCCGAGTACCTGGCGTGGACCGCCGAATGGGCCGGCGCCGTGAAGGACGCGATGTCCGATGACGGCTCGTTCTTCCTGAACATCGGGTCCAAGCCCACGGACCCGTGGGTCCCGTTCGAGGTGGCCGGGGTCCTGAGATCCCTCTTCCAGCTCCAGAACGTGATCCACTGGGTGAAGTCTATCGCGGTCTCAAAGGCCGACGTCGGAGATTACGGGGGGATAGTGTCGGACGTTGCGGTGGGTCATTACAAACCCATCAACGGCGACAGGTTCGTCAACGACTGCCACGAGTACATCTTCCACTTCACGAAGTCCGGTAAAGTGCCTCTCGATCGGCTCGCCATCGGCGTACCTTACCAGGACAAGTCCAACGTCGGGCGCTGGAAGAACGCCGGCGCGGGCGTGCGGTGCCGCGGAAACACGTGGTTCATCCCGTACGAGACCATCAACAGTCGCGAGAAGGACCGGCCGCACCCGGCGAGCTTTCCGCCCCGCCTGCCAGAGATGTGCATAAAGCTACACGGTGTGGAGCGATGCCGGCTCGTGCTCGACCCGTTCCTCGGCATCGGCAACACCGCCGTTGCGTGCGTGAGGCTCGGCCTGCCGTTCGCGGGGTTCGAGATCGACGAGGAATACTTCGATGAGGCGATCCGCAGGGTGAAAGCTGAGGTGGCGCAGGCCGCCGGCAGGCTGTTCCCTTTGGACTGAGTCATCCGGGCGGGAATGGCGAGTTGAGGTCAATCGGAGGTGCAGGATGCCTTACTGCACCTCTCGCGAGTCGAGCTTGGCTTGACCCTCTCTGACATCCTCCCCGCATCTCAATGCGGGGAGGATGTCAGGATAAGAGGAGGCCGAAGGCAACGGGCTTCATCCCCGGAGTTCACTCCGGGGATGAAGCCCATGGTCTTCGGTAAACCTGGTTTCACTTTTCCCGGAATGCAACCAGATGTTCGGAAGGAAACCGAGGCTCCACATAGAAAAACGTTTTTGGAAAACCGATTTTGGCAAAACGATTTGCACCCGCAAGAGATGCGACCCGACTGCAGATGCCCTGCCCGACAAACACCCTGCGCCCCGGGGCCTGCACCAGCGATAGCCGGGCCCGGAGACGACATCAAAGGACGGCGTTGCGGGAGCGCATCAAGGGCAGGCGGTAGAGAGGGCATCGAGACATATCGCATCGAACGAAGGACGGCGATGACGGCATGCCTACGATTAGAGACGTTGCAAGACTGGCCGAAGTGGCGCCGTGCACCGTATCGAACACTCTAAACGGCACCGGCACTGTGGCCAAGGCGACCCGGGAAAGAGTGCTGGCTGCTGTGCGTGAGCTTGGCTACCAGCCGAGTGCCATCGCACGCGGGCTGAAGCTGGGGCGCACCAACATGATTGCGCTGATCATTCCTACTATCTCGACACCAATGTTTTCCGAGATGATCGAGGGAATCGAGGAAGTCGCCACTGCGACGAACTACAACCTGATCCTATCCCGCTCGGCTCGCGACCCAAAACGCGAGCTCACCTACCTTAACCTGTTCAGAGACGGAAGGGTGGACGGTATCCTCCTGGCGGCGCCAAAGGTGGATGACCCTTGCTTTGCTGAGGTCGCCGCGGCCACACTCCCGGTTGTGCTCGTCGGTGGCAAGGCCCCAGGTGAGGACGTGCCCTCGGTGGTCGTGGACAACCGCAGGGGCGCATCCGAAGCCATAAGGTATCTTCTCGAGTTAGGGCACCAGCGGATCGGTTTCATCAACGGGCCGCTGACGGTCTTCGACAGCCGCGAGCGCTTTGAAGCGGTCAAAGATGCCCTCGGGAAGGCGGGTGTGCCATTCGACGAGCATCTCTACTTCGAAGGCGATTTCACGCGGTCCTCGGGCCATGCCGCGGCCAGGGAGATCATGTCGAGGCCGGCGAGGCCGACGGCGCTTTTCGTGGGCGGCGACACCATGGCGATGGGCGCCATGCAGGCCCTGAAGGACATGGGATTTCGCATACCAGACGACGTGGCGGTGGTTGGGTTCGACGACATCAAGTACTCCCAGTACTTCGAGCCGCCGCTCACCACCGTGCGTCAGCCGGCCTATCAGGTAGGGTCGCGCGCCACGAAGATGCTTCTCAGCCTCATAGAGGGGAGGCCGTTGCGACGCAAGCACCTGGTAATGGATGTGAAGCTCGTCATTCGCGGTTCCTCGGAACGAAGGAGGCACGCCGGGGGCGAGCATCGCACGAGTCACCATGAAGGGAGGTGAGAACGGGATAGATTGCTAGCGGTTTGGGTGTCATGGAAGGGGAAGGTGAGGGGCGGGAGATGAGAGGGTGAGACTGGCCCAACCCAGACAATCTTCAGGGGAAGGAAGTGTTACTGTGGCAAGGGCAGAGATTCGTCATATCATGTCGAGAACGCTCGTGTGCGCGCTGGTACTTACACTGGTTGGACTTGCGACAGGAGTCGGCGCCCGGGCTGCCACGAAGACAACGATCGTCCACTGGCAGCACCACCATGAAGCGAGGACGCCGGTGCTGCAGGAAATGGCGCGCGAGTTCGAGAAGACCCATCCCAACGTCGAGATCAAGTTCGAGCCCATTCCCTATGATTCATACTTCGACAAGCTCATAACGTCGCTGAGTTCAGGGACGGGTCCTGACGTTTTCCAGATCCCGATGTCGATGGGGCAACAAATGGCGAGTTCCGGCATGCTGGTTCCTGTCCCGAAAGAGGTGCTGACCACCGGGCAGATCGAAAAAGACTACCTGCCGTGGACGACTTCTCAGCTCAAGTATAACGGCCAATATTACGGGCTACCGACTGACGTGCAGACGCTCGTGTTGTTCATCAATAACAAGCTGTACCGAGAAGCCGGGTTTGATCCTGCGAAACCTCCGAAGACATGGGCGGAATTCGAGGCCCAGGCTGTAAAGGGCACGAAGAAAGACGCATCCGGCCGCCTCGCCCAGGCCGGCCTCGATACCCGCTACAAGTGGGCTGTGTACCAATTGTTCATGTACCAAAAGGTAAAGGGCGACGTGGTGGACGTTGAGGCGAAGAGAGTGCGCTACGATGGTGATGAAGGCCTCGCAGCATGGCAGTTCGTCGCGGACCTCATGGTGAAACACGGTGTTGACTCCCCCGAGTTCCTGACCGGTCAGAAGAAGTTCGAGCAAGCTCGTGCTATGTTCTACATAAACCACCCCGTGACGCGGGGTCGGCTTACACGCGAATGCCCGGACATCGACTATACTGTCGCTCCCGTTCCTTCGCCCGATGGCAAACCGCTTACGGTCGGGCACCACTGGGCATACGTCGTGTCCAAGCGTGCTTCCAACCAGAAGCTGGCCTGGGAATGGGTGCAGTTCCTTGCCGGGAAGGACGGGCAGTTGGTCTGGTGCACGAAGGCTGGCGATCTTCCATCCCTCAAGGAACTGGTTGGCTTGCCCGAGCTGACGCCCGATGAGAACGCTCGCGTGTGCATGGACTCTCTGCTCTACGCCCGTCCCTGCCAGCAGGTGACGAGGAGCGAGGTGGACGCCATTCACGCCACGATCTGGGATAGCATCGTGCTCGGGAAGGCCTCGGTGGAGCGGGCGGTCAAAGACGGGGCTGCCAGGGAGAACGAGGTGCTTGCCCGGGTGCTCAAATAGAGCGGTCCGGGGGGTCTTCAAGGGATGACCAGGTGGTTCCGGTAGTTCTCGTGACCCGGCGGCTTCGTGCCGAGCCGCCGGGTCGCACGATCCGGGAATCGGTTCTCCATGACAGGGCGACGCGCAGGACGATCTCCCGTATGTTCCTTGTCGTGGTGCGAAGGTGGCTGCCTGCGCTGGTTTCCCGACCGGGAGAGAGGATAGGGCGTCAGAACGGCGAAGTATACACGGAGCGACGGAGCGGATGAAGCCCCTGGTTGAGCTGACAGGGTTAGCTTCAATCGACCTGAGAGAGCCTGATGGCTGATGGTTGATGGAAAAGGGCGCGGCGGGCGCTCTCTCGATCCCTCTCAAGAGGAACGGTGATCAACATTGCGTAGCATCTCACGCGAGCGGCGAAGGCAGGCGGTCTGGGGCTATGCCTTTCTCGCACCAGCCCTCGCCCTATTTGCTCTGATCGTGGTCTACCCACTTCTGTACGCGTTGTGGCTCGGATTCTATGACTGGCCAGTCTTTGGGGAGAAAACCTTTGTGGGGCTTGGCAACTATGCGCGCATGCTTTCTAGTCCCCTCTTCCGCAAGTCGCTTGTAAACACCGTGTACTGGACTTGCTGTGTGGTGCCGGCCACCGTGGTGATATCGCTTGCCGTCGCGCTGTTGCTGGAAGCGAAGTTTCTCAAGGGGCGGGGCCTGTTTCGGACCACCTACTTCATACCGGTGGTCACGTCGATGGTGGGAGCGGCGTTTGCATGGAAGTGGCTCTTCGAGCCCACGTTCGGCGTCATCAACTGGCTTCTTGGTCTTGTCGGGATTCGCGGGCCAGGCTGGCTTGCGGGCACTACATGGGCCTTGCCTGCGATGATGGCCGTGGGCGTCTGGAAGCAGGTCGGTTTCGCCATGGTGATACTCCTTGCGGGCCTGCAGACGATACCGAAGGAACTGAAGGAGGCTGCAACGGTGGACGGCGCCAGCCCCGGCCAGCAGTTCTTCAGGGTCATCCTGCCGCTCTTGAACCCTACCGTGGTGTTGGTGCTGGTCATGCTGGTGATCAATGCCTTCCGCGTGTTCACGATCCCGTACGTCATGAGCGCGGGCGGTTTCACCTGGGCAACGCCGGGCGGTCCGCTTGACAGCACGAGGGTGCTGGTGCTTCACATTTACGACATGGCCTTCAGCAAGTTCCAGGTGGGTTACGCCTCGGCCACCGCGTTCGTGCTCCTCGCCATCATCATGGTGGTGACGATCATCCAGATAAAGCTGGTGCAAAGACCCTTCGAGTATTAGGCTGCTTCGTGCGCTGGTGAAGCGCGTCGCCCTGGCGTCCGGGGTTTATGCGCCCGGTTAAGCGTGGGAGCCTGCACGAGCTTGCACGAGTGAGTGGTTTGCACCTGGTGTTTAAGGAGAGAGATTGGATAATGAGACCTGACGTCTCCTGTGGTATGACAGTAAAGGCGCCGGCTCGCGCCGGGCTGCCTCACCTGAAAGGAAGGCCCCTGGCCCCGCTTCAGTTGTTGATCTACATCGTGTTGCTCGCGGGTGCCGTCTGGACGCTCCTGCCGCTGGCGTGGATGGTCAGCGCGTCTCTGAAACCCCTGTCGGAGGTGATGCGAATCCCACCGACCTGGATCCCCCTCCAACCGACGCTCGACAACTTCCGCCAGGTCTTCGTTCAGTTCCCCTTCGGTCGATACCTGCTCAATAGCGTCATCGTTGCTGCGGTGGTTGTCGCAAGCGTGCTTCTCACGAGCTCCCTTGCCGGATACAGCCTGGCGAAGTTCAACGTGCCCGGCAGGACGTTTATCTTCTTTCTCCTCCTGTCGAGCCTGATGGTTCCGTTTCAGACACGGATGATTCCACTATACAGGATGGCGGTTGCGTTCCGACTCATCGACACCCGCCTTGGCGTGATGTTTCCATGGCTCATAGATGCGTTCGGGATCTTTCTCATGAGACAGTTCATCGCCACGATTCCGACGGAACTCATTGAGGCAGCGAGGATCGACGGAGCGTCGGAGCCGTTCATCTTCGTGCGCATAATCCTGCCGCTGACGAAGCAGGCCCTGTCAGCGCTGGCCATCTTCACTCTCACCGCCAACTGGGAGGAGTTCCTGTGGCCTCTCATCGTCTCCACTTCGGCGGCCAGCCGCACATTGCCCGTGGGCCTGCAGAGCTTCGCGGAGCAATACGGCACCAACATCCACTGGCAGATGGCCGGGTCGGTGGTGGCAGTGGCTCCGCTCATCATCGCGTTCCTCGTGCTCCAGCGGCAGTTTGTTGAGGGCATAGCGATGACCGGGTTGAAAGGATAGGATGCGAGTTGGAGAGGTTGGTTGAATGAGCGTGCAGCGTCGAGACGATTCAGCGCGGATGATGACTGTGCCGGACGAGATAACAGGAGACAAGTTCGTGACCGTGACCGGCAACGACTTCGTGTCGCTGCCCGAGATCGACAGGTGCGGGCGGGTGCTCGGCGTAACCTTTCTGCACGCCGGGTGCGCCGGCCTTATCGAGGTGAGAGGGAGCCGAGACGGCAGGGATAGCAGCGCTGCGGGCCTGCCGACTGGGCGTCCACCAGACTGCAAGCACGACAGGACCCACTCGGATGGGGTCGGAACGAGCAGCCGTAGCGGTGGAGACGGCCCAGGAGACAGATGCGGGGCCGCCCCGTTCATTGCGCCCGCCTTCACGTGGGACGGCACTGCCGTGAACCTTGCTGCTGCGTTACCAGAGTTCACCCTTGAGGGCGACTGGATCCCGACCTTCTCCTGGACGGGCGGGAACAGGCCTGGGTCTCGGGGCGCGAAGTGGAGGCTCTCCGCACGCGTGGTGGCGCCGCCGGAGGAGAAGGGCTTCTGTTACATCCTCGAACTAAGCCGGCTCGATTGCAGGCGGCGCGCGGGCGGCGAGAGGCGAGACGCCGAACCGGCCGCGACTGCCGACGAGGGCCCCGCACAGCGAGGCGCTCAGGTAGCGGAGGTCATCCAGGCCGAGCTCGGTGTCCAGCTTACCTGGGGCTACAGCGGCGTTCGGGTGTTCACGTCGCGGGAGCTTCCTCTTGCCAGCACGTGCAGGTATGACCGCTGGACTCGGAGCGTCGTCGCGGAGGCTCTTGGCCCTCTGCCGGTGTTCGGGTTCGCGCTGAACGGGTCGGGGAACTTCGATCGCCTGGAGATAGCAGGGCCGTCGGGCGAGGTGGCAGCGGGCTGGGAGGGCTCTGCCGGCGCGCCGGGGTTGGCGGGTGAGAACGTTGCCCCGGTCGTTCCCGGCGGCGCTTCTGCCCCTGCNNTGGTACTTACGCTAGTGCTGGCGTTTCCGCTTCCGCTGGCCCTGGCACCCTGCCATGGGTCATAACGGCGTCGAGGGTTGTAGCCCTCGCTCCAGGCGAGGGTGCCACCGTGGCTTTCTACGTGGCCTTCAACAGGGAGGCCGATGGCGCCCGCACTACCAGCGTCCACTTGAGGCGACTGGGCTGGCAGGCCCTCGAGGCGAGGACGTTGAGGTGGCTTGCTGAGCGGCGGGTTCGAGTCCCGGGGAGATCCCGTGAGGAATCCGTCCTCAACAGAAACCTGCTCTTCTGCCGCTTCTTTGCGACAGGCAAGACCCTGGACTCGGAGGAGGTCGTGGTGGTCACCTCCCGCAGCCCGCGTTACTACGTGAGTGCCGCGTTCTGGGCGCGCGACGCGCTTCTGTGGTCGCTTCCGGGGCTAATGCTCGTGGACCGCGGCCGGGCACGCGAGGTGCTGCTCCGGGCGTTCTCTGTGGGGACCAGGCATGTGGGGGACCACGCGGAGTATATCGACGGCCGGGCGCTCTACCCCGGGTTCGAGCTTGACGAGGCCGCGGCTTTCCTAGTGGGTCTCGGGACCTACCTCGGTGGGACCTCTGACTTCGACATCATCAGGGAACCTCAGGTCTTGGAGGGAATCAAGCGGGTCCTGGCCGAGATCGAGAAATGGACGATGCGCACCGCTGACAGAAAGCCTGTCCTCTGCCGTACGTTCCTCGACCCGTCGGACGACCCGGTGAGGCTGCCTTTCTTGACCTACAACAACGTGTTGGTGAGGAAGGGATGGCTTGTTGCGGCGGACGTCCTAGAGCGCCTCAGCGCTGACGGGGGCAACAGGTGGGCTTCCGATGACCCCAGGAGACAGGCCCGCGAGCTTCGGGAGGCGGCAGCGGCGCTGAGTGAGGCGATCCGCCGGTACTGCGTGGTGGATGGCCCATTTGGCCCAATGTATGCGTGGGCCGTGGATATTGCGGCGCATGAGGCGTGCGGGGACGACGGCAGGGACGACGAACGAGGCGGCGCCGCGGAAGCCGCCAGAGCAAATGGGTCATACCGCGGGTTATGTCGCACCGAAGCCGAGTTGTACGACGACCCGCCTGGGAGCCTCGAGCTTTTGGGCCATTATGACCGCTCCCGCCAGGACGGCGAAGAGGCATCCATCGTGGCGAACACCAGGCGCTGGATACATTCGCGCCATAACCCTCATTTCGTCGAGGGTCGCTTCGCAGGCCCGGGCTCGGCGCACTCGCCGAATCCATGGCCCATAGTCGCGGCCAGCGCGATCCTGGCCGAGGCCGCGGCGTGCGACGCAAGCGGGCGGTGCGACCTCGCCCTCGTGAAGCGCGCTATTGGACTGCTCACCTCAGCTCCAATGGACTCCGGGCTCGCATGCGAGAGCATCGACCCCGAGACCGGTACGGCTCGGACCGGCGCCGCCTTCGCAAGCGGCGCAGGATTCCTCGCCTACAGCCTGTGGCGAGGGCTTAGCCTCCTCGGAGAAAACTGAAAACAATCAGACTGCCCAGTCCACCGCAGCAAGGGCCGCTCCGGCCACGCCTGCCCCGCTGCCGAGGGCCGCGAGCTTCGCCGCAAGCCCCTCCCGAAAACAGGGCATTGCTCGCCTGAAGGCCTCGTCCTCGATGGCTTGCCGGAAAAGCTCGCCCCACGCCGAGAGACCGCCACCGATCACGATCACCTCGGGATTGAGGGCGTGGACCATGGCGTCGAGGGCCGCACCGATTGCTCGCCTTGCCCAGGGCTCGCCCTGGCGGGCGGCCTCGAAAACCGAGCTCGCATCGGTTACCACGGGCTTGGGTCCGGCTTCGGACGGCGGGCTTTGAGAACGAGTTCTCCGCGGACGGTGACGACCGCCGCGGCGATCTTCGTCCCGCCGATGTCGATTCCGAGTGCGCATCGCTCGCGGGTTTTGTCCATGGACAAACAAGCCCCCTTTGTGCATGGAGAACCAGAGATTCAGGCACTAACATATCATTTCCGTGGCGGGTTTGCCGGTGTCTGACATGCGGGATGGCTGCCACGGTCTTGCAGCCGTCCCGCATGTCCCAGTAAGGGGGATGGGGTGTGCTCCTGGTTTGCATTCTACCTGTCGACCGGTGAGTGCGGCCCGCCGACGGCCTGACCTGCGGGCCGTTGCGGTTGCGAGACCCGGCAGGCTACAGCGCGCACCCCGGCGCGGGTGTTGTTCGGGGACGACGGCGGGAAGCACGCCGTCATCCCCATCAAGGAGAGAGCCCACCGGAGATTTCGTCACAGCTTCAGACTATACACCAGCTTGATGAACGTATCTTCGGTGCTGAACTTATCATCCGGCATGGCCATCTGGCCGGCCAACGCGAGGCCATTCGGTGCGGTGTAGCTGAACCCGAGGGTTGTGGTGCCGGATGTAGCATCGCTCTTCCTGGTGTACCCACCCTTCAACGTCACGCCCACGAAAGGCCCGAGATCGGTTGTGATCGAGGCGCCAGCCTTGTATGTGTTTTCGCCCGAGCTCGGCAAGGTGATGCTACCATCGAGGTTGACGGCCCCTATGGACGTGCCGATAGAGGTGGATGCAGACAGCTCCGTAACCGTATCCGTCGGCTCTTCTGGCTTCTGGCTCATCCGCGTATTCACCGCGAACGCCACTGGATACTTCGCATCGGGAGCGAGGGTCGTGGACAATCCCGCCGTGTAGACAGCGCATCCTCTGGCCTTCTCGAAGGGGTTCTTGTCCGCGTCCTTTTCCCTGGCATACGGCTCGAACTTGGAGTCCACCCTCATGTATCCCAGCGACAATGTGCATATGTCGAGCGCGGACAGCATAGCCTCCGGAGGTGTAAGGTCGTAAGTAAGCCCCGCCCGGTAAGCCATGTGGCTCTGCGGCTTCTCGCCCTCCTGGCGTGTGGTGTGGTTTGCGACGGTGAGCGCCAGGTCACCCGACGCACCTACCGGCACAGTCGCCTCCACGGAAAGCGTTCGGTCGGATGTCTTGACAGGTGGTATTGACGTGATCTCGAGCGCGAGAGCGATGTGGTCGCCCTCGTGGACGTGGTCGACCAGCCACTCGCTGGCTGTGCCGTGGCCGGAGAGGATGTATCCGCCTTCGGGGACGGCCGGGAACTCACCGGCCGGATCGCCGAGGCCGATTATCCTGGTGACAATGCCCCCCTTGATGAAGACGTGAGTGCCCCACATGTTCGCCGTGTCGTTCCCGGGGGTATAGAGCACCATTTCGTTCTCCTGCCGCGCCCCGTTGATGTGATCGATGCTATGCTCGGCACCATCGGCGGCCGTAACCTTCGGGACGTCGCTTTCCCTGTACTGCTTTTCTAGTGCGAAGGCCTTCAGAGACACGTTGCCGATCTGGGACTTCACGACCCCGCCCATGACATAGGAGTACTTGCTGCTTGACCACCCGGGCCACCCGAAAACCCCGATCACCTGGGTCGATTCGCCGAGCCAGAGGTCCGATACGGCTATGCCTTTGAACGAGGCAATGTCCGCATCATCGTGCTTCGCCATGTAGTCCGGGTATCCGTAGGTGCCCAGCATGCTGTAGCCCAGCGTTGTCGTGAAGCTGGGGCCGCCCTGGTACAGCGGGCCTTTGGTCTGCAGCCACAGCTCGCGCGGCCTTATCGTCCACGCATCGTAGTCCTCCCACATCATCTTCGACTGCGACTGCCACCCGAGGTGCAGGGTGAGGTTGGGGCTACCTGCGATGGTGCCTGTGAGGCCGAAGTTAACATTGGCCTCGAGCAGGTCCTCGGGTGTGTACATTAGCCAGCTTCCTACTGATCCAAAGAACTCAAACCGACCTGCCGCCGAGACCGGGGCAGCCACAACGAGGGCAAGAACCCCCACAATCGCCATGAGGCACCCAAGTGCGACCATCTTCTTTGTCATCATGTTTTCGCACTCCCTTCTGCTCCTTAGTCACCAGCTACTCGCGCACTCTTTGGTTTCCCGTTGACCGACTGGGAAACCCCGCTCACCCAATTCCCGTGCGATGTCTTGAGGTTGCTTCCTCCATCCGTGGCATGATGCGCGCCGCGTCCACGTCCGGAGAGACAGGTCAGGGCCGAAATGGGCCAGGGAGACCCGGGACGCGCGTTCAGCCCATTGGAGCAGGTGACGGCTCCCGGTACGGGACGGGCGTGACCTGGTAGCATGCGAAGTCCAGGAGCAACTTCACGTAGTCGAGGTCCCTCGCAATGCGCTCCGCCGCCGCAGCCTTCATTCCGTCTTCAGCGGCCACATAGCTCTCGACAAGAGCGCGGGCCTTTGAGACGGATTCCGCCGCTTCAGCAATATCGCCGGGCTCGGGATTCTCGACAGCACGAATCCTCGTGATCTCGTCAGCCACCTCATCCATGACATCGAGAACTTGACCGGCGACGCTCACCGCAATGCTCCCCGCATCTATGTATCCCTGCATTTTGTTGGCGAGGTCGCGCAGGGCCGTGACTGCGCCGCCAAGGGGATCTGTGTGCGGCAGGGACGCCGGGACGCGGAAGGGGCCTTCCTTCAGCGAGGTGTAGAGCCCCGGCGGCATGTGGATGGTGGAGAATATGCTTATCCCCGGCGCTCCCATTTCGCGAGCCGCCTGGATCTGCTGCAGGACCTGCTCGCTGTCGTAGACGTAGATCCCCGGATAGTAGAGGGCATGTGCGTTGAGCACCCGCCCGACGTCGCGGACCAGGCGCCGGAACGTGTCCATCCACTTGGTGTATACCATCGGCTTTATGAAGAGGATCAGCCTGTTGTCGGCCCAGTGCTTCCAGTTCTGCATGCGGAGTCGGCGCGCAATGTCCCACTCGGCCCCCACGGCTGCCGAGACCACAAGGTCCGGGTTGACCTCGTGCAGTCGTTCTGTCGCTTCGATGACAAGGGAGGTGACCTGCTTCTCGCGCCACGCGTTCCAGGCCCTGTAGTCCTCGGTGTACTTGAGGAGGCCCGTGGGATCTTTCCCGTATTCCCTCATAAACGCGTCGCGAGAGTAGGCGCTGTACCCGAACGAGGCTGTTGTCTCTTCGTTGAAGCGGACGTAGTCCAGGTGCAACCCGTCTACCGGGTACTTCGTTGCGAGCTCAACGTAGGCGTCCACAAGCCACTTACGGACCTCCGGCCTCGAGGCCTGCAGCCAGTACGTGGTGTCGGGTGACTCCTTCTGGCCGTCCTTCATCTCTTCCGTCCACTCCGGGTGCTGCTGGAGGATAGGGCCGGGTTTCGCGAAGCCTGCGCAGAACCCCCAGACCCACGGGTAGACTGTCAGCCCGCGCTTGTGGGCTTCCTCCACTATGACCTGCATTGGGTCCTCGTCCCATGCGGCGTACTGCGGGTATTGCGGGACCACGTTGCTGCGGTACACACACCCTCCCTGGTAAAACACCTCGGGATAAACAACGTTGAAGTTCGCGCCGGCCACCTTGTCGAGGATATCGGCGATGCCTTTCCTGCCGCCGGCTGCCTGGATGGACTGGTAGTCCATCCAGATTCCTCTCACCTCCACGGGTCTTGATTCACATGTTCTCATCGCTGCGATGTCTGCAAGCCCAATTGCCTGGTCTGACAGTCTTGTTCCCTCCTCGTCCTTCCCGGCGGAAAACGCGGTTCGTGCATCGGCGATATAGGCCCTTGCCCTCGCTATTGCATCCCTGGCGGTCTCCACGTCAAAGATGCGAAGCTCTGACGATGCCCTGGCGACCTCGTCCTCCGCGCGTTTCACTGCGTTCTCCGCCTGTTCGATCTTGGGGTTGCTGGCCCCACTCATCTCCACTCCCAGCAGGTACCGGACGATGTTGCCGATGAACAGTCTGAGGACCCTGTCGTCGTTTGCCCTGTCGAAGATGTTCTCCCCGATGTAGACGGTGTTCTTCGTGACAACCACCGCCGCATCCTCGGGATACGGCCGCGCGGGCGTTTTCATGTCAGCGTCGTACCACTTCCCGATGACCGTGCCTCCTCGCACGGCCTGCACCACGAAGGTCATGAGCCTTGTCGTGGGAATGAACTCCGGCACGCCCGTGAAAATGGGGTGATCCTTGTCTGCGACCCTGATGTAGTGGTATTTCCCCCGATCCCAGCAAACCACCTTGACCTTGAAGACGTCCGCGAGTTGCATGCCGCCAGCATCCTGTGCGAGTTCTGTTTGCATTGATACCTCGTAGGCGCCGAGAACCTTCCCGCCCCCTCGCACGAAGCGCCTCACCCCCTCGACCTCGGCCCTGGACATGCAGGCGTTTGATGCGAGGATGGCCACTTTGTACCTGTCAAGCACTCCCGAAACGATGTCTTCTGAGGTGATGACATCATACGGGATCCGCGTTTCCTCGAGCGAGAGCTTGATCGAGTTCATGATCTTGTCATACGCCCACCCCTCGTAGTAGTTTCGCGTCGCCTCGCTGTGAACGACTGCGACCTCGGTTGTGCTCGATTCGGCAAGACAGGGATGCACCTGGCCCAAAAGGCATAGTGTTATAACGAGAATCACCCGCGTGCATGTCCCTCGAGATCTCATGACGAATCCCTCCAGGTTTCGGATTTGCGCCTGGTCCCCGGTTCCGCCCTCGACCCCACTCACGCTCGGCTGGCCTACGTCGGCCCTAAGTGAGGGTGCGTTAGTTCTCGCCCCTCTTCCAGTAGTTGCCGGG
>DKEX01000132.1:887-11096 GCA_002452295.1 Firmicutes bacterium UBA6811 | reverse complement strand
CAAAATCCGGCCCGTCTGGCCAGTGGCCGGATTTTGACACCCCTCGTGCAATCACCGGCAACCCCTCCCAAAAGTCGAGAGCATTTCTGCACCCTCACTTAGCCTTTCAGCGCGCCAGCGAGGCCACTCACGAAGTACCTCTGCATCGAGAAGAACACCACGAGCACAGGGACCATGGAGAACATGGTCCCTGCCGCGACGAACCGGAAATTGTCCTGGAACATGCCCTCCAGGTACTGCAGCGCCGTGGCAATAGGGTACTTGTCCGGGTCCTGCAGGACGATGAGGGGCCACAGAAAGTTGTTCCAGTGTCCCATGAAGTTCATGATGGCAAGGGTTGCGATTCCGGGTTTCGCGAGAGGCAACACAACTCGCCACCATATCGCCAGCTCTCCTGCTCCATCAACCCGCGCGGCGTCTTCCATCTCTGCCGGTATGCTGAGATATGTCTGGCGCAAGAGGAATATCCCGAACGCGTTTCCTATGGACGGCAAGTAAACCGCGGGCAGGGTGTTGATGAGGCGCAGCTTCTGGAGGGTCAGAAAGTTGATGATCATACCCGCGGGGTTCGGAAGCACCAGCGTGCTCACGAGGGCGAGAAAGATGAGGTTGCGCCCCGGGAACTCCATCCGCGCGAGGGGGTAAGCCGCGAGCGCGGATACGACAAGGGTGAGAAAGAGTCCGACCGCCGTAATATGAATGGTATTCAGCAGATATTTCTGTAGCTCGAGCAGTCGCCAGACACCGATCATGTTGTCGAGGGAAACTGGCCTCGGTATGATCTGTGGGGGAAATGCGTAAACGTTGCCCACGGTCTTGAGGGAGGTTGACAGAAGCCAGAGAAACGGCCCTGTTGTGACGAGGGCGACTGACACAAGCGCCGTATACAGAAGCACGATCTGTGCGACTTTCCAGGCCCGCCTGAGTCTGCGGGCGGCCCGAGATCTGGTGTCCATCAGTAGTACTTGAGGCCACCTTTCGCCAGCATCCGAAATACAGGTATGTTGAAAACGAGGATCATAAGAGCCATAAGCATTCCTATAGCCGCCGCGTAGCCGAAATCGAAGGCGCCGAACGCCTTGTAATACTGGTAGACCGCCATTGTAAGAGTGGACTTGAGCGGCCCGCCGCCCGTCATTACGAATACCTCGTCAAATACCTGTAGAGCACCCATGACTGACATAAAGGTTGCGAAAAGCACGTAGGGTTTCAGGAGCGGAATGGTCACGTGCCGGATCACCCGCCATCTGGAGGCCCCGTCTATGGCAGCGGCCTCTTCGAGCTCCTTCGGCACCGACTGGAGCCCGGCGAGGTATATCACCATGTACCAACCAATGCCCTTCCACATGGTGACCATCATCACGCTGGGGAGCGCGAGTTCCTTGCTGGTGAGCCAGTAAAGCGGGCGCTCAATCAAACCGAGGGACGTGAGCGCGTAATTGAGTATGCCGTTTGAGTTGTAAAGCCACTTCCATGAGATCGCGACAGCCACAGTGGAAGTCACCACGGGAATGTAGTAGGCTGTGCGAAAGAACGTGATGCCCGGCAGGCTCCGGTTCACGAGGACGGCCACAAGGATGGACAGAATCTGCAGGACCGGTACCACGACAATGTATTCGACCGAGTGCAAGACGCTCTTGTGGAAATCCTGGTCGGCAAACGCCCGCGAGAAGTTCGCGAACCCCACGAATTCCATGGGCTCGAATACCGTGTAGTCGTAGAACATGATGACCATGCCCATGATGATGGGATAGAACGTGAAAACCGCCATGAGAACCAGCGCAGGCAGAAGAAACGCGTATGCCGTGACCCACCGGCGCACTTGCGTGTGCGAGAGCCTGCGCTTCCGGGGAGGCCTCGCAAGTGTGACGCGTGAGGCTGATCCAGATGTGGCCGATGCCGCACCCAAGGCCATGGGAGTACACCTCCAGGATCCTCATTCGCCCTTGTACTGCCGCCCCGTCAACGCGGCCGGTCAGCGTGGAGGCGATGCCAGGGTCCAGGGTCGAGGCCGCCGGCGCCATCGCCGACGCGCGGTGACTCGCGCCTGGCCGCAAGGCACCGGCAGCCTCCGCCGCAGAGGGCACCCCTCCTGCACGCCGGGCTCGCGCCCTGATGCCATGCTGCGGCTTTGCCGCCCCGGGGGCGACCGCTTGCAGCAAGAGCCGTTCAGTCTTTTCGCTGGAGTATCTTGTTCCACTCGGCGACCGCCTGGTCAAGCGCTTCTTTGGGAGTCTTCTCGCCGTAGAACGCCGCTTCGACCTGGACGGTCAGCGCGTCAAGCAGGTCCAGGGAATGCCGCAAGGTGAGGTCGCTTTCCACCGCATGCTTCAACTGCGATGCCGCTATCTTGCGGGCTATGCTCTCGATGGTGCCGTCGGTCTGCGTGAAGAACGGATCCTCTGCTGCTTTCTTCGTAGAGGGGAGGATCGTGACCAGCTTGCAAAAGGCAAGTTGCGCCTCATCGCCCGTAACGTGGGCCGCGAACTTTGCGGCCTCGGACCAGTTCTTGCTGGCCTTTGGGACGACGAGGTTCATCAGCGGAGCCCCGACGACCTTGCCCTTCGAGAGCGGATAGGGAGCGATCATCGTGTTTTTGTATACGTCTGGGGCGTTCGTCTTGATTCTGCTGATGAACTGCGGGCCGGTGACTATCATTCCGAGCTGGCCCGCCTGGTAACGGTCGAGGGCGCCGGCGTACCCCGCCTGGAGAGTCTCTCGCGGGATGATATCGTTTTTCATGAGGTCCTGGTACCACTGTAGCTTGGCAACGGCGTCGGGGGTGTTAAACGTTGCCCTGGTCTTGTCCTCGCTGGTGAGCGGGACCCCGAGCTCTATGAGGTCCGCAACGAAGTTCACATGGGGCATGAACCCGTAGAGCCCTGTCTTCGCCTTGATTTGCTTTGCGCACTCGGTTATCTCCTCCCACGTGATCGGGGGGCTCGCAGGGTCAAGACCGGCCTTTTCAAATATGGCCTTGTTGTACATCATCACGTGCGTTACAACGTACCACGGGAATGCATAGATTCCATCCTCGAACCGGGCGGAGTTCCACAAACCCTCAAAGTAGACGTCCTTGTACTGCGGGAACTCCTTTCCGATGTTCACGAGAGAGCGCCTTTCAGCGAGGCTCACCGCCATGCCGGTGTTGAGATTCACCACGTCGGGAGCGATGCCTCCTGCGATTGCTGCCGTGAGTTTGGTCGTGATCACGCCGATAGGCAAGTCCTTCCAGACAATCTTGACACCAGGATTTGCTTTCTCGTAGTCCTTGATGATCCCGTTGATGTAGTCGTTGAACATGGGCTGCAGGGATATGGTCCAGAACTCCAGCCGGGTCTCGCGCGCCGCTTCACCACCGCCTGCCATCAGTGCGAACACAAGACACATCGCTGCAAGCACCGCCGCCAGCTTCAACCTTCCGCGCATCTTGTCCACCTCCTGGCTTTTTTGAGTGAGGTGCGTTCACCTCACATTCTGTTCCGCGGCCCACACGATTCTCTAACAACAAGACTGGTAGGCAGAAGGATCTCACAATTGTCGGTAGCGGGCCAGTTGTCTCTCATGATTTCGGCGAGCAGCTTCCCGGCGCGTTTTGCCATCTCGAAGACCGGCTGCGAGACAGTGGATAACGGAGGCTCCACGTAAAGGGATGAACTGAGATCATCGAAGCCGACGAGCGAAACGTCGTCCGGTATGCGAACACCCCGCGCCTTGAGCGCCAGCATTACACCCATGGCGAGCGTATGGCTTGCAGCGAATACAGCAGTGGGAGGGTTAGCCATGGTCAGGAGGGTGTCAACCGCGTCAGCTGCGAAATCCAGGTTCTTCACTGACTGGGTCTGCTCGAAGATGAGATCGGGATCGACTGATAACCCGGCCTCCTCTAGCGCCTCGATATACCCTCGACGTCTGTCGATGCTGTTCATCTCGTCGAGCACGGCGCTTACGAGCGCTATTCGGCGATGCCCGAGCCCCGCGAGGTGCCGCACAGCGTCTTTCGCACCTTGGAGGTTGTCCGTGTCCACGGAAGGTATCCCCTGGCCTGCGAACGTGGCGCCGACCACGACGAAAGGAGCCGACATCTCGCGGAGCTCCGTGAGCTCGACTAGGGCATCTTTGCGTGGAGCCACGATGGCCATGCCGCCGAGCGACGAGTCCTGCCGGTACACCTCGAGGTAGCTCAGCCTGCGGTCAGGGTCCTTCCAAGACAGGACGACCTGCGCTGCCAGCCCTGCGAGGCCCTCGTGAAGGCCCATGATGACGCTGCCGAAGTAGAAGTTGTCGAGCTCATCTGTCTCGCAGTGGGGCATGACAACGTTCACTCTTCGTCGAACGCGATTGTCTCCTGCAACCCTGGCAACGAACGTGCCTTTGCCCTGGACCCGGTAGAGGACTCCTTCCTGGACCATGTCATTGAGCACCCTGCGGGCCGTGGTGCTGCTGATGTGATAGCGTGCTATGAGCTCGTTTTCCGAAAGTACCCTGTCGCCCGGCTGGAGCTCGCTGGTTTCGACCATCGAGTACAGGATCCTTTTCACCTGCGCGTATAGCGGCGTGGATGCTCTCTCAAGCTCTTCTGCCATTACCCACCCTTCCATCCTGAATAACAATGACGGCCCGTCGAGACTGGCTGCTTGCGGGCGCAGCGAATGCCGTGCGAGGCAGTACCGCGTCACGTTGCACCGTCATAGTTATAACACTAAGTGCCACCCTTAAATCGAGGTCTTGCAGGGAACTTGCCGCCCGGCCACGGCGACTCCTCCGTTGCCCGACCTCAAAGATCAACGCGGCTGGCCTCGGGATATCGGACATCGACACCGGGCATCCCCGAAACCGCTTGTTTTACTATTACTTCTATGCCGACCCGCGATTTCCTCCTGTGGGCTCGCCAAGACCCGAAGATTTCTCCACTGCGCGCCACCACGGCTCCGAGGCTTCGGGCTGCGCCGCGCCGGCCGCGACGTGCTGTTCCTTGTAGCTGCATCGATCAGCCGGGTGATCTGTTCACGCGGAGGTCGAGCTTTATGTCGAAAAGGCGATCCCATGGGAAGGAGAGACCACGTAGCTCGACGCTGAAACTCCCCGAGGGCCCTTCCGTCCACGTGTCAACCCACGGTGCCAGGATGTCTTGAAGCCGAGCGAGCACCCGCCAGGCGACTTCGCCCCTGTGAGGCCCGAGCGCCTGAGGCGAGACCCCGGGCACCTCCGACAACTCGGCCGCGATTTGCTGCCTCACGATGGCCTGATACGCCCAGTCCTCCGCGAAACGTAACATCATGAACTCGTGATGAGCGCGCTCAAGCGCGCGCCGTTCGTGCTCGCCCGCAGCGCCGCCGGGCGACAAACTGAAGGACCCGCCGTCTCCGGCAAATGCGGCGCCGAGAGCCGCATGTCTCAGGCAGGCATGGGAAAGCGCGGTTCCGACCGTGTTCGCGGCGGTGTTCCAGGCCGCAAAGGCGTCAAGGCCGAACGGGTGGACGTAGGACGGCAACATTTCCACAAGGCTCCTGTCCGCCCCGTTGGCGTAGGCCACATCCGCAAGCGCGACGACCCGGCCTTCGACGCGCTGAGTCGTACAATGGTCTGACAGGGCTTCAAGGAACTCCGCGAGGTTCCGGTTCCTCCCGTGGTCGCGTCCAGGAATGTCCTGTTCGATGGCCTCAGGCTGCGGACCGCCCGGGCTGCTGACGAAGAGATGGATCTGGGCGCTCTCAGGCGAAGGGGCAAGAAACCCTCCACAGGCCACCACCTGGCTCTTGATGCCCTCGAGGAGCGGCCGGTCCTCGTAGCGGGGGACCACGCCAGGGCCGGCCTGCGAGGAGAAGCGCAGCCACACACGGGGCCGGATGCCGATCCCTGCGGCGGCCTGCCGGGCCACGAGGACCATCCCCACCTCGTCAGCGCCCGGATAGATGAGGACCTTTCGGTACGCGCGGGCGGCGCTGACCACGTGGGCGAGACGTCGCTGTTCCAGGGCAGGTGAGCCCAGCACGCTGCTGTCATCCTGGGTCACCGCCAGGAAATCGAAGATGCCTCTCGCAGCCCAGCGAATCATCTCTTCGTTGATCCGGTGATTTCGGTCTCGCCTCCAGTGCCAGTCCTCCCGCACCTCAGCGGGGATCGACCGCCGGAGATCCGCGAGACGCTGCTCCAGGATCGTGTAGGCCACAACATCGCCCAGCCCCATGCCATCCCCCCCTGAGCTGCCGGGAAGCGGGGAGCCGCCGACATGCGTCGCCGGCTCCATGGCCACCGCCTCGAGGGCACTCCTGAGGGAAACTCCTGCATCGCCGTGCGAAATGCGATGCCACGCGTCAGGGCCACGATCAACCACGTCGAGGAGCATGGAGTAGACGTTGAGACGAGTGCCGTAAGTGGCCCAGTAATCAGGCTCTTCGTCAGCGCTGTTGTAGGCAGGAACGCGCATGATGACGCTGTGGCCGAAGATGGGCAGGCCCGGCCGCGCCTGCCGGACGCGCCCAAGCACTGCCAGGCTTGAGAGGGCATCCTCACAAGAAACGCCGCTGACGCGGGACGGCACGAGTCCCCCGTAGGCCAGCATGTCAGTGGATACCACCAGCCCGTCCGCTCTTGTGGCCTCGTCCATCAACCAGTCGCCCAGTTCGCGCCGGGCGGCCGGGCGTTTCTTTCTGCCGAGAAGGTCCTCGGGGGGCACGATGACCTCGATGCCCGCCACCCTTCCCAGGAGTTGTGGGTAGTAGTGGTTGCACGGGCGTTCGTCCAGAGGCACCAGCACAATGCGTCGCAACAATCGCCTCACCCTGCCTGACCCTGCCCGGAACGGGCTTACTCCAGATCGGCCGAGGGCAGCTCGACCGGCGCTCCAAGCTCGGCCGACCGGTAAGCCGCCAGCGCCACTTCCAGCGCCCGAAGGCCGTCCTGCCCTATTGCGGCCGGGCGACCCCCGGTCTTCACCGCTTTGACGAAATCCCTGATGAGCAGGAGATCCATGTCGTCTCCCCAGTACCTGTAGAACACTGCGCCCTCGCGGTCGCTCGATTCGACCGACATCTGCGCAAAGGCATCGATGGAGATCACTCCGTCTGTGCCCACGATCTCCACGGTCACGTCACCCCATGTAGGATACGCCCTGGGCCTCGACCAGCTCGGGTCGAGAGTGGCGAAGACGCCGCCGCGAAACTCAATGGCGAGCGTGCCGCAATCGTCGATGGGGATGTCGTGGAACCCCGTGTCTACCTCGGCGTAGACCTTCCTGACCTCATCTGCCAGGAACCATCTGAGCACGTCCACCACGTGCACGGTGTGATCCATCACCGCGCCTCCGCCCGCAAGCGCCCGGTCGGTGAACCACCCGCCCGGCATCCTGCCGTGGTTCGTGCCGCTTATGGCAAGAATCTGGCCGATTTTGCCCGCGTCGATCAGGTGTTTAGCCCGCACGACAGCCGGGGCGTGTCTCACCGGGAACGCCTGCGCCAGGATGATGCCGCAGGAGGCGCACGTTTCCACCATTCGGCGCGCATCCCGGAGCGTGGTGGCAATGGGCTTCTCGCAGAGCACATGCTTGCCTGCCTGCGCCGCCGCCACCACATGCTCGGCGTGGCGGGCGTTCTCGGAGCAGACTATTACAGCGTCGATGTCGCTATTGAGGAGCCCACGGTAATCCCGATGGAGCGTCGCTCCAAACCTGCGGGCGGCGTCGGTGCCCCTGTCGTCGTCTTCGTCGGCGATTGCGACGAGCACAGCGTCATCGATCATGTGCGCCACACGAGCATAGCTGTACGCATGCATATGGGCGAAGCTGATCATGCCTATCCGCACGGGCCGGGTTTCCTTCTTTCCACAAACAGCGCAAGGGAGCATCACAGCGTCACCACCTCACCGGTGTCGGCCGATCTTATGGCCGCAAGGCTTACCGCAAGAGCTGCCACGGCATCTTCCGGGGTAACCCTGGGTTCCGACTCGCCCCTGGCGTAGGCCAGGAAATCGCAGATCTCGCGGAGGTACGGCTCCTTGTCTGCAAGCGGGCTCTCCGGCACCGCCACCCCCGGGCCTTGCCCGGCCGCCTGCCGCGTGACGACCGAAAGAGGCTGTGACTTGGTGCTATCGAACTCGACCATGCCGGCATCGCCACAAATCTCGAACCTGTAGTGGAACCCGCCCGGGTGCGCCCAGCTTCCTTCCACGTGCGCGATGGCCCCGCTTTTCATCCTCAGGACCGTGAGCGCATGTTCGAGAGGAGGTTGCTCGTTCTTGATGCGACGGGCATACACTCGCTCGACGGGTCCGAAGCACCATTGCAGGAAGTCGAAGTCATGGATGGACAGGTCTAGGAGAAGCCCGCCGCTCCGGCGCCGGTCTGAGTACCAGTTGGACCAGGCCACAGGAAACGGCCCGCCCCGAAAGAGCCGGGCCACACCGATACGCCCGAGCCTGCCTGCGGCGGTGTCGTCATGGGCCGCTTCGTACTCCGGGAAGTATCGCAGAACGTGCCCGATGCACAGCTTCACCTCTGCCTTTCGGCACGCCTCGATCATGGCCCGGCCGTCCTCGCAGGACAGCGCTATGGGCTTTTCGCAGAAAACGTGTTTCCCTGCGACGGCGGCCTTTTCCGCCCACTCTCTGTGCAGGTATGTGGGTAAGCATATGCTGACTATCTCGACCTCCGGATCTCGCAGCGCTGCCTCGGGATCGGCCAGGGGCGTGGCGCCGCATGTAGCGGCAATGTGCTGAGCCAGCTCGAGCCGGGGGTCCGCCACGTATGCGACCTCGGCCTGACCCGAACGTACGTAGCAATCGACGTGGACTCCTCCCATCGTTCCCGCACCCAGGACAGCAACTCGATGCACTCCGCATCCCTCTCTTCCCTCTTGATCCCTACATAGGATATCATGCCCAATTACTGCAAACAAGGGAAACCTCGGTGCGCGGTTGCCAGGAGCCTTGCAACGATGTTGCGCTTCGGTTGCACCTCGACGGGGGCGGTTTCCGGCGGGCGCGCGCAAGGCCGGAATGCGCAAGTGGGGCGGTGGCGCGGAGGTCTCGTCCCTGCGATGGCGTCCCTCGGATTGGGCTCCGGCGCACTTTCAGCCGGTGGCGGGTGTGCCGCCGGGACGAGCCGTGGGATGACGAACACGAAGGCTTGCTGCCGCCCCTTACGACAGTGCGAGGTGGCAACGCACGAAGTGCCCCGGGGTCCCTTGCCGGCCCGCACTCTGCAGGGCCGGCGGTTCTTCCTCGCACCGCGCGGCCCGCCGCGGGCACCTGGGGTGAAACCGGCAGCCTGACGGCGGGTCGATGGGGGTGGGCACCGTGCCCTCCAGCATCATCCGCTGCCGGCGCCGATGCCGCTCGATGCTGGGGATGGCCGAAAGGAGCGCCTGGGTGTATGGGTGGAGCGGGTTCTCGAACAGCTCGTCCGTGGGCGCGACCTCGACCACCTGCCCGAGGTACATCACGGCCACGCGATGGCTGATGTGGTACACGACCCGCAGGTCGTGAGTGATGAAGAGGTAGGCGAGGCCAAGCTCGTCCTGAAGACCCCGGAGCAGGTTGATGATCTGCGCTTGCACCGACACGTCCAGCGACGACAGAGGCTCGTCGGCCACCACGAACCTGGGGCGCATGGCGAGTGCCCTCGCGACGCCGATGCGCTGCCGCTGGCCGCCGCTGAACTGGTGCGGATACCTGTCCATATGCTCCTCGCTGAGGCCGACGCGCCGGAGCAGGGCTATGGTCTCGGCCTCGCGTTCCCGGGCGGGCACCTGGCGCGCTGCCAGGGCTACGCTCAGGATCTGGCGCACCGTGTGGCGCGGGTTGAGGGAGCTATATGGGTTCTGGAAGATTATCTGCGCCTGGCGGCGGAGGCTTGCCCGCGGCAGGGCCTGCTGCCCCCAGAGGGGCTTGCCGTCAAACCTGACCTCGCCCGATGTGGGTTCGTACAGGCCTACCACCGTGCGCCCGAGCGTGCTCTTGCCGCATCCGGACTCCCCCACCAGGCTCAGCGTCTCCGCCGGGTACACCTCGAGGCTGACGCCGTCCACCGCCCTGACCGTGCGGTCCTTCGCTCCCGCCAGATAGCGGGCGAGGAGGGTCTCGTGGAGCACGAAATGCTTGGAGACGTCCCGCGCCGACAGCAACGGACCCGGGCCGTATGTCTGCGTCATTGTGCGTTACCTCCTTTTAAGGCTGCGCCTGCCGCCTCCGCCCGCGCATGCCGTCCTCTTA
>DKEX01000132.1:0-801 GCA_002452295.1 Firmicutes bacterium UBA6811 | reverse complement strand
AATAGAATAGGTGCGTCGGTTTTCGCCGCAGCAAGACCGCGTGCGGCCGCTGAATCTTCCTTCGGGAAGAGCGGGGGAACCAAGGTCCTTTGTGTCCGGGGCGAGTCCTGCAGGATAATGCAGGTAGGGCTAGCTCCTTCAGCCCGAGCCCGTCAGCTAACCTCGTAAGCGTCGAAAGGGGGACGCCTTGATGTTGCCCAGGGGTGTCCCTGGGCTATTGTTGTCTTCTGGCCCTCACGTCCCCGAGGGTTCCTCCCAGCTGGGCTGCCTGGCCCGTGTGTGCATGCGAAGTCCGGGTCGCCGTGCAGATTCGTGCCTTCTTGAGAGCAAGCGTCCACCACACGAGATATCGCTGTCGCACCGCGTTAGGACCAGCACACCCCAGCACACGCCAGCGGCGTCGTTCCGAGGCCGGTGTTTCGTTCCATCATGCGGCCGCACAGAGACGGCAGCGGCGGGACGCATCGGAGCCCTGATCAGTCATCACAACATATCAGAGGAGGCATGCAGAATGAAAGTGAAGCTGGGCCGTACATTGCTCTTCCGGCTGACGGTTGTCGTCGGGGCCCTTGCCCTGCTCGCGCTGGGGCTTCCCGGCGGGGCGTCGCTGGAGGCAGCGGGCAACACCCTCGCCGTCGTCATCGACGCGGAGGCTAACCGGGCCGACGAAGCCGAGGCCATCGCGGCTGACCTGCGCGCCATCGGCGTCCAGGCCGACGTGCGAATCTGGGAGTGGAGCGCGCTGAAGGAGAGGATGCTCGCAGGCGAGAGGCAGATGTATCTGACCGACTGGGGCAGCGC
>DKEX01000055.1 GCA_002452295.1 Firmicutes bacterium UBA6811 | reverse complement strand
CAGTTCGGCGGGCAGACGCCGCTCAGGCTCGCGCTTGCCCTGGAGAAGCAGGGCCTCAGGATCCTCGGGACCTCCCCCCGCAGCATCGACCTGGCCGAGGACCGGGAGAAGTTCGCTGAGCTTGCGACNNGCCTCCCCACGGCATCGCGAGGTCCATCGAGGAGGCGAGGAGCATTGCGCACGCGGTGGGCTACCCGATCCTCGTTCGGCCATCGTACGTGCTCGGCGGCAGCGCCATGACGGTCGTGCACGACGATAGCGAGCTGACCAGTTATGTCGAGCGCGCTATGGAAGTATCGCCGGATCAGGTGGTCCTCATAGACAGGTTTCTGGAGGGGGCGATCGAGGTTGACGTGGACGCGGTATCCGACGGCGCCGCGACTATCATCGGCGGGGTCATGGAGCACATCGAGTATGCCGGCATCCACTCCGGGGATAGCGCCTGCGCGATCCCGCCGCTCGGCCTCACTCACGAGTGCGTCGAGGAGATCAAGCGGCAAACGAAGCTGCTCGCACAGGCCCTGGGCGTGGTCGGGCTCATGAACGTCCAGTTTGCGGTGAAGGATGGCACCGTATACGTGCTCGAGGCCAACCCGAGGGCGTCTCGCACAGTCCCCTTTGTGAGCAAGGCCGTCGGCGTCCCCCTCGCCAGGGTCGCAACCCGGGCGATGATCGGGAGGACCCTGGGGGAGATGGGCCTTGCCCGCGACCCGGCGCCCCGGCACGTCGCGGTCAAGGAGGCCGTGTTTCCGTTCATCAAGTTCCCTGGGACGGACATCGTGCTCGGCCCCGAGATGCGCTCTACGGGCGAGGTGATGGGCATCGACGAGAGCTTCGGCATGGCCTTCGCCAAGGCCCAGATGGCCGCCGGGGCATCGCTGCCGCTGGCCGGGACGGTGCTCATCACCGTGGCTGACAGGGATAAGCCGGCAATCGTCCCGGTGGCTGCGGCGCTTGCCGATCTGGGGTTCGACCTGTGGGCCACCAGGGGGACCGCGGAGTTCCTCAGGTCCCGGGGGCTTGCGGCGCGAAGCGTCAACAAGATTCGGGAGGGAGAGCCAAGCGTGATCCACCACATCAGGGCGGGCGAGATCGCGCTCGTGATCAACACGCCGGGCGGGTCCGGACCGAGGCGCGACGGGTTCCACATCAGGCGCGAGGCGCTTGCGCGCGGTGTCTCGGTCATTACCACCGTTCGAGGCGCCCTCGCTGCGCTGGAGGGAATCAGGGCCCTGAGGAAACAGGGGTTGCGGACGATAAGCCTGCAAGAGCATCACGCAACGAACGGGGGCTAGCGCCACACGGGCCAGGGAACCACCGTCCTCGTGGGGATCGAGCGCGGCCGCCTGGCTAGCTGGTGAGGGGCAGAGGTTAGTCGGCGGCGTCCACGCGACGGAGCGCGCCGGCGACTGCGCTGTAGATGGCGTAGGAGTCTTCGTACGTCGGGCGCAGCGACTCATCCGGTAGCACCCGGCGCCCTGTGCGCAGGGCCTTCGCCAGCGCGTCGCCGGCGTCCCTGTACAGGCCGCAACCGATTCCGGCGAGCAGCGCGGCGCCGAGCGCCGACGCCTCCGTCACATGCGACACCTCCACGGGAAGGCCGAGCACGCTTGCCTTGATGGAGAGCCATAACTCGTTTCTCGCCCCGCCGCCCGTGGCGATGACGCTCGACACCGGCTGGCCGAGGGCCGCCTCCATGGCCCTGATGGCGACCTTCAGCTCGAAGCTGAGACCCTCGAAAACGGCTCGTGCGAAGTCCGCCCGCGTCGCGCTGGGCCGCAAGCGCGCGAAGGCGCCGGTGGCGCGCTCGTCCCGGGTAGGCGGCCCGCTGCCAAGGAGGCGCGGCACGAACACAACCCCGCCCGCGCCCGGCTTTGAATTCCGCGCCAGTCCTACGACATGCTCGTACGACGCGCTACTTCCGCAGAACTCCCGCATGAACCACTCCACGGCGCCGCCAGATGCGAGGAGGCCACCCATGGCGTAATGCATGCCCCGGACCACGTGGTGGCCGAGGGAGAAGCCGTTCCTGCAAACGGCCTGGAGGACGGAAGCGTCGAGGCACGACGAGAGTATGCTCTCGGCTGTGCCGCACGAGTCGAGGACGGCGCCGGGTCTCGTGGCGCCCACTGCGAGAGCCCCGCATACGTGGTCGTGGCCGCCCGCGAACACCGGCACCCCGGCGGGGATGCCCGTGGCCTGTGCGGCCTCGCGCGTGACGTGCCCGACCAGGGTCCCGCTGGGGACGGCCTGCGGCAGAATCCGCGCTGGGATCCCTGACGCCGCGGCAAGCTCGTCGGACCAGTCCAGCCTGGCCTGGTCGAAGAGGAGGGTCCTCGAGGCCTGCGAGAAGTCAACGGCGTAGTCCGCGGGGCGCCTACCGCCCCTGTTACCGCTACTTCTACTGCTACCACTACCGTCACTGCCACCGCCACCGCCGGTCAGCTTGAACGTCACGAAGCTGGACACCGGCAGCCAGGCGTCAATGGCGTCCCGGAGCCCGTTCACGTTTTCGAGGAGCCAGAGGATCTTCGGCGCCGAGTATATGGACTTGACCGACAGCCCCGTGATAGCCCTCGTTCGCTCCTGGCCGATCTCCCTGGTCCACCATGCGGCCTGCGGCGCCGTGCGCGGGTCGAACCATGCGATTATCGGGTAGAGGGGGCGGCCGTCGCGGTCGAGCGGGACGCCCGACTCGCCGACGCTTGCGACCGCCACGCCGACGATTTCAGGAACAGGGGAGGCGGCGTACTCAGGCCCAACTCCGCTTTGACCTCCCGCGACAGTCGCTCCAGCCGCGGTGCCGCCAACTTGGGAGGTGGCCCCTGCGGCCCCGATTCCCTCGCGGGCAACCTCAGGACCTGGGAGGGCACTGCGGGAGCGCCTGGAGGGCCTCGCGTGCTTTCCCTGAAGCATTTCCATCGCCCCGCGCGTGACCGAGATGACCGTCTGCCAAATCACCCCGGGATCCCATACCACCTGGCCCGGGCCGCCGCCGGGCTGCGAAGGCGTGGAGGCAACGCACCGCGCGGCCTCCGTGCCAGCGGCGTCGAATATCACCGCCTTTATGTGCGTCGTGCCGACGTCTATCCCCAGAAGGTAGGGCTTGGTGTTGCTGAACATGGCCGTCGCAGGCCCCCTTTCATCACGGGCGCGTTTCTTCTGGCTCGCCTGAGTCCCCACGCCTGCCCGAACGCGGGTGAACACCAGGCACCAGCATTTGCCACGCACCCCACAGCAAGCCAGTGATTCCTCGGGCCGTGGACTGTGGACCATAGACCATGGATATTCTAGCCCAACCAGGGCAATTGCGCCAGATCTCTGGAGCCATAGAGCGGTAGGGCAGTAGAGCAGTGAAGCGGTAGGGCGGCAGAGCTGTGCGGAGCGCATGTATCCTCACCCAAACGGAGGATGGCCGCATGAGCCCCGGCATGATACAATCAAGCCGAGCCCGGATCGATACTGCGGACGTGACCGATACAATCAGGTTTGTCTTGGGGGGAGCACTGTGACAGGGCCGGACAGCGTGCGGGAGGTCGCTCCAGCGCAGGTTGCACCTTCTCTGCGCCTTACCTACGATGACTACTGCCAGATTCCGCCTGGGCAGCAACGCTACGAGCTCATCGGGGGGGTGCTCAGGGTGGTTCCGTCGCCGAGCGTGGCTCACCAGGAGATCTCGAAGCGCCTGTATAGAGCGCTGCTGGAGTGGATCGAAGACCGCGGTCTCGGGAAGGTGTACTTTGCACCCCTTGACGTAGTTCTGAGCGAGCATGACGTGGTGCAGCCGGATCTTCTTTACGTATCGAACGACCGCCTCGGCATCATCAAAGAGGCAAATATCTGGGGCGCTCCGAACCTTGTGGTGGAAGTTCTCTCCCCCGGAACAGCCGGATGGGATCGAAAGATCAAGCGTCAGGCCTACGCGCGCTTCGGGATACGCGAGCTTTGGCTGACAGATCCCGAAAGCCGAAGCATCGAGGTGGCCATGCTCAAGGATGGGGACCTATCGACCGCAGGCGTTTATGCTCCGGGATCCACACTGGCAAGCCCTATCCTGCCCGGGTTTAAGCTCAGCATAGACACGGTCTTCCCCTGATCCACTTCTGGAGAACCCGCCGGTGCGGTTCAGGCGGCTCTACACTTCGACCAAGGAGGCAGTAGCGTGGCTGGAGTCCAAGCTGACATAGTCGCGCGGGTGAGAAGGTTCGTGGAGGCGCTCAATGAAAGGATTCCGCTTGAGCGGGTGATCCTCTTTGGCTCTTATGCTACCGGCGTTCCTGGGCCGGAAAGCGATATCGACATCGCCGTCGTTTCCCCTGTATTCGGGCGCAACCCATGGGATGATCGGAAAACGCTCTATGAAACAATGATCGCTGCAAAGATCGATCCCAGAATCGAACCCCACCCTTTTGCCCCAGAAGACCTCAACGCACGGTCCTCGTTTCTGGCGAGAGAAATACTGAGCAAGGGCATTGTCATCTACGAACCACAGGTCTCAATATAGGACGGCCCCAAATCTTTATGCCTTGGCGCGATCTCTGGTATGGGGCATAATCCAAGTAAGGAGCGCCTTACATGAAAGGAGCATATCCCATGGAGCCATATATCGTTCCTGACAAGCAAGGGGCAGTTGACTTTGCCATCTTCCATATGACGAGCAACGCGAGCAGCCAGTAGAGGTGCTCGCCCGTCAGGATAATCGCAGCCCATACCGCAATTGCGTTCAGCGGCCCCAGGAAAAGGATCTTTGCAACGGCCCCTCCCACGGTTCCGCCGGGGAAATCGGGCCCTCCAGGCCTTCCAGGCCTCCCAGGAGTTCCCGGC
>DKEX01000138.1 GCA_002452295.1 Firmicutes bacterium UBA6811 | reverse complement strand
GATTTCGCCGAAGGCGAACTGATGTCAGCTCACGTTCCGCTCGTTGTGTACTCCGACAACAACGTGGTGAAGGTGAAGCAGGCCGCCGATAATTACCTCTTCGTCTTCAAGGGCGCTCCGCTCACCCTCAGCCTGACCGACGCGAAGAGCGGCGACTACGCGTTCGCGAGCTTCGGCGATCCGCTTGGCCTGGTGAAGTCCATCGGCAGCGGCGCGCGTGCGACGTTCAAGGCGGCTGGCCAGCCGTTCGGAATCGGGTTCACCAGCTACTTCATAGCCATGAATCCTACGGCCGACACAGACCCCACGTACCCGCGATATGCGCTGGGCCGTGTCACCTACGGGCTTGCGAGCGGGCACACCGTCGGCGCGATCTACGCTGCTGAGGAAGCTACTGACGAGGTGCTGGTGAACGTCGAGGCCGATGTCACCGGTCCGCTCCCGGTGTCTGAGGGGGCCAAGTTCACGGCAGCCCTCGCGCTAGAGAGAACCCAGACGGCGGGTGCGTGGAGCGATCCTGTGAACGCGTTCGAGGTAAACGTCGCTGGCATCGCGGCCGGTAACTTCACCCTGAGCGGCAACTTCCGCGCGGTTGATCCTGAGTTCCACGCGGTTGCCCCGTACGAGAGCGACGCCGTGACGTTCCAGGGCAGCCGTCAACTCCAGGGCGAGGCCGCCACCAACGTCAACATCGGCGGCCAGGCCGTCAAGTTGACTTTGGGTGATGACTATCGCGTGGCCTACAACGGGGATCTCAATGATGCGGCGTACAACAAGGCTTACGGGAAGGCCGAGTTCAGCCCGTCTGAGCCTGTGAAGGTGACCGTCGGAGGGTCGTATCAGGACTTCCTAACAAAGACTGGCGATGTCAAGGACGACTACAGGAAGAACATCTACGGCAATGTCGAGTACACTCCTGCTGAGAACCTCACGGTGAGCGGCGGCGCGCAGTGGATGGGTGCCAACCTCGGTACCGACGAGGGTTCCGGGTTCAAGCTCGACGGCTCGGCTGAGGTCAAGCCCATCGAGGGAGTGCTCGTAAAGGGTAACGTGGCATACGAGTCCGGCAAGTATGACTTCATCGACGACAATACCGTTGTCGGTAATCATACTCGCCTGGATGGCGAAGCCTACGCCGAGGCGAAGCAGACGTTCGTGCCCGCCGGCATCAAGCAGGTTGACACCGTGCTCGCGGGGCTCGCAAGGGGCGTGCGGCTATCGTCAGCCGATGCCAAGACCACCTACGTCGGTTATGCCGAAGCCAACCTGACGCTCAATGAGCTCTTCAGCGACAAGATCGCTGTCTTGAGTGGTAAGAGCACGGAGCCTGGCTTCGAGGACCACTACCTGACGACGGTACACAACACCCTCACGTATACCGTGTCGTCCAACAGCACGTTCGAGCTTGGCTACAGCTACAAGGCGAACGAAGGCACGTGGGATGCTGCATACACCGTCAAGCTCGGCGATAGCACGATCCAGTTGAGCTACGGTGCGAGCGCGCTCGGAGATCCGTGTGACAACGACTTCGACGACGGCAAGCCGTGGGCGTGGCTCTGCACCGCCGACGTCGCGCCGAATCCTGACTTCTACAAGCTGACCATCACTGTCCCCTTCTAAGGGGAGGCGTAGGAAAGCCTGATGGAAAGGCCCCGGGGTCCCCCCTGGGGCCTTTCCATTTGCGTGGCGAGCGCCAATGTATGCCAGGCACTGGGCGGGCACCACTATGCCAGTGGCGTCTCAACGCCTGCCGCTTCGCCCTAATGACTCATGTCGCCGGGTACTCCAGCCGCAGCGGTCGGCTCGCCGGGCTCCTGCCAAGTAGCTAGCGTGTTGGCCGTGTGCGCGCCGTCGCGGCTATGGGGAGTTGCCGGCTTCCCAGGCGTCCCACCTGCGAAGACTTCACGCATCCACTCCTGCCTTTCCCGCTCCCATACCGCCATGCCGCCGCCCCTTCCCCGGCGCCGTCCCGGTCCGAGTCAGGTGAGTACACGCACCCATCCCCTGTGGCCGCCGTATGGTAACAACCGGGACCATGGTGGAACCGATGATCGCTATGGGCGGAAGGGACGATGGGCGTGTGCTTGCGGTTTTGCTGTTTGCGATTGCTATCAGCATCGACGGGTTCGCTGCGGGAGTGGCCGAGGGCCTGCGGGGCATAAAGGTGCCCCTGGGCTCGCTCCTCGTGATGAACGTGGTATCGGCTGTTGTGGTGTTCCTATCTCTTGGGAGCGGGCAGGTTGTTGCGGGATTCCTCGCTCCCGTTGCGGGTAGACTGATCGGCGGAGGGGTCCTTATAGCCCTCGGAGCCTGGATGCTGTGGCGCGGGCCGGCGGCGACGGCGCCGGCAGGCGCACGGCGAGCATCCGGCAGGGTGACATGGGAAGACGTGGTGCCGGGAGATGACGCAGGGAGGTCCTTTCGCCCGCGGGCGCGCTGGACGGGGGGAACGCGCGGCCGGCGTCCGGGCGACGGTGGAGGTGGAGGTGATCGCGCGGCCGCACGCCGCGGAGTCTACAGTGCTCTTTCCTGGCCCAGGCGGTTCGTGGGGTTCCTCGCCATGGTGCCCGGGCTCCTGGATGAGCCTGCGCGGGCAGACCTCGACTCATCGGGCGTGCTCACGCCTGGCGAGGCTTTCCTTCTCGGGCTCGCCCTCGCCATCGATGCCCTGGGCGTGGGATTCGGGGCCGGGATGGCAGGGCTTTCGGGCGTCCTGACTCCCGTCGTTGCTGGCACCACCCAGTTTGTGTTCGTGAGCACTGGCCTCGCCGTAGGGCACCGGATCAGGAGGAGCACGTTTGCCCCAAGCATCGAGAGAGTGCCAGGTGGCATCCTCATTCTGCTCGGGCTCATGAGGCTCAGGTAGCGGCCAGCTCGGGAGAGGCTGCCCGGCGGGCTACCGTGATTCTAGCCATCAACAGGGATGCGGGGCGACGCAAGGCGGGTTGAGGAGGGGCGAAGTGGAGCAGGACGAGACGACGCGAGGCGAGACGAGACGAGAGCGGTCCGGAGGCGTAGGGAGAGGCAGGGATGGGATGGGAAGGGAGGGGAGGGGAGGGGAGGGGCAAGGCGGCGTGGCCCAGCAACGGGCATGGAGGGACAGCATTCCTTTCCTTGCCAGCGAGTCCCTACCGGCATCGTGCCTGTTAGGGAAGGAATTCCCGAGGTTTTCTCGAATTCCTTGATCCATGACTTTTGGCACATCCGGAGGCTGTAGCAGTGATCATCGGCGTGACAGGCGGCATCGCGAGCGGCAAGAGCCGCGTGTCCTCGTTTCTTGCCTGCCGCGGGGCCTTCGTCATCGACGTGGACCAGGTGGCGCGTGAGCTGGTCGAGCCGGGCGGGCCTGTGCTCGAGGCGGTGATCCGCGAGTTTGGGTCGGAGTTTCGCCGCGATGACGGCACCCTCGACCGCAGGGCCCTCGGAAGGCTGGTGTTCAGCGACCCCGACGCCCTCGCCCGCCTGAACGGGATCATGTTCCCGAGGCTCCTTGAGGCCACCGGCGAGCAGGTGCGCGAGGCCGCACGTGAGCATCCTCTCGTCGTGGTGGACGCCGCCGTTCTCTACGAGGCCGGTCTTGATGCGCTCGTTGACTGCGTTATATGCGTGACAGCCGGCGAGGCGACCCGCGTGGAGAGGATCGTGGCGAGAAACGGGCTCTCGCGGGAGGAAGCCCTCGACCGCGCGCGTGCCCAGGGAGACCTTGAAGAGCAGGCCCGCCGGGCCGACTTCGTCGTGGACAACTCCGGCGCGCCGGAAGATGCGGTGCGGCAGGTGGAACGAATCCTGGGCCAGCTTGACCCCTACCTTCGCCGGGCGAGACCCGGCGGAAAACCCTGCGCCGGTGCGCCGCGAGGCGCTGGTTCGCCAACGTGCGAATAGAACGCCGCCGCGATGTATATCGAATAGTAACGAACGCAACCCGGAGATGGTGAGAGCGTGATAGTACTGAACCTTCGTCGGGCGGCGCGGTGGGCGCTCACCTTCCTCGGCGCTCTTCTTGCCGTTTACCTCTTCTTTCACTCCAGGTGGTACCTGGAGCGGGCCTATCCAACCCCGTACAAGGACCTTGTGACGCAGTACTGCGCCGAGCACAACGTGGACCCGTTTCTCGTGACCGCCCTCATGCGAGTTGAGAGCAGGTTCCGGCCGCAGGTGGTGTCCGAGAAAGGTGCGAGGGGCCTCATGCAGGTGATGCCGGACACAGGCAGGTGGGTGGCACAGGAGCTGAGCATGGAGCTGTTCGAGCCCGAGATGCTCCACGACCCCAGGGTGAACCTTCGCATCGGCACGTGGTACCTGGCGTCGCTCGAGCGCGAGTTCGGCGGCGACAAGGTCATTGTGCTCGCCGCCTACAACGCCGGCCGCGGAAACGTCCGAAAGTGGCTCGATGCCG
>DKEX01000135.1:98323-115530 GCA_002452295.1 Firmicutes bacterium UBA6811 | reverse complement strand
TGCGCCTGAGTCACCTTTTTCAGAAGACCTCCACATGTGAGATTGATATGCTCGGACACACCGGTCGCCTTTCCGGTCGCGTCGCCGCCGGATCGATCCACCCCCGGCATGCAAGGAGACATAGTCTGTCGGCAGCTTCACGGCATAACCACACCGATAGCTACACACCTGCATGGGTGGTCGCGGCTGGTTTGGTCCACGTGATCCCATGCGTATGAAAGCGAAAAGGCCCCGAAACAATGTGGAGAGTACGAGGCGTGGTGATCAACATGGATTCAACAGGGACGCTGTGTACGGTACTGCGTTGGCGTGAGGCCAGTGATTCTCTTGAAAACGCGCGTGAAATGCGACGGGGAAGAGAATCCCAGCGAAAAGGCTAAATCCTTCAACGATACGCCCGGTTTTGCCTGCAAGGGGGCTATCGCTCGTTCGATGCGGACTAGGTGCAGGTATTGGGAAAACGATATCCCCAAGCTCTGCTTGAACTTTCGAGAGAGATAACATGGATTCATGAAGACGTGGCGCGCTACCTCACGCAGCCTAAGGGGCCTGTTACATCTGGCATGCACATACTCGCAGGCCTCTTCAAGGCTGCTATCGGTGGTGCTCCGCAACGAGGGTAGCCCTGCCAGACCCCGCAATGGTGTTTCCGCCGACCCTGGAGGATCTAGCAATTCGGTGGCAGGAAGCGAATCTAGCGCAAACACTTGCTGTGCGCTGCCGGGATCGGTCTGGCTGGGATGTGCTGTAGGCTGGTGCAGCGCTCCTTGTCTCTCTCCGTTTCTCTGCATGTTTCTATTGATGCAAGCTCCCTTTGATTTCTCGGTCCCGTCTATTACAACGCCGAGGAGAAGGCGCATTAGTGCGTACAGGTTGTTCTTGGATACCTGAGGGACCGCGGAGTAGGGAGCGACGAGATGACCATGAGGAAAGCCAAGTCTGGATTCAAGGGAAGATAGCTTCCGGAGCACTGCCGGCTCGTCTGGCGAGACCAACGTTATACCTGTGACAAGCACGGTACCGGCTCGCACCCCGGGAGGTCCAAGTGGAACTGCGACAAACGTCACCCCGGCGCAGCACACTCCAGCGTATGCCTGGTAGCAGGTATCGTTATCCACGACCTTACACCCGAGCATGTGACCCTTGGAGAATTGCGCCAGCCTCGCCCTGCACATCCTCAGCCCACCAGGGGTGGACCTCACCAGCCTGCAGAAGGCGGGTAGACGCTCGGGATGATCGACGAGCCCTGAGGGGTCCACTACGAGCATCTCTGCTCCGATGGTGTTAAGCAAGGAGTGCACATCTTCCAATGTCAGCAAGCTGTCAGATAGACGCGCAAGCGTCGTTTCCAGGTAGGCATGCGTAGGGAGAGGGTGCAGCGTCCCGCCCTTCAGGCGTTCAAGATTGAGAGTAACAAAAGGATCGACCTCCCTGTACGTAACGAGAAGGACCAGGTCCGTGTCCTCCCTGTTGTGCACAGAATGCCAGCAAAATGGCGGCGCGTGGAAGAGATCCCCGGGACCGATCTCTAAGGATCGCCCATTCACTTCGCAGATGGCCCGGCCACGCTCCACGTAAAGCACCTGTTCATCCAGGTGATAGTGCGCATGCTGTATGGCGCCGGGCCGGAACGAGGCCCGTGCAACAAGCATGGCCCTGCCTTCGCCTGTCAGCGTTGACTCGCTCACCCACTGCAGGGCACCCCACCGGAACTTCTGCAGTTTCATGCTCGGAGTCGATCCGGCCTGCGCAATTAGCTGTTCAGGCATGGGAATCACTCTCTTGAGTAGGTGTGCTGTCCTGGCTAGAATTTGCTGGAACATACAGAACCAGAACGACAGCCTGGAGTCGCCATTTCAGCCTCATGCGCATGCGGCGTGGCGAACAAACACCAGACCGGTGTATGTTCCTACTAAGTGAGGGTTCGTTAGTTCCTCCCAGTTTGCCAACATCTGGTGAGTTGCCGGTATTGCACTCGGGGACGGCACCCCAAGCGGGGAGCGCTTCGCCAAAATCCGGCCCGTCGGGCGAGTGGCCGGATCTTGACACCCCTCATGCAATCACCAGCAACCCCTCCCAAAAGTCGGGAGCATTTCTGCACGAGACCGTTGATTTTCCCCAGTAGCTACCAGTTCGGCCGTGGGCGGCGACCGTTTTCCGGGATTCCACCGAGCTGCGTTGCCATAAAGTGGAGGAAATCAACAGTCTCCTGCACTCTCACTTAGGTACTCTATGTAACATTACAACTTCTCGGTGGAAACTCCTTTTTCCCTCGTCGAGTCCCTCGATCGTTCGTACAGAATCCCCTCCTTGCTCCGGAGACAGGGGGATTCAACCGCGGGTCATCTCGCGCATATGCTGGCCACTGGCCCGATCGACTGCCTTGTCTTGTGCCTTGACGACGGTACTGGCAGGACCACGCATATAGGACTACACTAGTCCTGTAAGTCTTAGACCAAAGGGAGTTGGGCTTCCGATGTGGAGTTCATCAGAAGAAACACCGATTACGCATTGCGTGCGCTGTCCTACATGGCGAGCTATCCGCTGGGCACGGTCTTCTCGACGTCGGAGGTTGCCCGTGCCGAATCGTAACAGGCGTGTTGTAGCAGGCGTGGCTGCGATTGCGCCCATGCGATGGTGCGGTGCTACGAGAGGTGGTGCCACGGATGCGTGGCGCCACCTCTCGCGCGCAGTCCGACGGCGCGGTCCGACGGCGCGGTCCGACGGCGCAGTCCGGCGAGCGCAGCCGGGCGAACGTAGTCTGGCGAACGCAGTCCGGCGAAAGAGGGCCTCGCCGCCAGCCACATCGGCCCGTGAGAAGCCTATATTGCAAAGTAGGGATTCCGCCCCTTCGGGTCGTAGACACCCTGTAACAATGGCCCTGCCGTGGAACGGCAGCACTGGCAGAGGACCACGTAGGGAGGGTCGAATATGCCCGTAAGAAAGATCGTCCGGATCGACGAGGAGAAGTGTGACGGGTGTGGACTCTGCGTGACCCCGTGCGCCGAGGGCGCCATCCAGCTCGTGAACGGTAAGGCCAGGGTAGTGCGCGAGGAATTGTGCGACGGTGCGGGTTTCTGCCTCGCCGTTTGCCCCACGGGCGCGCTGTCCATCGAGGAGAGGGAGGCGCCAGAGTTTTCGCGGGAAGCCGCCGCCGCAGTCGCAGCTGCAGCGGGAGGGGCAGCGGCAGCGGGGCACGGGGCGATCCCGTCGCAGACGCAACCGCAATCGCAGCCGCAGCTGCCGCCGCAACCAGAACCACAGTCGCAACTACAACCCCCATCGCAGCAGCAGCCGCAGTCACAGGCGCATCCTCGTCCTCATCCTCATCCTCATCCTCAGCCTCAGCCCCAACCCCAGGCCCAGCCGCAGACTCAACCGCAGCCGCACGTCGCCCAGCGGTGCTTTCTGTGCGGCTCGGGCGAAGGCGCTGAGATCCTGGTCCCCTGCCGCTTCAAGGGCGACAGCCTTTGGGTGTGCGTCCGATGTCTGCCCCGGTTGATCCACGGATGACGAAATCGCCCCCGTCTGGTTTACAAATGGCTGTCGCAAGGGTACAATGTAAACCGGAGAAAGGAGGCGACGCTAGTGTCGATCGGCCAGCGGATAAGACTTGCCCGAAGGGCGGCGGCGCTCAGTCTGCGCGGTCTGGCGGAGAAGGCAGGTCTCAGTGCGCAGGCGATTTCAAAGTACGAGAGAGACCTTGACGTTCCGAGCTCAGGATCTTTGTTGCGCCTGGCGGCGGCACTGGGGGTCAAGGTGGAGTTCTTCCTCCGCCCTCCGTCTGCAGTTACCGTCGTGCCTGCGTACCACCGCAAGCGGTCCAGGCTTACTCGTTCGCAGGAGGACTCCATTGCCGGGCGGATCCAGGAGTGGCTCGAGCGCTATCTGGAAATCGAAACCCTGGCATCGCTTGGCTGCGGTGCAAGATGCCGATTTCCGGAGGATCTGCGCTACCACGTTAGCAGCCCGGAGGATACCGAGGCGGCCGCGGAGAATCTGCGTATGGGATGGGGTCTGGGCGTTTCCCCTATCGAAAACCTCATGGAAGTGCTGGAGGACCACGGCGTCAAGGTCGGCCTTGTTGATGGCTATCCCGACTTCGACGCTTGCACGTTCTGGGCCGGACATGACCCAGTGATCGTGGTTAAGGATGGCGTTCCTGGAGACAGGCAGAGGTTCAACCTCGCCCACGAGTTGGGGCACCTTGTGCTGGAAGTCGACGAGAAGGCGTCCGGAGCGCCACCGCCGTCAGCAGAAGCAGCGGCCCACAGGTTTGCCGGTGCATTCCTGGTACCAGCCGGCGTTGTGAAGCTGGAACTCGGAGAACAACGCCGGAACCTGGGCCTCCTCGAACTACATCTCTTGAAACACAAGTACGGCCTGAGCATGCAGGCCTGGGTTCGCCGGGCGCAAGATACCGGCGTCCTATCAGAGGCAGCGGCAGTACGGCTGTTCAAGACGTTTCGCAGTCGCGGATGGCACAAGGCAGAGCCTGGTGACCAATTGCCGCCCGAAAAGCCCAGCCGGATGAGGAGGCTCGCGCTGCGGGCCGTGGCCGAAGGCATCATTTCAGATGCCAGGGCGTCTGAGTTGCTGGGCATACCCCTCAGTGACTTCCGCAAACAGACTGCGGAGGAGCACGATGGCCTACCGGCAGACCTACGTTACTGACGCCAATATCTGGATAGACCTTCATGTGGGCGGGCTGGTGCGCAGAGTCTTCGACCTTCCCGCCCGATTTGCCGCACCAGATGTCATAGTGCAGGAATTGCTGATCCCCGACGGAGCCGAGATCGTTGCGTACGGCCTGGCAACCTGCGAGCTATCAGGCAGCGAGGTGCGCTTTGTGTCGCAATTGCGGTGCCGGGAACGGTATCGAGCAGTGTCTACCAACGACCTTTTTGCGCTGGTGCTCGCGATGCGGCTCAGGGCTCCGCTTCTCACTGGTGACAACCATCTCAGGCGCGCGGCAGAAGAACACGACGTGACGGTCCACGGAGTCCTGTGGCTTCTCGATGAAATGGTGAGACTGCAAGCCATCGATATGGGAACAGCAGCGACTGCCCTTGGGACGATGCTTGCTGCGGGAAGCCGGCTGCCACAACAGGAATGCGCCGTGCGGCTGGCGCGGTGGCGGAGCAGGTGACATGTAGGACTTGACACATGGCGTCGTGTCGTGGTTTGTGGCCCCATAGAACACTACTATAGAATCATTAATCGGCAATCCTTTGCAGAGCCTCAAGTGTGAGCGCCGTTGGTAATAGCAGCGCGGAATACTCTGCCTGCGGAACGCAGTGCAACATGGCGCTAAGCATACGTTTCCGTACCCTGGCAAAACCTATTGCGGGGCACGTTTAGCGGTCCAAAGGTTCAAGAACGCCAGGAAAGGGAGCGAGTGTGACATGGCAGGATTTCCGAATCTCACGAGCCCGACGAAGATCGGGAACATGGACCTCCGAAACAGGATGGTCATGCCGCCCATGGTGACCAACTATGCCTACGAAGACGGGTCGGTCACCGACAGGCTGCGCGCGTATCACGCGGAGCGCGCGAAGGGCGGGGTGGGCCTCATCATCGTGGAGGCCTCGTACGTTCACCCGTCCGGGAAAGGCTTTCAGAACGAGGTCGGCATCTACTCGGACAAGCTCATCCCGGGCTTGCGCAGCCTGGTGGGCGCCGTCCACGCCCACGGCGCGAAGATCGCCATCCAGCTCTACCACGGCGGCAGGCAGACCACCTCCGATGTGACGGGCGGGCCGCTCTTGGCCCCGTCGCCGATACCGGACCCGACGAAGGGCGAGACGCCCAAAGAGATGTCGAAGGACGAGATTGCCATGATCGTGCGGGCCTTCGGCGAGGCCGCGCGCCGGGCGAAGGCCGCGGGCTTCGACGCCGTGGAGGTCCACGGCGCCCACGGCTACCTCATCGACGAGTTCCTGTCCCCGTATGCCAACAAGAGGACCGACGAATACGGCGGCACCCTCGATAACCGGCTGCGCTTTCCGCTCGAGGTGGTGCGCGCCGTGCGGCAGGCGGTCGGGCCCGACTTCCCGGTGCTGTACCGGATGAGCGCCGACGAGAAGGTGCCGGGCGGGCTCACCCTGGACGAAACGAAAGAGGTGGCCAGGCGCCTCGAGCACGAGGGCATCAACGCCCTGCACGTCTCGGCGGGCGTGTACGAGTCCGCAGTGTGGATCATCCAGCCGATGTCACTGCCGCGCGCGTGCCTTGCGGACCTTGCAAGCGGGATAAAGTCCGTCGTGAAGATCCCGGTCATAGCGGTGGGGCGCATCAACGACCCCGAGGTCGCGGAGGGGCTGCTTGCCCAGGGCAAGGCCGACCTTGTCGCCATGGGGCGCCAGCTTCTCGCGGACCCGGACACGCCGCGGAAGATCGTGGAGGGGCGCGTGGGGGAACTCAGGCGGTGCATCGCGTGCTGCCAGGGCTGCATCGACGAGCTGTTCCAGGACCACCCCATTGGATGCACGGTCAACGCGCGGGCGGGCTTCGAGTCCCAGTTCACGCTGGCAAAGGCCCCGGCTGCCCGCAAGGTCCTCGTGGTGGGCGGCGGGCCGGCCGGCCTGGAGGCGGCGCGCGTGGCGGCGCTCCGCGGCCACCAGGTTACGCTGTGGGAGAAGGGTCCCAGCCTCGGCGGGCAGCTTCCGCTTGCCGCGACGCCGCCCCAGAAGGGCGAGATCGCCACGTTCAGGGACTTCCTCACGGGGGAAGTCGGCAGGCTCAAGGTCAACGTCCAGGTGAACAGGGAGGCGACCCTGGACGCCATCCGCGCCGAGAAGCCCGACGCGGTGGTGGTCGCGACGGGCGCCCACCCGGCGCGCGTGAACGTCCCGGGGGCGGACCGCCCGAACGTGGCGATGTCGTGGGACGTGCTGACGGGCAAGGCGACCGTCGGGAAGAGGGTCGCGGTGATAGGCGGGGGCCTCGTGGGATGTGAAACCGCCGAGCACCTCGCCGAAAAGGGCCACGAGGTCACCATCATCGAGATGCTGCCGCGCGTGGCGTCCGACGTCGGGCCGCTCGTGGGGGCGCTCCTACTGGACCGCCTGGCCGGGCGGGGCGTGAAGATCGTGACCGGCGCGAAGCTGGCTGCCATCGGCGAGCGCGACGTGACGGTGGAGAAGGACGGGAAGGGCGAGACCCTTTCGGGCTTCGATTCCGTAGTCATCGCGGTGGGGTCGGCGTCGGAGGACGGGCTCGCGAAGCAGCTTGAAGGCGCAGGCATAGACTACTACGTCGTCGGCGACGCCTGGAGGCCACGGCGCATAACCCACGCTGTGTTGGAGGGAATGCGCGTGGCGCACGAGATATAGTCAGGCGCGGGCAAGCAGGGATCGCGGGGGTCCCTGTTGAATGAATAAAAGGCTATGCTTCGCAGGGCGCTGCGTGCGAGCGGCGCCCTGCGCGTGCGAGAAGAGACCTGTAAACAGGGGGCGGGTGGAAACATGGCGGCTAAGCCTCTCGTCCTCGGGCACCGTGGCGCACCTGACGTGGCGCCGGAGAACACCCTCGCCGCGTTCAGGGCCGGCCTCGATGTCGGAGTGGACGGTTTCGAGCTGGACGTGCAGCTTTCCAGCGACGGGAAGCTGGTGGTGATCCACGACGAGCGGGTGGACAGGACGACGAACGGCAAGGGCTGGGTCAAGGACATGTCCCTTGCCGAGCTGAAGGCGCTGGATGCGGGCTCGTGGTTCGGCAGCGGTACAGGCGCTGGTGGCGGCACTGGTGCTGGGGCTGGCGCCGGAGTCGGCGGTGGCGTTGGCGCAGGCAGCGCGGCCAGGTTTCGGGGCGAGACGATCCCAACCCTCGAAGAGGTCCTCGATCTCGTGACCGTAAACTGCAAGCTCATCAACATCGAGATCAAGAGCGGGCTCGTCCTCTATCCCGGCATTGAGGAGAAAACCATCGCCGTACTGAAGGAATTCGGCATCGTCGGGAAGACGGTGCTTTCGTCGTTCAACCACTTCTCGCTGAGGGCGGCCAAGGCCGTGGACTCCTCGGTCAGGACGGGCGTCCTATATATGGAGGGGCTTGTGGACCCGTGGGTGTACGCGCGGCAGGTCCCGGCAGACGCGATTCACCCGGCGTTCTACGCAGTGGTGCCGGAGATCGTGGCGGGCGCGCACGCTGCAGGCCTCGCCGTCCACACCTGGACGGTTGACAAGCCTGACGACATGCGCAGGATGATCGCCTGGGGCGTGGATGTGGTGATCACCAACCGTCCCGCGGCCATGGTTCAGATTGTCAGGGCGAATGCCAGTTCATGAGCAACGGCGTGGCATGACGCGGGCTGGTGTGACGCCATGAAGCCTGGCGCGGCTCGACGCAACCTATTCTTGTCTGGGGGCGCCGGGGCGCGCGAGCTGGCGCGATATTATGAGAGGAGGGTGACCCGGTGAGGCTCAACTATGGGAAGACGCTCGTCCTCGGCCTCGGCTTCTTCGGTATCTCGTTGAGCTGGTCCATCTACAACTCGTACGTGCCAATCTTCCTTTCCGACCTTCTGAAGGACGCCGCCTACCGCACCACGCTCGTCGGACTCATCATGACCTTCGACAACATCGCCGCCATAACGCTGCAGCCCTACTTTGGCGCACTCAGCGATAGGACCTGGACCAGGGTGGGGCGCAGGATGCCGTTCTTGCTGGCAGGGGTGCCCGTGGCGGCGGTGTTTTTCGCTCTCATCCCGGTCACCAGGTTCGCGCTGGGGGCGATGATCCCGGTCATCATCGTGATGAACATCGCCATGACGGCCTTCCGGGCGCCCACGGTGGCCCTGATGCCCGACATCACGCCGTCCCCGCTTCGCAGCAAGGCCAACGGCATAATCAACTTCATGGGCGGCCTGGGCGCGCTCCTTGCGTTCTTCGCCTTCTCGCAGCTTTTCAAGGTAAGCCCCAGCCTGCCGTTCGTGGTGACCAGCGCGCTCATGATCGTCATCCTCCTTGTCCTGCTCAGGACGATTCGCGAGCCGCGCGACATGGGCGGCGGGGAGGCCGACGGCGGCAAGAAAGAGGAGAGCGTCGGGATCGTCCAGGCCATGGGCGAGGTCCTGGCGGACCAGGACAAGAGCGCCCTGTGCCTGCTTCTTGCGATCTTCTTCTGGTTCGTCGGATGGAGTGGGATTGAGGCGCTGTTTACGCTGTACGGCGTCGAGGTGTGGGGGATGACCCCGGCGGCGGCCTCGTTCGTCCTTGGGTTCTTCTCGCTGTCCTTTCTCGTTTTCGCGATCCCGAGCGGGTTCATCGCCACGGCCATCGGGCGGCGGCGGACGATACTTGCGGGGATCGTCGGCCTTTCGCTCATGCTCCTCGCAATGACGTTCGCCCGGCCGGGTCTGACCCTCACGGCGCTGTTGCTCGTCGGCGGCGTGGCATGGGCGCTCATCAACATCAACTCGTACCCGATGGTTGTGGACATGACCAGCGCGGCGAAGATCGGGGCGTATACAGGCCTTTACTACTTCTTCTCCGCTCTTGCAGCCATCGTGGCTCCGCCGGTCTTCGGGTGGTTCATGGATGTGCTCGGGAAGCATGCCCTGTTCCCGTGCGCGTTCGCGAGCTTCGCGGTGGCGTTCGCCCTCATGCTGGGCGTGAGGCGCGGCGAGGCCGTGGGGAGTGCGCCGGCCTCGCAGGAAACGAGCGCGACGGCGTAGGCCGCGCGGCTCGCCAGCTCCTCCCGGGTCTTTACACGCCAGCCCGCCTGTGCTATACTCTCACTGCGAGCTGGCTGCTGTGTTCAAGGGTTACGAGATAGGCAGCGTCCGGCCGAATTGAACAGGATTTCGGGTATGGTGCCGACGTAGCTCAACGGTAGAGCAGCGCACTCGTAATGCGCAGGTTACCGGTTCAAGTCCGGTCGTCGGCTCCAGTGTTTTCGGGGGTTCCCGGGCATTGGGGTATACTCCCGAGGACATTCATTACTACCCCAACGTTACCCTCCCCGATCTCATAGGAACCCGTCTACCACGGTTTGCGGCGTCCCCTGCATTTTCCAGGACAGCCAGCGCATCCTGGGCGTTTTCCGCGACGGATTGCTTCTGGTCGATCGCGGAGCAACCTCACGGTATCACAACGGACAGGATGGGTGGACGGCATGGACCCAGCTGCCTTCGCCCTGGGCAGGGGTGCTTTGGAGTCACTCGTGTGTACATACCTCCTTGGAAATTAACTCGAGTTCCTTATAGTAATCAAGCTGTCTCTCGAAGCTGATGCGGTTGAGGCTGCTGGGCGAGGGAACCACGAAGTCAATGACCCCTTCGATCACAGAACGCTCTTTCTGCGCTCGTCCTCATGGAAAGCACGTGACGTCGAGATCCCAGTTGAGCCGTGAGGCGTGTCGGGGTTGATAGTTCCGCACGGTCCCGGGCATACTTTAAGCGAATCCACCTGCTTGCCCCGGCCGGGCAAGCCGCGGGGCGGGAACGGGTGGAAGTGAATCAGGTGCCGTCAATCATGACCAGGCGACACGAAAGCGAGGAGCTAGAGATGACGTTGAAGAGTCTATACGTGGGAAACCTGCCTTATCAAGCCACTGAGGCAGACGTCCGCAGCCTGTTCGCAGACTATGATCCGGTAGAGGTCCGAGTCATCCCCGACAAGGGCTTCGGTTTCGTCGAGTTGTCCGAGGACAAGGCCGCCGATGCGATTGCGGCCCTGAATGGCGTGGATTTCCAGGGCCGGAGCCTCACTGTGAACGAGGCCCGTCCGCGGCCCGAGCGAACGGGTGAAGGGGGCCACCATTACAGGCGGTAAGCCGTCCACTTCGGTAAAGCAAGGCCATGCGTCGGAGTCGGGCCGGGCAGGACTGGCAGGATTCTGTCAGCTTGGCCGGCCTCGCCGCCGCGATGCCAAGTTTCTGGGCATTTCCCGGGTGAGACTGGCTAGATCTTGGGCACTCTGGCCGTTCTTGGCGCCGATGGAGAGGCAAGGTGGCGGTTTTTTGGGCACTTCGCGCGCAACGGTGACCAGTTTCCTGGCACCTGCGTGCTCAGGCTGGTCAGTTTGTTGGCAGTCCGCCGCGCCGGCAGGCGGGCGGACAGGTGAAATGCCCAATATCTTGCCAGGTTGAGCGAAACGATGCCAGGATTCTAGCCACCTCACGCGAACCACCTGGTTGTTTCCCTGGCATCCCGCCTCGCCTGCTGGTCAGGATGGTGGCTTTTTGGGCAAGTCGCACACGAACATACCAAATCTCCTGCTACCTGCCCCCTCTCCACTCGCCTTTCGGTCGGCTGCCCCGTTTGCCCCGGCGATGATGGCTGTGTGGTGAGCAGGTTGGCGCGGGAGGTGTCTTAATGAGGAAGCGTTCTCCAACGGAAACCGCCCGGTCCGACGCCGAAAGCCTCATCCCGGCAGAACGCCGAGTCCAAGGTCTTCGTTCTTTGAAAACCTCGGGAGGTTGTCGCCCCACCAGTCAGACCGGCAAGGTCCCGTGCAACACCTGCAACACCCGGACAGACGGTCAACTGAGCGCGGACGCCTCGGCTGATACTCCTTCTATCCTGCGCAGGTCCTGCGCGAGGCTGGCGATGGTCCCGGCCTCGGCCTCCACGACCATCGTGATTATGCCGTCAGTGCTCTGCGGGTTGTGGTATCCCGCACGGCTTACAATAACGTCGCCGTATCTCGTCAGCACGTCCTGGACCTCGGGCCCGTGCCTGGCCCTGTCGCGGACGCGCACGCCGACCACGTACGCGGCCCGCGGCTCAAAGTTGCTTGTCACTATCCATCACCGCCATGACCACCGCTATGCCGCCGTGTCAGTTGCCGGCCCGCCCACGCCATGCGCGTTCCCGGGTTCTGGTGTCTGTGCGGACGCCCTGGTCGCTGGCCGGCGGTTTCACTGCAGGCGGCAGGCCCAGCACCCACAGTATTGCCGCAACGTGAGGCGTTATGCACCGTATGCACCGCGCGACGGTGCACCCCCGTGCCTTCCCCTGGAGTGCTCCGGGACCGGCCTCGGGTGCCACGTGCATCGCATTGATTGTGTCAGCAGGGACGGCCCGAGTGTCACGCCTTGACCGCTGCAATCAGGGCGCGGTCGAGAACGAGGTGTAGACAGTCCGCTGCGAAGCCGGCTTGCCGCAGCAAGCGTATGAGGTCTTCTAACCGTGCCGGGCTATCGTCCTTGCTCCGCAGGCGTTTGAGGAAGTGCGCCGGACCCCAACCACTCTTGACCTCTGCGCGCCGTTCCAGCCACTCCCACATCGCTCCATGCACCGGTCCCAGGCCGGCGAGGTCGATCTCGATCCTGTCCATGACAAGGAATAGCCCCCCTCGGCCAGCAACCTGCGGGTCGTCTGACATGCATACCGCTGCGCTTCGCGTGGCAGGTGGTGCAGCGTTTGGACGCTGATGGCGGCGGCGAAGGAGCCGTTCGGAAGGGACAGGCTGAATCGGTTCCCATACCTGGCGAGACTAATAAACCTACACCTGGACCAGGACCGGCGTCCGGCGCCACCGCGGTCCTCACATCCTCTGCGCCGCGTGCATATCATGTGGCAGATGGGACAGAGATCGGGCCTCGCGTCGCCGGCGCACCTGCGGAGGCGCGACAGCGCGCATAGGTAGTAGGCAAGCAAGCAGTCGGGCGCGCGAGGCGCACCTGCGCGGTCGGGACGCGATGGCCGATCGCGGCCGGTACGCGGCGTGTGCACGGACCATCGCTGGCCTATCCGCAGTCCGTGCTGCGATCTGTCGGTCCACCGGTCCACCGAGCCAGTAGTCCACCGGTACGACGGCGGACCGATACGCCGATACGCCGATACGCCAGTCCGTCGATCTGTCGGTTCGCCGGGCGGCCGGCCGCGCGGTCGGGCGAGCGGATTCGCATCAGCGCCGGCCCCCCGCAGGCAGGCGCATGGCGACGGTCATTGTTCTGTCCCGAGGGAGGGATAAGTATGCCATCATTCACGTTTACCGGAGATGCCGCCAACACTGCTAACCAGGTGCTTACGGCCACCGTAAGCGTTGCCATATCACCTGAAAGCGCTGTACTTGCGTCGCCCGCGCTCCTGCCGGGAGCCTCGGTCGTGGGCACGGTCGCCGTATCCAATGCCGGCGACGTCAACTGTCTCTACTTCGTCTCAGCGGACTGGGCGGCTGTGTCGCCGACCACGGCGAGCATGGCGCAGATACTCGCAGGCTCGCTCAACGCAAGTGTGGAGGCGAGCCCGCCGACGACCACGCTTTACACGGGGGCGCTCACCGGCCTCGTGGACCAGCCCACGGGCGGCCATTCGCTGCCTCTCGGCTCGGTCCATGAGGTAGCCATCACCGTGGCGCTCGACCCAGGCGCGGGCAACCTGGTCCAGAACCGGGATCTCTCTATCGATTTCGTGTTCGTGGCGACCCAGGCGTAATAGCATCCCGGCTGGCCGGGGTGAGAGAGGGGTGGGGTCGATGGACAGGGCGGGCGGGGCTTGTGTAGGGCCGTCGAAGGCCGCGCGCGGCCGGCGCGGCCTCGCCCGCGGGCGTAACGAGAACACGTGATGAGAAGAGGACAATGAGGACAGCACGATGAGAAGAGGACAACGAGACGCGGGTGATGAGAAGAGAAAGTGGCGATGCGATGATGACGGGCAACGGTATGGAAAGCGCTTCACCTGTTCGCAAGTCGTCTGGCAATAAGCTGACGGTGATGATGGTAGTCCGAAACGAGGCTGGCAGATATCTTCGCCAGGTCCTGGAGGACCTTTCCGACTGGGTGGACGAGATCGTCGTTCTGGATGACGCGTCCGATGACGACACCCCCTCCATCTGCGCGAGTTGCGACAAGGTCGTCAGGTTTGAACGAAACCCGCTACCTGCTTTCACTAGCCACGAGGGGAAGCTTCGGGCGCGCCTCTGGACGATGGTGGAGGAGACCCGTCCCGACTGGATCCTGGCGATAGACGCCGACGAGCTATTCGAGCCCAGGATGCGCCACGAGGTGCGGGATCTCATCAACCAGGCGGAGTATGACGCTGTCGAGTTCAGGCTCTTCGACTTCTGGGGGGGCCTCACACATTACAGGGTCGACGGCGAGTGGAACCCCTGGAGCAGGTTCGTCCGGCTTCTTGTGCGCTACGTTCCCGGCAAGCGCTGCACATGGCCGGACGTGCCGATCCACGTCGGGCGCTGGCCCCTCGAGTATCGGGGGCCGCTCCTCACGTTCCACTCCGACATACGCGTGAAGCACCTTGGCTGGGCAAGGAGCGAGGAGCACAGGGCGAAGTACGAGTTCTACAGGTCCAGGGAGATTGAAACGCGGGGCGCCTCATCGAAGCATACCGAGAGCGTGATCGCGCCGCCACAAGAGGTCAAACTCGAGCGCTGGTTTGACTCCAAGCTTCTGCCGTACCGGTCGCGATTCGCATCTGCCGTAACCGGCTCGGCAACGGGAGGTGACGGCGCTGGCGGGACCGGCGCAGATGACGCGACAGCAAGGGGCCGCGCTGCACCGACCGGGGACGCAGAAGATGTCGGGGACGTACCGCCATGCGGGGACAAGGCGCCGGCTGCCCCGCGCCTGGCCAAAACGCCCGCGCCTGGCACGCCAAGGGGCGGCGGCCACCGCCGCTCAGGGCGACATGCAGGGCGGGTGGGCGTGCTGACCACCAACCATTTCAGCCCGGACGGCAACCGTGTCGTATACGGCGGCGCGGAGCGATACGGCACCGAGCTCACCAGGCTTCTCCTGGACATGGGGTTCGAGGTGGAGTGGTGGCAGGCCGGGACGGGATGGGAGCGCGAACTCATCCCGGGAGTGCCGGTGCGGTCGATACCTGAGGGCGACGCCCAGTTCCAGACGGCGCCGCGCCTCAACCACACCTTTCACGAGCGTGCCACGGGCATCGATTACGCGATATACTTCGTCACGTTTCTCGCCCACCCTCAGGCGCTGGAGAAAAGCATCAGCATATCCCACGGCATCTACTGGGACTACCCCACCTTCGAGGCCACCCTCGGCGGAGGCGAAGCGAGGCGCGAGTGGCGTCGTAGGTTGTTCATGGCGCTCGCGGCGGTCCGGAAGGTGGTCTCGGTGGATACGGCCACGATCCAGTGGGTGACAGCCACATGGCCGGGTCTCAACCAGAAGTTCGAGTATGTCCCCAACTTCGTGGACCTCGCCGCGTATCGATGTCTTCCGGACCCCGAGGCGCATGAACGGGTGCGAATCATCTTCCCGAGGCGGCTCACATCGGTTCGAGGGATCAATGAGGCGGCCAGAGCAGCCGAGGTGCTGACGAAAGAATATGATAACGTGGAGTTCCACTTCGTCGGCCGCGCACACGACGACGTCCTGGAAAGCCACATGATAAGGTGGGCGAGCGCAAACGAGAGGATTTTCTACTGCTGGCGCCCTCCCGGGCTGATGCCCTGGGTCTACCGGAACATGGACATAGCCATCATTCCATCGAAATCGACGGAGGGGACCTCACTTGCCTGCCTCGAGGCTATGGGGGCGGGCTGCGCCGTCGTGGCCAGTGCCACCGGAGGGCTTTCGGACCTCGTCATCGACGGCTACAACGGCCGCCTCATAAGGCCCACGGTGCAGAACCTCATCGATGCTCTTGGTGATCTCATCGACGACAGGGACCAGCGCGTGCGTCTGGGGACGGCCGCCCGTGATGTGGCGCAGGCGTTCAGCCTCGAGAGATGGCGGCGCAGGTGGATGAGGGTGATAGCGGAGACGTTCGTATAGCTTGACACGGCTGGACTAGGCGGGCTGCCAGCCCGGGTGCCTTATGTTCACTTCGATGGCCCTCAACCAGGACAACATCGTGAAGATCGGACCGGGTCCCCCTCTGCCCACGAAAGTGCCGGTTGAGGCGGACGTGATCGTAGGGCGGGCTCACACGGACATCTTCGCGACAGCACCCATCCCTGGGGTTTCCTCGGGCGGTCAGGTGATGCGGGCCAGGCTGACCAGAGGCGGCGGGGTCCTGGTGCGGTCCGAGTTGGCCTGCGCCGACGCCGGAAGCGGGGCCAGGGTCATCGTTACAGGGGTGCTCGAGTTCGCCGTCACCTACAGGCGGGGCGACGGCCTGGTGGGGTTCACACGGGTCAGGCTCCCGCTTTCGACCTTCGTTGATCTACCGGGGGTCAGGTTCCGTGAGGACATGCAGGCAGAGGTGGCGGTCTCTGTGACAACGGCGATCCTGGACGCGCCGCCCGGGCCGACCCTCGGGGGCCTCGTACGGCTGGACGTCGTCGTCACGCGGGATGAGATCATCGTGCTCATGGCGTTGCCGCCCGCACGGATGTCGCCGTGAGCGAGCGTCTTGCGGAGGGTAGCCCGCCCCGGCGCCCGGCCGAGCGGAGGCTCATCAGTCTGCGCCAATCGCCGAGCGCGTTCCGGGTTGACGGTGCTTGCGCAACGGGGTCTCTGACAGTGAAGGAGTGCGAGCACCGCGACCCTCTGAGAGAGCGACGCCCATTGCTGAGCTCACACCTGGCGGGGCGACCCATAACAGGATTCGGGGGTGTCTACGTGCACACCATAATCTACCTGCCGTGTTTCGATTACTTCCTGCATCGCCAGAGGCCTCAGCACCTCTTGTGGGAGTTGTCGCATCTAGGCTTCAGGGTCGTCTACTGCCAGCCTCCGCTTCCCCGGGAGGACAGATCTCGGCGCGGCGCTGGGCCCAGCAGCATCGGGCGCAGTCCCGGGGTGAGCGGTATCGTCGACGATCCCGGCAGAGGGCGCAGTGGTGCCGGCAAGGGCGCTGGCGATGGAGATGCCGATGGCAATGGCGGTAGCAAGGGCTGGGCTCAGGGCGGGGAGAACCGCGATAGCAGGCGGGCGGCCGTCCTGGACGTTACGGCAGGTCTGGCCGGGAGCCGTCAGCCTCCGGGACCGCTCGTTCCTCTCTCGGATACCTTCATCCTGTGCACCGACATGAACGCGCTGGACCCTTCGGCCGCTCACATAATGTGGCTTACCCATGGCCCGTACGCGCGGACGATGCTCGAGTGGGGCTTCCGTCCCGCACTCGTTGTGAGTGACTTCGCGGACGCCTGCGTGGAGGAGTTCCAGGAGTTCGCCGCTTATGAGCACGACAAGCTGGCCTGCGCCGATATAGCCCTCGCTGCCTCGCGCGGGCTATTCGAGGACCTGAAGGATCGTCACCCCAGCGTCCACCTTGTGCCCAACGCCGCCGATTTCGAGTTGCTCTCGATGGCGTACGATCCGTCGTACGA
>DKEX01000135.1:96284-98276 GCA_002452295.1 Firmicutes bacterium UBA6811 | reverse complement strand
GCCATCACCACCTGGGTGGACCTGGACCTCGTGGTGCGCGTGGCGGTCAGAAGGCCGAACTGGCACTTCCTGTTCATCGGCTACATAGGCGTGGACCCGGGCCTCCTGCCCCGGCTGTCGAACATCACCTTCATCGGCGACCGCGACCACCTCAGCCTGCCGTTCTTTGCAAGATGGTTCGATGCAGCGATAATCCCCTTCGAGGTGCGGGAGGTCACTCGGAAGGCCTGTCCCGTGAAAGCTTACGAGTATCTGGCCGCCGGCCTCCCCGTCGTGGCAACGGAGCTCCCCGAGATCGAAGGGCTGGCGGACATCAAGATCGTGAGTCAGGGGAAGAACCTGGTGGCCGACTTCATTGGGGCCCTGGAGTGGGCGGTGGGCGAGGGCAAGAAGCCGGAGGCGGTGCGGGCCCGCCTCGACGCGGTCAGGGGCGAGACCTGGGAGAAGCGGGCCAGGATGGTTGCGGATCTGGTCCGCGAGACGATACGTGCCTGAGGGAAGGCCGAAGGGTGCCTGAGGAATGGGTTCTCGCACGACGCAGCCGGAGGGCGCCAGCAGAGCAGTGTTCGTGTCCCCGACTGCGGCCGATGGGCACCAGGGCGTGCGGATCCCCTGTCGGCAGACCTGGACAGAGCTGATCTGCGCTTGCCTCGGCGCCTCATGGCGACACGACGAGAGGAGGGAGCTCATGGCACCTCACTTGCAGAGGGACTCCACATGTGTGGGGCAGGTGAGGGACGATCACCAGCAAGAAGGTATGACCCGGATCATCGTCCGCCGCCTCCTGGCCGTTCCGGGCGTCCACCGTATCCTCGACGTGGGGTGCGGAGACGGCTACGCTATGGAGCTATTCCAGGCGGCGGGGAGGGAGTGCGTCGGCGTGACCCTGAATGCCGCGGGGGTTGACGCCTGCCTGAAGCGGGGCCTGTCCGCCGTGAGGGGTGATGCCCACGACCTTGACTCCATATTCTGCCGCGAGTTCGATCTCGTTTACTGCAGGCAGTCAGTGGAGCACTTCTACAGCCCGTTCCTGGCCCTCGTGGCCATGAACCGCGTCCTCCGGTATGATAAGTTCCTGTTCGTGAGCCTTCCTGACGAATCCTGGATCGAGGCCGACGATCACCTTTACGTCCTCAATTTCCGACAGATGACTACCCTCCTGCACAAGACCGGGTTCCGACCCGTCCTTCTGTGGGAAGACCGGTACATGGCCCTTGTGGACAGGTGCTTTCTTTCAAGGAAGGTGCGCGAGCCATGAGGGCGGCCGGGACGCGTCGAGCCCCGCCGGCCGCGCCGGTGGCACGCCCGTCGAGCGTGTTGGCTCTCATTCTCATCTAACTGGCACCCGGGCAACCGGTATGTTATCAGTCGCAAGTGTCAGCAGGTCATCAAGGGAGAAGAGCAGGAGAGTCCTGTTACTCCTGGCTTCGTCTACGACCCCCTTGGTAAGCCCACTTCGTGAGAAAAGCATGTAGTATTCAGTTCCCGATCTCACCTGAGCGGGCCGGCGGACGTGCGCGGCCCTCCTCTTGAGCTCCGGCAGTTCAGCCATGGTGACTTTCTCGTTCCGCTTCCACTTGCATTCTCCAAGGGCCAGCGCTTCGGGGCTTACGGCCACGATGTCGACCTCCTCCCCGGCACCCCACCATCTTCCGATGCGGTCGAATACCGATGGAAGCCTTCCTAAGCCGTTCGGCCTCTCTATACACACACCCTCAAAGAGGGGACCGGTAAACGTCGCGAAATGAGGCATGATCTTGCGTTCGAGCACTATCTCCGGATAACCCTCCTCCAGAAGACTGCGGTTAGGCAGGACGAACCTGAACCAGAACCTGACGAAATGGTCGGCTATCCTGTATACTCCCTTACGGCTCTTCTCCGGATGATGCTCGGTCGCCGGGACTTCTCTCCTGACTATTCCTAGATCAACTAAGTGTGGGTTCGGAGATAGCTGCCACTTTTCCAGAGGTTGCCGGTGTTGCACTCCGGGGA
>DKEX01000135.1:57424-96259 GCA_002452295.1 Firmicutes bacterium UBA6811 | reverse complement strand
CGCCCCGTCGTGCAAGCACCGGCAACCCTAACACCGCCAGGAAAGGTGTCGCAAACTTATGGCGCCATACTTAGACAATGTGTATGAAAACTCGCAAGGAAATACTGACAGTTTACATATGGCCCGAAAACAGCTCTGGTGCTAAGTTTACATTGACGGTGCAATACTGGCCCACTGATGCAAACACCAGATCCTGAACGCGAGCGCAGCGCTTCCAGATCCCAGGGATGTCACCGCTGTGGGAGGAGGTAGCATAGAGAAGGCATGCTCCCTGCCTGAACGTGTCCAAGGAACGTCATCCTTGAGGAGGGGGTAAACATGACGAAAAAGAAAACCCGTCTCGACCTGGTGCGCATGAAGAGGGAAGGCGAAAAGGTAGCATGGGTGACTGCTTACGACTTTCCGATGGCATCCTTTGCCGAGCAGGCAGGCATGGACATGATCTTGGTGGGCGACAGCCTCGGGATGGTGCTTCTCGGGTACCAAGGCACTGTTCCTGTGACCATGGATGATTGTATTCGGAGCTGTCAGGCCGTGCGCCGTGGGGCTCCCAACACCTTCTGCATTGGCGACATGCCGTTCCTTTCCTATCAAATCTCCGACGAAGACGCTGTGAGGAACGCCGGTCGTTTTCTCAAAGAGGCTGACATGGATGCCGTAAAGCTTGAGGGCGGCAGGCGGGTTCAGACTCGTATCAAAGCGATTGCCGACGCCGGAATACTTGTCATGGGCCATATCGGCCTCACGCCACAGAGTTCAGGACAACTGGGGGGGTTCAAGGCCCAGGGACGGGACCCCGAAAGCGCCAGGGAGCTGATACTCGATGCCCGTGCCATCGAGGAGGCGGGCGCCTTCGCCCTGCTCCTCGAGGCCGTGCCTCCGGAGCTCACAGCGTTTATCACCAGGGACCTCGCGATGCCAGTGTACTCCATCGGAGCAGGGTCTCCATGCGACGGCCAGCTTCTCATCTGCGGCGACATGCTGGGGATGTTCCAGGCGTTCACTCCAAAGTTCGTCAAGAAGTACGGCAATATCGCCGAAGTTGCGACGAACGCGTTCAGCGAATACATTGGCGACGTCAAAGCAGGTAAGTTCCCCACCGACGATCATTGCTACCACATACTGCAAGACCGTGCCGATGAGTATGAGGTGATGTTGAGGGAGATGTCGAGGTAGCATCAGGACGCGCCTGTGACGCTGGCTGATGCTTGCCATTCGCCATTCTCGTCATTCGCTGGGTAGCGGGCCAAACGTGTAGGGAGGGGGATGACGGTGTACAAGGCCAGGCACCTGGGTGAGATCCAGGCATTCATGGAGAAGATGGGGGTTCCAGGTCGCGACGGGTGGGGGCTACCCACATCAAACAAGGCGTTCCCCGACGGCGCCCACTATCGCATTGAGATAGCAGGCGTGGAGCGCCCGTCTACACTCAAAGCCCTCATCGACGAGGCCAAAAAGAGGAAAGTTGGGGTCCACCGGGCGATCTGCACCGTGGGTGGGTCCAGCTACTGCGACTTCCAGGAGCTCAAGGATATGGCGAAGATGGCCCGGGACGAGCGGATCGAGCTGGTCATGACCATGGGCCATCGCAAGGGCTTCGACGCCGGTTCTAAAGAGATGTCCACCCAGGAAGGCGGCATGCAGGGCTTCCGCCATCGCGGCTCCGACAACATGGCTTACTGGATCGAAGACATGATGCGCAATCTCGAGGCCGGCATCAGAGGTTTTCTGGTTTATGACGAGGGCGCCCTCATGATCCTCAACGAGATGCGCAAGGAGGGTTTCATCCCCACAGAAACCGCCTTCAAGTGGTCGGTGTTCGGCGGCTACTGCAGCCCAGCCGGAGCCAGACTCCTGGAACAGATGGGCGCGAACTCCATGAACCCGCTCTCGGACGTATCTCTGCCAATCCTCTCCAGTATTCGAGCCGCCGTAGATATATCTCTGGACGTGTACGTGATCATCGTGGACGCCTTCGGCGGGATGTACCGCGCATACGATGCGCCCGAGATCGCGCGCGTTGCCGCGCCCGTCTACTTCAAGATCGAACCGGGGACGGCGGAGGCGGACATCTACAAGCCCTGGGTCAGCGAAGGCTGGCACGCCGACTTCGTGCGCTTGAAAGTCAAGATCGCTCAGATCGTGCAGGAGGTCATGGAGCGCCGCGCTCCGGAGCTCAAGTTGTCTAGCGCGGGTCCTGCCGACCTCTGTCTTCCGGTGATCGATTAGCCCAACCCGGCGCCCCGGCTCGTTCGGCGGCGCAGCGTGGGCTGGGGTCGGAAGTGGGCGCGTTCACGACGGGCTCTACGAGGATTTCGACCCGGTTGGTCCTGGCGATTCCGTCCACGGCACCTTGTTCTGGCAGCACTCGCACAGGAAGTGAGAAAATGAAAGACGTCTGGGAATCGGCAAAACACTACCTCAAGACCGCGGCCGCGGTGATGCACCTCGAGCCGGAGATCGTCGAGCGACTCAGCACCCCGATGAGGTTCACGGAGTTCACCATTCCTGTCAGGATGGACAACGGGGAAAGGAGGCTTTTCACCGCGTATCGGTCCCAGCACTGCGATGCTCTCGGTCCCTGTCGCGATGGCACCCGGGTCAAGCCGGACCTGACGAGAGAGGAAATAATGGCCCTCTCCATGTTCATGAGCATAAAGCACGCTGTGGGAGGCGTCCCCGCAGGCGGGGGAAAAGGTGGCATCAAGGCCGATCCCGGGATGCTCAGCGAAGGTGAGTACGAGCGTCTCATGCGCGGGTTCATCCGGCGCCTCCTACCCAGGGGTGCGTGGAGCAACGTTCCCGGCGCCGACATTGGCACAGGTCCAGAGCAGATGGCCTGGATGCTCGATGAATTCGAGCAGATAAGCGGTTTCCACAGTCCGTCCGCGGTAAATGACAAGCCGATTCCTCTGGGCGGGTCCAGGTTGGGGTATGAAGCGACAGGGATAGGCGTCGCCCTCTGCGTCATGCAAGCCTGCAAGGAGAGGAGCCTCGTTCCCGAGAAAAGCACCGTTGCCATACAGGGCTTCGGCCAGGTGGGAAGCGTAACTGCAAGAGTTCTTGCCGACGCCGGGTACAAGATCGTGGCGGTCGGCGACGTCTACGGCTCCATTACGAATCCCCTCGGACTGGACGTGGCCAGGCTTGTGTCCCATGTGAAGGAAACAGGGTCCGTGCGGGAGTTTCCAGATGCTGAAGAGATGGACCGGCAGGCCTTGCTGGAACTCGACGTGGACGTTCTCATTCCAGCGGCCGTTCAGGATGTGGTCAACGAACACAACGTGGACCACATCCACGCTCCGCTCATCGTGGAGGCAGCCAACGGCCCGACGACGCCTGAAGCTGATGACGTGCTTGCGCGCAGGGGTGTCATGGTGATACCCGATGTATTGGCCAACGTAGGCAGCGCTGTGGTGTGTCATTTCGAGCGCATTCAGGGGCTCTCTGACGACTACTGGGACGAGGAAGAAGTCCTCGGGAGGCTGAGGGGCCGCATGCTCGGCGCTTATGCGAAGGTGGCCGCCTTTGCAAGGGATCTCGGCGTGAGCCGTCGCACGGCTGCCTGGGTGTATGCCCTCGACAAGATCGCCGAGGCCGTGAGGATTCGTGGCTGGGCATGACGCTCCCGAACCTCCAGCATCGGCAAGCCCGAAAGGAGACGAGCAAGATGGCGGACACGTTGCGTTTCGAGGTTTCCGAGTACCACGAGCGTCTACGGAAAACGAAGGAGCGCATGCTCCGGGAGAAAGTTGAGGTTCTCATCGTCAGCGACCCGGCCAACATGAACTACCTGACCGGTTATGACGGGTGGTCGTTCTATGTTCACCAAGGACTCGTCATCAGCCTGGACTACGATGAGCCGATATGGTTTGGCCGCGGCATGGACGCAAACGGCGCAAAGCTCACCACCTGGCTGAGTGGCGACAATATTCGCCCCTATGAGGACGACTACGTGCAGAACGTTTTCAAGCACCCCATGAGCTTCGTCGCTGATATCGTTCGCGAGAAGGGATGGGATCGCCGCCACATCGGCGTGGAAATGGACAACTACTGGTTCACTGGCAAATGCCTCGAGACGCTCGTTGAAGAGCTTCCCCAGGCTGAGTTCCAGGATGCCACCTCGCTGGTGAACTGGGTCCGCATCGTGAAGTCAGCCCGCGAGATCGAGTACATTCGGCAGGCGGCGCGGGTCTGCGAGCACGTTATGCAGACAGCCGTTGATTCCGTCGAGGCCGGCAGGCTCGAGAGCGAGGCGGCCGCCAACGTATATCACGCCGTCGTGCGGGGGGTGGGCGAACTCACGGGTGACCACCCGGCGATATTCCCCATCATGCCAACCAACGAGCGCACCTCTGCCGCACACCTGGGATGGCAACCCGACAGGAAGTACGAGAGGGGCGACTTAGTGCTGCTCGAGCTCTGCGGGGTGCGGTATCGCTATCATTGCCCGCTGTCCCGCACGGCTTATATAGGTGACCCTCCCAAAGAACTGCGCGAGATCGCGGATGCCGTCGTAAAAGGCGTTGAAGAGACCCTGTCCTTCGTGCGCCCGGGGGTGACAGCGGAAGAGGTGGAGGCCAGGTGGCGCCAGGCGATATCGGGGACCAGGGTCGTAAAGCCCTCTCGGCTGGGTTACGCCTTCGGCCTCAACTACGTGCCGGACTGGGGGGAGCACACCATAAGCCTCAGGTCCGGGGACAAGACGATCCTTATGCCTGGAATGACGATTCATCTCATGCCAGGCATCTGGCTGGACGAGTTCGGGTTCGAGTGCAGCGAGCCCATTCTGGTGACGGATGGGGGCTGCGAGACGCTGGTCAGCTTCCCGAGGAGGATTCTCATGAAGTAGGACTGAAGTCGGCGAAGAAATCGGCGAACTGCATAAGGAGGCTTGCGACAATACTGGCAAATCATGCATTGGCAGGTCCACGCCGTGATGCTGGCGTAATTGTACTAAAGAAAAGATCACGCCGGCCCTGATGCGTGGACGACCAGTGAATGACCGTGAATAGCTGCTCAAGGCGCGTGGGGGCTGCTATGCCTCGAGCGTCGACGTGATCCCGAGACCTGTTGAGCGCAGAGATCGTATGCGCGGCGATGCTGTCAGACCACCGGGGGAGAGGAAGATGCGGTGTGACGCGGCGCGGTGACGAGGTTCTGGAGCTCGCGAAAAAGCTCATAGAGTTCAACACCAGCAACCCCCCGGGCAACGAGGGGGCCCTGGCGGCGTTCGTATGCAGGTTCATGGAGAACCTGGGCCTCCAGGTCTCGACGTACGAAGTATCTGACGGGAGGCCAGTGGTGGTGGGGGTGCTCCGCGGGGGCCGGGAGGGGACCATCGTGTTCAACGGGCACTCCGATGTGGTTCCTGCGGGTGCGGGCTGGACCACCCCTCCCTTCGAGCCGATCGTTCGTGAAGGTCATCTGCACGGCAGGGGAAGTGCCGACATGAAAGGCGGCCTCGCGGCGATGCTTGTGGCAGTGGCCGAGTTGACTCAGGTCCCGTCCGGAGAGCGCCCTACCGTGCAACTGCACGTGTGCCCGGATGAAGAGGATACGGGTTCAGGTGCCATCTACCTTGTTGAACGAGGTCTGGTCAAAGCGGCCGCGGCGGTATTCGGCGAGCCGACGAACCTTCAGGTGCAGATAGCGCACAAGGGCGCCGTTTGGATGAAGGCGGAGTTCCGGGGCAAATCTGCCCACGCAAGCGTGCCCAACCAGGGAGTCAACGCGGTATACAAGGCCACCTCTGCCATCCACCGGCTGCTTACGCAGTTGCAGCCCAGGTTGGACACAAGGACACACAAGCTCCTGGGTGGTCCCTCGTTCAATGTGGGACTCATCCAGGGTGGCACAAGAGTCAATACCGTGCCGGACCGGTGCGAGTTCGCCATTGATCGCAGGGTTCTTCCCGGAGAGGACATAGCCGGCTGCGTGGAGGAAATGCGGAGCATCCTCGGTGCGGACAGTCTCCGGGTAGAACATGTCGAGGAGCCCATGGAGATAGCGGAAACGGAGGAGATCGTCGCGGTTGCGAGGGGATGCGTCAGAGAGATCACGGGCCACGACAGAGGGATTGCGGGCTTTCCGGCTTCGACCGATGCCCGCTTCTATGTGAATCAGGCGCAGGTACCTTCGATCATCCTGGGGCCGGGATCGATCTCCACTGCACACGCGGCAGACGAGCGCGTTTCCGTAACCGAACTCGAGCAGGCGGTGGACATCTATTTTGGGATAGCACGAGGCTTCCAGCGGAGGAGCTGAGGTGAGGAAAGGGGGTGGCCCAGGCTGGCAAGGATAGGGACGTGAGGTGTACAACTCGAGGCGGTTGGCAAGGTGAGAGAGACATGAGCAACCGGTAAACTCCAGAGTCGAAGGAGGAAGTAAAATGAGGAGGGCGTCGTCGCTTATCGCGGTGGGCTGTACTATCATCCTCATCCTCGGTTTGTGCCTCAGTGTGGGCACGGCCCACGCTGCCAAGTACGCCTGGAAGTTGGCTCTCGAAGAGATCCAGGGAAGCGTGCAGGATACGTGGGCACAGGAGTTCAAGAGGAGAATCGAAGAGAAGTCCAACGGAGAGGTAGAGATCATCGTTTATCCTTACGGCACCCTGGGAACGGGCTTTGGTGACATAGCGGAAGCAACGCAAAACGGGATCCTGGAATTCGCTTTCACCAGCCCTGCGTACATCGCTCCGATCATCCCCGAGGTGCGGGTCTTCTCCCTGCACTACCTGTGGTCAGACAACATGCAGGCCAACAAGGACGTGATGGCCAACAGCGGCGTTATCTACGGTCTGCTGGGGGAGCAATACGAGAAAAAGAATCTGAAACTGATGACCCTCTTCACCGAGGGATGGCAGGTCTGGACCACAAACAAGCCGATCAGAACGCCAGCGGATATGAAGGGCGTCAAGTTCCGCGTCATGAGCGATCCGATCCTCATCGAGGATTACAGGGCGTACGGGGCCAATCCGGTACAGATAGCGTACTCCGAAATATACAGCGCGTTGCAGTTGGGGATGATAGATGCCCAGGTGCAACCGGTATTTGCCAATGAGGAGATGAAGTTCTACGAACAGCAGAAGTACCTGATCTGGGCGCAACAGGTCCCATACATAACAAGCGTTTCTGCCAATGCACAATTCTTCAAGTCTTTGCCCAAGAAGTACCAGGACGTGATCATGGACACGTGCAGGGAGATGGTAGGCTACATCTTCGACGTGCAGGAAAAGTTCAACACCGAGAGGCTTGACATCATCAAGAAGAAGAAACCGAGCATACAGACGATCTATCTGACTAAGGAAGAGAGGGCGGCGTTCGAGAAGCTCGCAAGGCCGGTGTGGAACAAGTACATCGAGATGGCAGGCGAGAATGGCAGGCAGATCCTGGAGCAACTGGTCAAGGACATCGAGGAAGCCGAAAAGAAGCACAAGTGAGTCTCCTCACCTACAACGGTAAGGCAGGGGCGGGGGTAGATGCGGGCCACGAATCGGCCCCTGCCTTGCATTAGCAATACCTGCTGGGAGGGAGGACGGGGCGGGATGGTTGTTCGGGCCAGGAAGGGGCAGACAAGTTACGGAGAAGTGATAGGAATCCTCATGCTTGATACCTATACACCGTTCATTCCGGGAGACGTGGGCAACGCCTCCACCTACTCCTTTCCGGTGCGCTATGAGACGGTGAAAGGCCTCACGGTAAGCCGGATCTTCAGCAAGGATAGAGGCGCCCTTCCCGCCATTCGTGAGGCTGGCAGAAAACTGGTCGGCCAGGGAGTAAGAGCTGTAACGGGTGACTGCGGGTTCATGGCGATCTTTCAGGAGGACCTCGCGGGGGAACTCGGCGTGCCGGTTTTCCTGTCCAGCCTTCTGCAGGCGCCCTTCATTTCGCGCATCATTGGCAGGGGCAAGAAGGTCGGCATCATCTCGGCCAACTCCGAGGCATTAGACGACGGCACGCTGCTGACGGCGGTGGGCATTGACGCTTCAATTCCCGTTTGCATCAAGGGGCTGCAGGACAGGGAGCACTTCCACAAAGCGGTGATCGAAGAGATCGGGATGCTCGACCCTGACGAGATAGAACGAGAGGTGGTGAACGCGGCGGAGGAACTGGTTCAGGAGGACCCCGATGTAGGGGCAATTCTGCTCGAATGTAGTGTGTTACCTCCATACGGCGCTGCAGTGCAGGAAGCGGTCGGCCTGCCCGTGTTTGACTATGTGACGATGATCGACTACGTGTACGCCGCTGTGGTAAAGGAGAGATACGTGGGAATCATGTAGCGTATCGGGCATGACCGCGCAAAAAGGGGGGAACAGCGCTTGAGATTCCTCAGGAAGTTGAACGCGATTCTTCGGGAAATAGAGGAGTTCGTTGTGGCGTATGGCGTCATCACCATGGCTGTGCTGACAATAGCTGACGTCATAGGCAGGAATGTTTTCAATCACAGCCTCGTTTTCGTTCCCGAGATAACGCAGTTTCTGATAGTATTCATTACGTTCTTTGGGACCAGTTACGCCGCAAGGAACGGAAGACACATCCGCATGTCCGCGCTGTACGATGCCCTTAGCCCCTCGTGGCAGAAGGCGATGCTCTACATCACGACCTCTCTCACGTCAATAGCGCTGTTCTATATGTCGTACATTTCTGCAAAATACGTGCTTAGAGTATACTCCTTCAACCGGGTGAGCTCGGTGCTGACCATCCCTCTGTACTTGATATGGATATGGGTTCCCATTGGGCTACTCCTTGCGGCGATCCAGTATTCGCTTGCCTTCATAAAGAACATCGTCGAGAAGGAGCCGTGGATCTCTTTCGAGCAGAAGGCCGAGTACGTTGATGTTGGCGTAGGCGTGGAGGAGATGGACCGCGGCCGTGCTGTTGACCGCGCCGGTCCGGCCCAAGTGACCCAAATCGCGGAGTGAAGGGATGAGAGACATGCTCACGCTCATGCTTGCAATCATGGTTACTATGCTGTTCCTCAGCTTTCCCATGATGATCCCATTGCTCGCCGCCCCGGTGATCGTCATGCTGCTGTACTATCCGGCGTTTGATCCGATGATCCTGACCCAGCAGGTCATTGGGGGAATCATTCCGGCATCTCTGGTCTGCGTGCCCATGTTCATACTGGCAGCGGACATCATGACTTCCGGCGAGATGTCAACAAGATTGGTTGACTTTGTCAAGGCCTTCGTGGGGCACATCAAAGGAGGCATGGCGATAACCACGGCTGTTGCATGCACCATTTTTGGAGCGGTCTCCGGGTCCACCCAGGCGACGGTTGTGGCCATAGGAGGTGCGATGCGACCCCACCTGTTGAAAGGCGGTTATGATGACCCGTTTAGCCTGGCTCTCATCATCAATGCCAGCGACATCGCGTTCCTCATACCCCCGAGTATCGGCATGGTTGTCTACGGCGTTGCAAGCGGCACGTCCATAGGGGAATTGTTCATCGCAGGGGTCGGGCCAGGGTTATTGATCATGGTGTTGTTCTCCATTTACGGGTATGTCTACGCCAGGCAGCAGAATATCCCGGCTGTGCCCAGGTCATCGTGGGCAGAGCGGTGGAAGGCTACGAAGAGGGCGATGCTTTCCTTCGGGTTTCCCGTCATCATCATAGGGGGAATATACTCGGGCATCTTCAGCCCCACTGAGGCGGCGGCCGTCTCGGTTCTGTATGCTGCGGTGGTCGAGATACTCGTTTTCAAGAACGTTTCGCTGAAGGATCTTCGCAAGATCGCCCTGTCCACCGGAATGGTTACCGCGGTAGTCTTCATACTCGTCGGAGCAGGGTCAGCCTTCTCGTGGCTGATATCCCTGGCTCGCATACCGCAGATGATTCTCCCCGCGGTCCTGGGGCCGGTTCCTACTCAGCTTCGACTCCTCGTGGTTCTCTCGATTGCCTACTTCATCGGCTGCATGTTCGTTGATCCGATCGTGGTGATCATGATCTTGACTCCGATATTCCAGCCGGTCGTCACGGGCCTGGGGGTGGACCCGGTGCTGGTCGGCACCATTGTGACGCTGCAGACAGCGATTGGCTCTGCAACGCCTCCCTTCGGCTGCGACATCTTCACTGCTGTAGCGGTTTTCCGAAGGCCGTACTTTGAAGTCATCAAAAAGACACCGGTGTTCATCGCGATCTTGCTTGTGGTCAGTGCCACCGTGATCCTGTTCCCTCAGAGCGCGCTCTTCCTACGTGACCTTGCCCTCGGCCATTAGCGCCCCAGCCATCAGCGCAGATTCTGACGGCAAATCGGTCCAGCCTGGGCGCACACCCGTGTGCTTGGGCCCCCGTCTTGCTTCACAGGCCTTCCAGACTCGCGCCTGCTGTGGTATTCTGAGATCGGTAGCTCCCCTCCGATCCCTGAACGCCTCAGAAATGACCATGCCGCTGGCTTGCGCGGCAGCGTGCGGCCGTGCGCTGCGCCGCGCAACCAGGAGACTGCGAGGGCGTTCGACCTGGCAGGGCGTGATACTCTCATGGAGCTGACCGTCAGAGAAATACTCAACATGGAGCTCTTCGCGGGCGCCACCGTGTTTACCCGGTCTGACGATCTCCTCGACAGGCCGGTCACAGGGGTGTCCGTAATAGAGATGCCGGTCGAAGACTTCGTGAACAGGGGCGACTTGGTGCTTACCACGGGGCTGGGATGCGGCCATGACGAACGAGATCTCAGGAGGTTCGTCGACGAGATCCTTGAGCACAGGCCGGCCGCCATAGCCGTGGCCACAGGGAGGTTCGTCCAGAACATCCCTCACGAGGTCAGCTCTTGTGCCGAAAGGCAACTCGTTCCCCTGGTGGGTCTTCCCTGGAATGTTCGCTTCGGCGACATCATTCGGGAGGTCATGTTTCGGCTTTCCAGTGAGGAACACATGGACCTGCAGCAGTCTGAAGAACTGTACAAGAGGCTCATGGGAATAGTCCTGAACGGAGGCGGATTTGACGGCATCTGTCGTGCCCTCTATGGAATACTGGGGCAGCCGGTAGGTATCCAGGACGGCCTCGGAAAGATACGCGCCGTGTTTCCGCCCGGGCTCACGTCTTTGGCTGATCCCAAGTGCGCCGCGTCGTTTCCCATCAGAGGCGCGAAGAAAGTTCTGGGCACACTGCTCGTGGAGTCCACGAAGGGGATTTCTGACATCGGCATGCGCTCGGTGCTCCACGGTACGACTGCTGCTGCTGTCCTGTTTCTGCAGGAACAGGCGCTGGAAGAAGCAGAGGCACGTTTGAGAGGGAACCTCGTATGGATGCTGGCCAAAGGCTCGTCAGAGCCTGAGGAGGTCTTGCTGCACAGGGCCAGCACTCTCGGCTACGATCTGACCAGGGCTTACCAGGTTATCGTTGGCGTGAGAGAAGGGATTGCCCCACGCACCGACCTCTGGCGGCCGGTTGCGAGCACGAAGACGTACAGGCCCAGAGCTGAGGACCTCGTAAGGCACGTTATGAACCAGAACGGCCGACAGGCGATTGTGTCGTGCTCTCACGCTGGGATCATCCTCCTCGTGGAAGTGGAAGACGCTGAAGGGCACTCTATTGAAAGGCGCTTTCTGGAGGAGATCGCGGAGAAGGTGGGGCAGGCGCTGGCGCCGGATTATGGGAGGCTAGTATTCGGGATCGGGCGGTTTCATCCGGGGATAGAGGGCCTTCGAAGGGGGTACGAGGAGGCTGAAATCGCCATCGATATCGGCAGGAGAGTGGATAGCCGCCGGCGCTGTTTCCCTTTCAGCGACATGGGTGTTTACCGTATCCTTTGCAAGATGACGACCGACGCGGAGATAACCACTCTTTGCGTTGAATACCTTGGGAAGCTGTTAGAGTACGACAGGCGGTACGGACGCGACCTGCTTAATACACTTGAGACCTTCCTTCGTTGCGGCAGCAACAGAAGTCAAACCTCAAGGCGCCTCCATCTCCATCGCCAGTCCCTTCTGTACAGGCTGAAGAAGATCGAGGAACTCACCGGGTGTAACCTGAAGGACCCCGAAGACCGATTCGCCCTCGAGGTGATTACCAGACTGCACCAGTTCAGGGTCACCGCTGGCAGCAGGCTCACATGAAGACCAGTCCATCGCATCCCCAGGCGCAAAGGACCCATACGGAGCCTTTCTTCTGTGAGGTGCCGGCCTACGGGGTCATCCGGCGCGAGAGGCTTCTTTCGGCCTTGAGGCAAGCTATCCAGAAGAGGCTGACGCTGGTGTATGCGCCGGCAGGCTCCGGGAAGACCGTGGCGCTTTCGCAGGTTTTCCAGGAGATAACGAGCCCTGCGGCCTGGGTGACGCTGGGCCAGTACCACGCCGATGTGGGTGCATTCGCCGTCTCGCTCTTCGACGAGATATCCCGGCAGTTTCCCGGTGTCTCACAGAGGAGGCTGGGGGCCCGGTCCCTGGAAAGAGGGTTCTCTGTGGACGGCATCACAGGCGAGTTCGCCATGTGGGCGAGGCGCGTCGTTACGCAGGACACCCTCGTGGTGCTCGATGACTTCCATCTCGTGGACTCGTGCCCGGGCGTATGCCGGGTCATGAACATCCTGCTGGAGCAGTGCCCGCGCACACTCCGCTTCGTCATATCCTCCCGCAGGCCCGCCCCACTCGACATCTCGCGACTCCGTCTCGTCGGCGACGTATGCGAGCTTGGTGCGGAGGATTTCGCTTTCAGCGATGACGAGATCGGGGCGCTTGCCCAGGCGATGGGGACCTGCCTTCCGGCTGACTCCAGGAGCGAGCTGGCCGAGATTACGGAGGGATGGGCGGCGGGGATCGTCCTTGCGCTCCACGCGCGCAAGGCACGGGGGGCAGGGTCGCGTTCGGGAGCGGGAGCGGGAGCGGGAGCAGCAGGAGTACCAGCAACAGGAGCAAGATTAGGAGCAGGAACAGGGATAGGAGCAGGGGAGGGGGCGGGCGGCATTACGCGCCTGGGGCGCCTGAGCCTGCGAGATGCCTGGGACTACATGGCCGAGCAGGTACTTGGAGACCTCGACCCGGCCACGCAAGGTTTCCTTGCCGCCGCGAGCGTCCTTGACGTCATGGAGCCGGGTCTCTGCGACGCCCTGGCTGGCATAATCGGCTCAGAGAGCATCTTTGAGGGCCTCGCGTCGTCGGGATTGTTCACCTATCGGATCCCGGGCCCACCCGTGGCGTACAGATTCCATCACCTTCTCAGGGACTTCCTGAGGGAGCGGCTGAGGCGGTCGGGCCGCCTTGACGAGTACACGCTCCGGGCGGGGCAGCTTTACAGGGAACGCGGCGCGTTCGCCGAGGCTGTCCGCTGCTTTCTCGACGTGGATCGGTTCGACGATGCAGCAGCGTGCACCCTGCACGTGGCCAGGCAGATGCTCCGGACCGGCAGGCACGAGTCGCTGGCCGCCTGGCTGGACCGAATTCCCCCCGACGTGCTGGCCAGGTTCCCGGGGCTCCTGGTGGCCCAGGGAAACATCTGGGAGGCACAGGGCAGGTGGGACCAGGCCGATGCACGTTACCGCGAGGCTGCCGCGCTCTCCACGGCTAGCGGCGACCCTGAAGGCCTGTACCAGGCCCTCTGGTGGAGCGCGGGAATCGCCTGGCGACGGGGCGAGAACGAGCGATGCGTGGCCCTTTGCACCGACGCCCTCACATGCCTCGAGGACGCCCGGAAACATGAGCGGGGCGGGGTGCACAACTTGCTGGCGGTGGCCAATTTCGGCCTGGGGCTTGCCAAGGAGGGAAGGCGGCACCTCGAGGATGCGCTGCGTCTGCAACAGGAGGCGGGGGACCAGTGGGGGGCCGGGTGGGTGCTCAACAACCTGGGTTACCACGTGTACATGGTGCAGGGCGACCTGGACGCGGCCCTATCCACGTACGAGCGCGCGCTCGACTGTTTCGAGAAGGCCGGGAGCCTTCCGGGCGCAGCCCATATCAAGGGGAACATGGCATACGTGTTCGCCCTCAAGGGAGACTACGAGCGGGCGCTATCTCTACTATCAGAGGCTGAGGAGGTTGCACGGGACGTCCACGAGATAAGGACAGTCGCCGGCATTCAGGTAGTCCGCGGTCAAGTGCTCGTGGAGACGGGCGACATCGACGGGGCACGGGCCTCCATCGGGCAGGCGGCCCCTGTCGTCGATGAGCTACGCGAGCCATTTCTGAAGGCATACCTCATGAGCGTGCGAAGCCGCATATTCAGGGTGACCGGGGAGATGGCGCAGGCGAAGGATCTCGCCCGGGAGGCTGCCGCCTATATGATCAAGGCTGGCTGCGACCCCTCAGCATTGCTCGCAGCCGTCGACTGGGGAGCGGCCCTTCTTGATGCAGAGGACTTCGAGGCCGCTCGACCGGCGTTGACGGAACTCCTGACCCTTTGCCGCAGGCTTCAGGCGCACATGGCCGAGGCGTGGTCGCTCCTGCTTCTCGGCGCTGCCGAGTTCGCCATGTCTCACGAGGCGTGGCAGAAAGACGTCTCCCGGGCCATAATCAAGATCGCGTCGGGCGGGTTCTGGCACATCCCCAGGCTTGCGACCCAGGCGCACGGTGCCCTGGAGGCGTTCGTGCGTGGTCGGGTGAACCTCGAGCTCATTGAGGTCCTGCGACAGGGGTGCCACCCGTCCCTCTATTCCAGGCTTTTCGCTGGAGGCGGGCCGCCGTCCTCGACCAGACGCGCGCCGCGGAGGCCTGCATCCGCCTCTATACCGATGTCCACGCCCGCCCTGGCGCCAGACGGTCATGTTGGTCCAGGCGTGGCCGTCCAGATGCTGGGCGGTTTTCGGGTTACCCAGGGCGAGCAGGTCCTCCGGGATGAGGAATGGAAGACGGTCAGGGTCAAGTCCCTGTTCAAGTACCTCGTCATCAACGCGGACAGGTGGGTGCCGAGAGACGAGATCCTCGAGGCTATCTGGCCCGACAAGGACTCGCACGACGCCCTCAACAACTTCAACGTGGCGCTGCACGCGCTTCGCAGGCTCCTGGAGCCCGATCTTGCGCGGGGCGCCGATTCGCAGTATATCCGGAGTCAAAGTGGGTCTTACCGTTTCAGCCCATCAGGTGGTTACGTAGTGGACGTGGAGGAGTTCGAAAGCCTCTGTCGGCAGGCGGAGGCCCTGGACTCGTCCGGGCACTCGACAGAGAGCATCGCCTCCTACAGGGCGGCGGCCGAGAAGTACGCCGGCGATTTGTTGCCCGAGGATGTGTACGAGGCCTGGGCTGCGCCGAGGCGCGAGACCCTGAAGGAGTCCTTCATCCGGGTGTTGCTGCGTCTCGCGAGCCTGCTCCTGGAGAGGAATCTGCTGGCCGAGGCGGCCGCCAGGGCACGCCAGGCCATTAGGGTGGACCCCTGGCGGGAAGATGCGCACCGGCTCCTCATGACCGCGCTCGCCCGCGCCGGGCAGAGAGCCAAGGCGCTTCAACACTACTACTCGATAGAGGAGGCCTTCTCGGCCGAATTCGGGGTGGGGCCGGAGGAGGAGACAATCAGGCTCTTCGAGAGGATATCCCAGGGCGACCCGGTGTAGCCCGCGCTTCACAGCCTCTGCCGGTAGCTTATGAGCTCGTTCCTCAGGTAATACCACATGAAAGCGCCGACGCCGATGTCGTCGAGCCAACCCAGCACAGGGATGAAGTCGGGCGTGATGTCGAAGGGGACGACGATATAGAGGACGCCCAGGAGCAGGAGAAGCTTGCGCGTGAGCGGCACCGATCTATCCAGCAGGTACCTGGGCAGAAGAAACCATATGGGGATACGCTCCGCAGGCGAGGATCCCCGCGTCCTGGAAGGGTCATCGATGACTCCCCTGAAACGGCCCCGGGGTTTCTCCTGATAGTTGGACTTGCTTTGGTGGGGCCGATCATTTGCGGGCGGGGACGGCATCCGCTGCCCGCAGTACGGACACACGCGCGCAAACGCGACTTCTTCCTGGCATCTCGGGCACCTCAAACCCGGCACACCCCTTTCGACCATCCCGATCTTATCAGACTTGCCGGACACGAGCAACCGGAACCTTGCCTGAAAGGCGAAGGCGCCCGCCCGGAGCTATGCTGGGCGCCTCCGCCCGGTGATGGCCTTCAAGGGGGCACCGTGGGGCACCATCGTGCTGAAACCCTACGGGTAACTCAGTCCGTAACCCACTGCCGAATCAGCGCGAACTCATGAACCCGCAGTCAGCCTACCTGCAAATGCGACGGGTGCCCGCGGCCGTCGCCGGAGGCCCGCGGTCAGGCCGGCGTCGCGAGTGGCTTCTCGCGTTTCTCCCCGGTGGCGAAGCTCTTCACCAGCCACGACACGCGCTTGTACACGAGGAACGTGAGCACCGAGTTGACCCCGGCCTTGATGGCGTTGAACGCCACCAGCACCCACAGGATCGCCAGCACCTGGGTGTGGGAATACCCGTACAGGATGGGCATGAGTATCAGGTTGGCGATGGGCATGAGCACTGTCATGGTCAGGGTGCCGCAGGCGAGGCCGGCGACAGCGCCCGCCTTCGTGTGGTGCCGTCGGTAAACGATGCTCGCAGCGCCCACCAGCGCCCCCGTGGCAAGAAAGTGCATGAGCGCCCCGACCATGCCGTCGAGCCCGGTTATGAGGGCCATGAGCACCGCCATGACGAGCGTGACAACAAGACCGGGCCCCGGCCCTAGGGCGAACCCGGCGATGAGCACGGGAACGTCTGCGGCTTCATAGCGCAGGAATGGTGCCATCGGGAATATCGGCCAGTTGGCGAGGGAAAGAAGCACCGCGAGAGCGGCCATGACGCCGAGAGTGACCATCTTCTTCGTCCTGTAATGCATCTCCTCGAGAACCTCCTTGCATCTCCTCGCGCGCCGCCGGGGCCTGCGTCCCCATCCTGCTCCGCCCGGACTGGATGCGAAAAGCCCCGAGGCAACCGACCTCAGGGCTTTTGGGATCCGCTCAGGACCTACCACGTGCAAGCGAATGCTTGCAACCTTCTTCCATCCGGACTTTACCGTCGGTGCCGGTATCTCGCCGGCTCAACCGCGCTGGCGCGGCTCGTGGACTTGCCTTGTCGGCATCACCACCGGTCGGGAATTGGCCCGTCATCGATCGTATCGGGCCTCACCCTGCCCTGAAGGTCTCGCGTTGTGTTGTTGTGCTTTCGAAACCCATACTACACCATTACCGCGGCGTGCGCAAGACCAGCTCCGCGATCTTGCCCTGGACGACGAGACCCGTCACGGCCTCGAGGTCCGGGTGAAGCCAGCGGTCCGCCTCGAGCGGCGGGACGACCTCGCGCACCGCGTCGTACACTCGGCGCGTGGCCGGCGCCAGGTTCTCCGGGCCTCTGAAGTCCACGGCCTGGCACGCGCACATGAGCTCCACCGCCAGCACCCTGGCCACGTTGTCCACCACCTGGCGGGCCTTTCGCGCTGCGATGGTGCCCATGCTGACGTGATCCTCCTGGGCCGCCGACACAGGGATGGAGTCTACGCTGGCCGGCGACGAAAGCACTTTGTTCTCCGAGACGAGCGCTGCCGCAGTGTAGTGGGCTATCATGAACCCGCTGTTCACGCCGTCGCGGCGCACAAGAAACGCAGGAAGCTCGGAGAGTGCGGGGTTGAGCAGGCGCTCGATGCGCCGCTCCGATACGCTTCCAAGCTCGGATACGGCGATGCACAGGAAGTCCATGGCGAGCGCCACAGGCTGGCCGTGGAAGTTCCCGCCCGAGATCACGCTACCATCCTCGAATACGAGCGGGTTGTCGCTTGCCGAGTTGATCTCGGTCTCGACGACGTTCCTCACGTAGCTGAGGACGTCTCTCGTGGCGCCGTGGATCTGTGGGACGCACCGCAGGGAGTAGGCGTCCTGCACCCGCAACTCCCCGGGGGCACTTACAAGGCGGCTGCCCTCCAGCAACCGGCGAAGCGTGCGCGCGCAGGCAGCCTGACCCGGGTGAGGCCTCGCCCGGTCGTGGATCTTCTCATCGAACGCCGCGGGTATACCCCGGAGAGCCTCGATGGAAAGGCAAGCGGCGGCGTCGGCGGTTGCCGCCAGGGCCCCGGCGTCGTAAAGTGCCAGTGTGCCGGCGGCAGTCATGGCCTGGGTGCCGTTGATGAGTGCGAGCCCTTCCTTGGGGCCGAGGGTGAGCGGCGCGATGCCCGCTCGTTCGAGTGCTTTCCTCGCCGGCACCCGTGCCCCGGACACGCGCACGTCTCCCTCGCCGAGGAGCGCCAGCGCCAGGTGCGCGAGGGGCGCGAGATCGCCCGAGGCGCCGAGTGAGCCCTTCTCGGGAACCAGCGGGCTTATGTCGGCTTCAAGGAGCTTCAGCAGCGTCTCGATGACCTCGAACCGGACTCCGGAGAGGCCCTTTGCCAGCGAGTTTGCGCGAAGGAGGATCATTGCCCGCACCACCTCGTCGGGAAACGGGCTTCCCGTGCCCACGGCATGGCTCAGGATGAGATTGCGCTGGAGCGACTCGATCTCGCCACCGGGGATCTTCACGCGGGCCAGGTGGCCGAAGCCTGTGGTGATACCGTAGACCACAGCATCTCTCGCAGCAAGAGACTCGACCACATTGCGGCTGCGCTCGACCCGCTCTCGCACGCCGGGCGCGACCCCGGCGGCCTTCTTGCGCCGCGCGACGCTTACCACATCGTTGCACGTAAGAGTCGTTCCATCGATTAGCACTGGTGACACTCGACTTCCTCCCAGTCAGGAATGGGTAGCGCCCAATGCGGAGCTCGTGAGGTTGGTGGTGGAATGGAAGCAATCTGGCAGGCCAGATGCGCACGGCGGACGCAACGCGGCCGCCTCTTGCTGCAACTGCTGCTCCTGGTCTTTGCTGGCTTGTTGATGATCCAACGATCAATTCGCTGGGAAGGTGCGTTTTCCTTCCTTGAACAACACGAGGACCCTTGTCCGATCCATGTGAGAGGTGGGAAGGACGCCTCACCCGGGGGTGCCGTCCCCGGATGGCAACACCGGCAACCAGCACCGGCCCAACCCCCGGGGCAAAGGGCCGGTATAGCAGGCGCCCCGCGCTATAGCGCGGGGCGCCTGCTGCGGTTTTGCCCGGGTTCTGCCTGGCAAGGTCAGTCTGTGGTATCAGGCATCTCGCCGAGCGTGACCGTGACGTATCTTGTCGCCCTGTCGCGCCATATCTGAAGTATCACCCTGTCGCCTGCCTTGTGGCTGCGCACCTCGCTCTGCAGCTGGCTCGTGGTCTCCATCTTTCTGTCGTCGAGTTTAAGGATGACGTCGCCCTCGCGCAGGCCCGCCTTCTGCGCCGGTGAACCGGGGTAGACGTACGCTATAACCACGCCGGTCGCATCGCGCATGCCGAAGTAGTCGGCAAGATCGGAGGTGAGTTCCTGGAGCCCCACGCCGAGCCAGGGGTAGACCAGCTTTTTCCCGGCGATCAGGTCATCCAGCGCGTTCTTCGCCACGTTGATGGGTATCGCAAACCCGATGCCCTGGGCCTGCGGGATTATTGCGGTGTTGATACCGACCACCCGGCCGTCGATGTCGATGAGCGGTCCGCCGCTGTTGCCCCGGTTGATGGCAGCGTCTGTCTGGATGTAGATGCCGGGCTCCTTGGGGTCGCCGTCGATGGACCGGGCGAGACCGCTGATTATGCCGGCCGTCACCGTGTGCTGCAGGCCGTACGGGTTGCCGATGGCTATGGCGAAGTCGCCGGGCCTGATCCCGTCGGAGTCGCCAAGCTCCACCGCGGGCAGCCTCGTTGCGTCGATCTTCACGACGGCCAGGTCGTACCTGGGGTCCCTCCCCATGACCTTGCCGTTGAGCCTCCTGCCATCAGCAAGGGTGACGACGATCTCTTTCGCGCCCTCGATGACGTGGTTGTTGGTGAGCACGTAGCCGTCGGGCCTGACGATGAACCCGCTCCCGACGGCCGGCACGGTCATCTCACGGGTGGTATCCTGCGGCGCCTGGCCGAAGAACTCGAAGAAGAAGTCGCCGAACGGGAACGCCGGCACCTTTACCGTGCGCTTCGTGTCGATGTTCACCACCGCACGGCTCACCCGTTCCGCGACGTTCGCGATGCTATCTCGTCCCAGGAACGGGCCGGCCTGGGAGGCCGCGGCGAACGACGCCGAGGGTGCCATCTGCACCTGCGCCGTTCCCGGCTGGTCGCCGGCGGCATATGTCGTGCGGTTCTCCGAGAACCGCAACACCACAACCCCGGTGACAAGCGCGCTTATCACCGCCACCATCACGTAAGGCATGTACACCTTCATAAACCCACGGATCCTCATAATGAACAGCCGTCCCTCCCTATCACTTGTCACCTATCATCTGTCATTCATGATCAATTGCCTATCGTGTCTTGAGTTGCATGCTTCCCATCTCGCGTCTTTTCATTCATTACCCAACGCACTCGATACCTCTATCCTCTGCCACTACCCACTGTCTGGCCGCCGCCCTCCGCTTCCCGTCCGCCATCCCATGCCTCACTTGCCCGTCCAGAGGAACTCATAGAAGAATCTGATCACCGAGCCTTCGAACCGGTTCCGTAGGGGCTCCTGCGACTGGGGCGGGTCCACCGAGTTGGCCATCTGAAGGAGCAACGACTCGTCTACCTCGCCTATGAGCGTGAACTCATAGCCTGACTTGAGCCACCGCAGCAGCTTGGCGTCCTGGTAGTCGGCAAGCTGCGCCTTCGTGCCATCATCAAGCAGGACCTGCCTGCCCAGGCTCACGGCGTCGAACTGGTCCTCGATGTTCGGGCCGCCGGGCCTCCGGCCCGTCGCTCCGGATACCGGTGGTACGATGAAAAGAGAGATCGTGTTGAGTCCGTCAGTGAAGCGAATGTGCGCGATCTGAACGTCTTCCCGCGGTGTGAGGGTGCCTCCTTCAAGGACGTATCCAGCCGGCACGACGTTGGGCACGGGCACTGAGAAACCAGCTCTCTTCTGAAGGTCCTCAAGAGATACCAGGCTTCCCGCACCCGGGAGCGTCACGATGGCCACCCGGGGCGGGACCTGGAGTCTGAAAGCATCGTCAGCGATCTCGGGCATGAACTCGATGTCGTTGTAGAATGACAGCGACGACAGGAACCCGTTGGGCCGGTACTTCTCCGTCCGGAGGATGAAGGGATATTCCGTATCTACCCATATCCTCCTGGACGGATTCCCGGGGTTGACCGGCCGAAGCCTTATTACGTGCGCCCGTCGACCTGCAAGACTCTCCGTTGACATAAGCGAGACGGTGTAGTTTCGTTCAATGAGCGAGAATGCGCTGTTGCTCGCTGCTGAGACCGTGCCGGGCCCGGTGCCCGGCTTTTGCTGCCTGGCCCGCTCCGGCGCCGTCCCCGGCATATGGAACACGACTCCCAGCGACGGCTCATAGTGCCATGTAGACTCGCCATCCGAGATGACCACGCGGTATCCTGACGTTGCCGTCGCCGAGGGGAGGTATTCCGTCCTTGTGAGGTTCGGCGCCTTGTGCATGACGTTGGTTATGCACGCGCTGCTTCCAGTGGGGTACCACAGGATTATCGTTTGAGTCGCCTTGAAGCTGACCTCATTGCCCCTCTCTATGACGTCCCGGAGCAGGGCGAGAGCCTGGTCTGCGCCCGGCCCCGGGCCGGTGTTCGTCTGCGTCTCGGCTGCGGGCTGGTAGGCCACGATGCCGATGACGACCATGGCAACGAGGGCTACCGTCACCGCACAAGCCAACCTCTTGTTCATGATGAGGTGGTCACCTTCCGATGAGTGCTCCTGCTTACCTCGGGTAAGAGATGAGCGTGTACTCAGTACCCGGGGGTTTTGCAGGCGATGGCGACGCTTCCCTGATGCTGCCGGCGTGCGCGGCCTTGTCAGAGGGCCCGAGCAGGTCGGATGTATACATCGTGACCGCCTGCCCGGTCACGACGAACCCAAGAGATGTCTTGTCAGACAGAGGCCTGTCGTACTCCGAGATAATGTAATCACGGAAGTATGGCTCTATGGTATCAGTCCACGAGCAGACTTCCGCCTCGGCAGCCCTTCTATGGGCGCTCCAGGCCGCGGGCAGCGCCGCGAGCAGCAGCACCAGGAAGGCCGGTACTACAGCCTTCGCGATCGGGGACGAGAACAGGCCGGCACCCATCGAGGGGTGAAGGATGCTCCTCCGCCGGTCGCGACGAGCCAGGCCGTCACGCCTGGCCCCACACGTCTTCTCTTGCTCGGCCGCGCAGGCGCCGAGCCGCTCCCTCAGCTCAGGCCAGAACTCCCTGGGCAGCTCGGCCGCCCTGAGCGTGCCAAGGACATCCTTGGTGGCCTTGAGCGACTCATACTCCTGGGAACACGTCTCACAGTATGCAAGGTGCAACTCAACCTGACGGAACTCGTCGAACCCGAGCTCCTTGTCAAGGTAAGCCGACATGAGGCTCATGGCTTTTTCACAAGTCATATCCGTCACCACCTGGCCCCGGCCGTGGCCGCTGGTTTCAGGTAGGGCGTAAGCCTCTCCCGGAGAAGCCTCCGGCCCCTGTGAATCCGCGACCTCACGGTGCCGATGGAGCATCTCAGGATGCCGCTGATCTCCTCGTAGGAGAAGCCCTCGAGGTCATAGAGGACCACGGCCATCCGGTAGTTGATGGGCAGGGACTGCAGGGCCGCCTGGATCTCGCCGGCGAGCTCGTTCTGCTCGGCCACGTCCTCCGGGTTGGTGGACCAGTCGGGCAAGGCCTTCTCGATCTGGCCGGTTGCGGTGGGCACCGGCTCATCCAGGGACTCGAACCTGACGTTGCGCTGCTTGCGGAGCTTATCGATGTAAAGGTTCGAAGCGATCCGGAAGAGCCACTTCTCGAACGATGTGCCAAGCTGGAACCTGTTGAAGCCGCGATAGGCCCGCAGCAGGGCCTCTTGCGCCAGGTCCTTGGCCTCGTCGGGGTTCCCCGTCAGCCTCAGGGCGACGTTGTAGAGCTTGCGGTCGTAGCGCCTGACCAGCTCTTCAAAGGCCTGCGCATCGTTCTCCCTGTAACGGACGCCGGCGAGGGCTTCTGTGTTCAGCATACCCCACCACCCGCTTCTCTGCCGTCCCGGCACCACACCGGGGCTTCAATCATTTATATCAAACGCACGCGTAGTGCGAAAGTTCCACGCCATGGCCGCCGCCGGGCCGCTTCTCCGGCGCAACGCCGGGGAAGCGTCAGCCGTCCGTCAGCGCACAGCCCTCCTGGCTGCAATGAGGGTGTTCCTCATGAGCATCGCTATGGTCATCGGCCCCACGCCGCCGGGCACGGGCGTGATGTGGCCTGCGACCTCGGATGCGGAGTCGAACTTCACGTCGCCCACCAGCCTGCGCTTGCCGGTCTCGCTGGTGCCGACCTCGTTGACGCCGACATCGATCACCACGGCGCCCGGCTTGATGTAGCTTGCGTCAACCATCTCGGGCTTGCCGATGGCGACCACCAGGATGTCGGCCTCGCGACACACCCCCGGCAGGTCGCGGGTGCGTGAGTGGCAAACGGTCACCGTCGCGTGCTCTGCGAGGAGCAGCACGGCCACAGGCTTGCCCACGATGTTGCTGCGCCCGACCACGACGGCCCGCTTGCCCCTGATCTCCACGCCCGTCCTCTCGATGAGCTCCAGAACGCCCGCCGGCGTGCACGGGACGAAGCACTCCGCCCCCACGAGGAGCCTGCCGACGTTGACCGGGTGGAACCCGTCCACGTCCTTGCGCGGGTCAATGGCCTCGAGCACCTGTCCTTCATCCAGAGGGTCGGGCAGCGGCAACTGCACGAGGATCCCGTGGATCTTCGGATCCTCGTTGAGCCGCCTGACGAGCGCAAGCAACTCGCCCTGGGTGGTCGATGCCGGAAGCGCGTGCTCCTCGGAATAGATCCCAAGCGTGTGGCACATCCTCTTCTTGCTATCCACATACACCCGGGACGCCGGGTCGTCGCCGACTATGACCACCGCGAGCCCCGGCGGGAACCCGTGCGCCTTCGTAAACTCCTCCACCTCCGCGGCCACCTCGGTGCGGACGTCCTTCGCCACTGCTTTACCGTCAATGATCGTCGCAGCCATCTCTCAAGCACCCCTCCCACTGTGAACTGTGAAGCTCCAGACATGTAGCGAGCATCAACGCCGCTCCCGGCGCGCTGCTTGCAGCCGCTGCATCTCTTGCAGCCAAGCGCACCGCTCGCGGCCGTCAACGACCGCGCCGTCAGTGCATTGCGCGCACGATCTCCTTGAACCTGTCGCCACGCTCCTTGTAGTTCCTGAACATGTCGAAGCTGGCACACGCGGGCGACAGGAGCACCACGTCGCCTGAGGCGGCCTCGCCCGCGGCGAGCCGCACCGCCTCCTCGAAGCTGCGCGCCTCGACCATCGGCACGGCCTTCCCCAGCCTCGCCCGCGCTTCCTCGATGGCTGTCCGGATCTGCGGAGCCGTCTCGCCCACGAGGACCACGGCCTTCGCCCGCTCCACCGCCACGTCGGCGAAATCGTCGAACGGCACGTTCTTACCGGACCCGCCCGCTATGACCACCACGGGCTGCCGGAAGGACCGGATCCCCGCAACGGCGCGGCTCGGCGTCGTGGCGATGGAGTCGTCGTAGAACCTGACGCCGCCCACCTCGGCCACGAACTCGATGCGGTGCGCGACCCCGGCAAACTCGCGGAGGACCTGCCGGAGGGCCCGGAAGTCGCAGCCGCAAAGCGCTACGACGGCCGCCACCGCCAGCACATTCTCCACGTTGTGCTCGCCGGGGATCCGGATGTCGCTGCGGCTGGCGGCGGCGACCTCCTCGCGGCCGCGGATGTTCACCACGATATCGTCGCCCCTCAGAAACGCGCCGCCTGGCATCTCGCACTGCCTCGAGAAGAACACGCGGCGCCCCCCGGGGCACTCATCGCCCATGGCGCGCGTGTACGGGTTGTCGAAGTTCAGCACGGCGAAGTCGCCGGGACCCTGGTGCTTGAAGATATTCTTCTTGGCTTCGGCATACTCCTCCATTGACCTGTGGTGGTCCAGGTGGTTCGCAGAGAGGTTCAGCACGACGCCGATGTGGGGGCTTCTCGCCAGCGGCTGTAGCTGGAAGCTGGATAGTTCCAGCACCACGACGGAATCGGGGGTGATGTCAAAGACCTCCGAAAGCAGCGGGTTTCCGATGTTGCCCCCGGTGAACGCCTTCCTCCCGGCGGCCTTCAGTACCTCGCTCACCAGCGTCGTCGTGGTGGTCTTGCCGTCGCTGCCGGTGATGCCCACCACCGGCGCCTCGCAGAGGTCGAGGAACAGGCCGACCTCGTTGGACTGCCAGGCCCCGCCCTCCCGTGCCCTCACGAGCTCCGGCAGGTCGAGGGGCATCCCCGGGGTCGGAAAGAGCATGTCGAAGCCCTCCAGGTCATCGAGGTAACCCGGGCCGAGCCGAAGCTCCACTGGCAACCCGGCGACCCTGTCGTAGGCCTCTCCAAGCTCGCTCCGGGTCTTCATGTCGCAGGCGGTCACCTTCGCGCCTGCTTCAACGAGGAACCTTATCACGGGGGCGTTGCTTGCGCCGATCCCCAGCACCGCGGCGCGCCTGCCTCTGAACCTTGCCACATAGTCCCTCTGCTTCTCAGTCATGGAACTCGCCCTTTCCATAGGTCACGCAATTGCGATAGAATATGGACGAGACCCTTCGTCACAGTGCCCTGTGCCTTCCTGTGTCCCTTTGTATCCTTCCCGGAGGAGGGCTTGCGCATGGGGAAGACCCGGAAGAAGGCGACGCGCATCCAGATACACGCCAAGGGTTTCCGCAGGATCGTGAGGGTCATAAACGCTCCTGTTCTGGTTGGGTTCCGGTATCCTCCGACGCCTGAGCCCGCCTGCTTCTGGTGGGGCAACGACTGCTACCGAATACTGCACATACTCAAACAATACTGGAACCGCCCGCACAGGTATTACCTCGTCATCACCGACAAGGGAGCGTTTCAGCTCTGCCGGGAGTTCCGGCCCCCGAATCCCGGCAGAAGGATCCCGAATTTCCGCTGGTGGCTCGTGGCGGAATATGAGCTGTACAGGCTCCCTACCTCCAGGCGCAAGCTCAAGGACCCGGATGCGCCGTGGTACTGGAAGCACACGGTTTACCCCCGCGAGCCGCGCGAAAGGCCGGCCGCGCGCGATGAGACGGCCAGCGCCGCCATGGACCACAAGGGCAAGGAGCAAGACCAGGGTTAAGTGCCAGGGGAGGCAAGAAGCGCATCGCGCATCCCCTTGCGTTCACGACGCGGCCCTCATTGCCTCCTGCATATCCACGATCATGGCGATGGCGCCGTCGTCCAGCACCGCCGTGCCAAGAAGGTTGGGGCCAGCGAATGCCAGGGTCAGCGGCTCGACCTCGATATCGCGCTTGCCCACGATCTCGCCCACCACCACCCCGACCTGGCGGGCGTCGTCGGTCACGATCACCACGTAAAGCCGGTCTTTCATGACGGACATGGAGACGTCGGCCCCGACCACGCCGATCACCGCGCCGGACTCATCCTTCACAGGTGTGGACACCGTCACGCAGACGGAGCGAGTGGCGGCGGACACGTACTTCTCCGAGACGCACGTCGCGCCCCGCATGGCGTTGCGGAACCAGGCCCGCGCGGACCAGTCCTGGGCCGCCGCGTCGAGCCCGGAGGTGATCTCGATTCCGCGCCTCGCGATGGGGCCGGCGACCATGCGGCCGTCGCCCCTCACCACGAACGCGACTTCCAGAAAACCATGGGCGGCCAGGAGATCCTCGAGCACTGCCAGGGCGGGGCGCATGTCCATGGACGCCAAACGGGGGTCCCCGGCGGCCTCCTCCAGAACGGGCCTGGCCTTCTCTATCGCCTCCTCCAGGGACATGTCCTGGAGAGTGCCTTCCCGCCTGGAGCCGGACGGCGCGAATACGTCGGCCAGCCAGACGAGGGGCACCACCCTCTCGCGCACCGTCATGGTGGCCCTGCCCTTCACGGTCTTCACATCGGATGCGAGCGAGCGCACAACCTCCACCACGTTGTCGAGTGGAAGCCCGTAGAGCCTTTCGCCTGCCGAGACCAGGAGCACGTTCACGGCACGTCCCTCCATTCATCATCTGCGTTCGTATTCGATAAGCTGTCCTGTGTTTCCTCCGTGCCGCCGGGAAACGTTGCCGCGGGAATGGAATGCTACTGGCGAAAGCGCGTGAGAGCAAGGCGGGGCGGGGAAGGAGCACGCGCCGCCCGGGCGGTAGGCAAATTTTGCTCACGTGCGTGGCGCCTTCTGCGAAGGGACATCCTCCGGCCCGCACGCGAACAGATGAGCGGGATGTTGCGGCAGCCCTGATGGATGCCGCTTTCTGCTGTACACTCGCGCCCCGGGTCGTCCCCCGGGACGCTGGCACGGGAGTTGCTTGCGTTCTGAAGCGATCGTTCTCCGCTCAAGGCAGAAGGGCCCTTTGCCGCTCCTAATTATATACGGAGCGCGATCTGCGGAGATGGTGGGATGCCGGCCCGAGGCCACGCGCGCGGCGCAGGGCTGGACGACGTCGGAGAGACGTAAGAGCAAGAGAAGCGAAGGGAGGTGAGAAGTTGGTTCGGGGGCTTTATGCGGCGGCATCCGGCATGGTTGCGGGGATGATCCGACAGGACGTCATCGCGCAGAACCTTGCCAACGTGGACACGCCGGGCTACAAGAAGGATGTCGCCCTGGTCGGGTCCTTCGCCGACGAGATGGCGGTCCGCGTGGAGAACCAGGGCCGATGGCGCCTGGCGAGAAGCGTCCCAATAGGAAGTCTCGGCTCCGGGGCCTATGTCAGGGGCACCGGGTTCGACCGCAGCGAGGGGCCGATCATCGAGACCGGGGCGTTGCTCGACCTCGCCATCCGGGGCGAGGGCTACTTCGTGGTGCAAACCCCGGAGGGCGAGGCTTACACGCGGAGCGGCTCGTTCACGTTGAATTCCAGGGGCGAGCTCGTGACGATGGACGGCATGCAGGTCCTCGGGGAGGCCGGTCCGATCGTGATCCCGTCCGGGGGCACCGTGGAGGTGCACGGCGACGGCCGGGTGACCGCGGGCGGCCAGGCCCTCGGCAGGCTCAGGCTCGTGGCGTTCGACGATCCGTTCTCGCTCAGGAAGATGGGTGCCGGCCTCTTCGCGGCACCTGCCGGAGCGGCGCATGCGGCGCAGGCCGCCGTCGTGCGGCAGGGGTTCCTGGAGATGTCCAACGTGACCGCGGTGACAGAGATGGTCCAGATGATCGCAGGGATGCGCGCGTACGAGACATGCCAGAGGGTGATATGGTTCCTGGACCAGACGCTTGACAAGGCCATAAACGACGTGGGGAGAGTGGCTTAGGTCTCCAAGCGTAGAGACCCGGGGCGCCGGCCGGGGCTACATGTTCCGGGGCGCGGCGAGACGTGACCGTTCCCTTTCAGTGGCTGGACCGCATTAGCGGGGGCCACGGGCCGCTGAGCGATTGAGGCGGCCCCGACAGGGCGTGAAAGGCACCAGGTTCGAGCTTCCGGGACGGCTCTCCCTCCGGTTGTGGAGCAGGCGGCGCGCGCCGCCTGGGTTGAGGTCGTCCTTGTTGTTTAGGCGGTTGATTTACACGGTTGAACGGCGGCCGCTCGGCGGCCGACCGTGGCCGGAGCCGGGCCAGGCCGGGCGGGCCAAGCCAGGCCGGACGCGGCAATGGCGGGCGGTTCATGCCGACCGGCTCCTGCCGACTAACCTGCACAGGCGGTGATAAGAGATGATGCGGGCGCTATGGAGCGCGGCCACCGGCATGCTGGCGAAGCAGCTCAACATGGACGTGATCGCCAACAACCTGGCCAACCTCAATACGTGCGGTTTCAAGAGAAGCAGGGTGGACTTCCAGGACCTCATGTACCAGAACCTGCGCACCTCGGGGTCCACTGTGGCGGAGGGGGCGAGGGTGCCTGCCGGGATAGAGGTCGGCCTTGGCACGAGGCCCGCCGCCATCCAGAGGATCTTCTCGCAGGGCGATTTCATCCAGACGGAAGGCTCCCTGGACCTCGTCATAGAGGGCGACGGATTCTTCCAGGTGCTCCTGCCCGACGGGAGCGTTGCCTACACGAGGGACGGCGCGTTCAAGAAGGACAGCGAGGGCAGGATCGTCACGTCCGACGGATTCCCCGTCGAGCCCGAGATCACCATCCCGCCCGAGGCGGTGGACCTCTCCATCGGCACAGACGGTACGGTTTCGGCCATCCTGGCGGGCGAGAGCGAGCCGCAGGATCTCGGGAAGATCGAGCTTGCGAAGTTCGTGAACCCGGCTGGCCTCTCGGCGATGGGGCGGAACCTCTTCACCGCGACGGCGGCGTCGGGCCAGCCGGTGGTGGGGACCCCTGGCCTCGAGGGCTTCGGCACCATATCCCAGGGGTTCCTCGAGATGTCCAACGTGAAGGTGATCGAGGAGATGGTCAATATGATCATCGCCCAGCGCGCCTACGAGGTGAACTCCAAGGCCATCCAGACATCGGACGAAATGCTGTCCATAGCCAACAACCTCAAGCGATAAGGCGATAACGAGTTGTGGTGATGCTTCCGTGGCTTGCGCTCAGGGTCAAGATAGACACAAGGCGATGCTGAAGAGGGTCGTCGCCCTCATGGCGACGCTCGTCCTCGTTGCGAGCCACCCGGCAGCCTCAGAGGAAAGCCCTGCCGAGCCCGGCTCGCCTGCAGGGACGGCGATGACCCCGGCGTCCCCGGTGGCGGGGCCGGTGAGGATAGAGATCGGAAGCCCCGTGGACGTCCGGAGCGCCGTCGTCAGGCTGGGGGATATTGCGCGGATTAGCGGCGCGCCCGGGAACGTGGCCGGCCGTCTCAGCGGCCTCGAGATCGGGATGGCGCCTCTTCCAGGGAAGGAGCGCACGCTCAGCCTGGCCATCGTCCGCGTCAGGCTCAGGCAGGCGGGGTTCGACCCCGACGACATGGTGATCGTGAGCCCTACCACGATCGTCGTGCGGGCGCGCGCCACCCGGGTGCCGGCGGGCGCCATCGCGGCCGCCGTGCGCGACTACATGAAGGTGAAGATGCCCTGGGGAGAGCGCGACGCGGAGGTCGCCGTTCTTCTCGAGCCGGGCGACGAGGTCCTGGCGCCGGAAGGCGAGGTATCCATCAAGGTGGAGGCCCTGCCCACCACGAGGTTCATCGGCAGCACGAGCGTGAGGGTGACTGTGCTGGTGGACAAGAAGGCGTACAGGGCGTTCCCGGTGAGGGTGAGGGTGGACGTGGCGAAGGCGCTCGTCGTGGCGGCCAGAACCATCGAGAAGCATGAGATGATCATGCCGTCGGATGTCCGCCTGGAGACGAGGGACCTCGCGCGCGTGCCGGAGGACGTGGCCTTCGACCCGGCGGCCGTCGTGGGCATGCGGGCGAGCCACACCATTCCCGCAGGACGACCTGTTGCAAGGTCCAGCGTGGAGCCGCCGCCAATCGTGAGGAAGGGCGACGCCGTGACCATCGAGGCGGTGCTGGCCGGGGTCGTGGTCCGAAGCCCCGGGGAGGCGCTGGAGGACGGCTGCGAGGGGGCGCGCATTCGTGTGAGGAACACCTCGTCAGGCGCCATCATCCGGGCGAAGGTCGTATCCGCAAAGGTGGTCCAGGCCGTGTGATCCGGTCCGAAGATGGTTTTGCGGGGTGATGCCGCTGTGTTGTCCGTAAGAGCCGGATTCGTTTTTGTCCTGCTCGTCGCGGCATTTGCTGTCGCGGCACCGGGAACGGGAGGCGTGGCGAGCGCCGCTGATTTGCCGGTCGGCTCGCTGTGGGGCGACCAGGCGCGCTCGCTCTTCGCCGACCACCGGGCGAAGCAGGCGGGTGACCTCATAACCGTGCTCATCACCGAGCGCTCGTATGCGAGCAACAAGGCCCAGACCTCCACGGGCAAGGGGGCCGGGGTCACGGTCGCTGAGGGCGTGGGCGTGTTCTCCTTTCTGCCCGAGACCGGGTTCTCGGCGAATGCCAAGGCAAGCGGGCAGAACGCGACGTCGCGGTCGGGGAACCTGGTTGCCAGGATGACCGCGAGGATCACCGAGGTGCTGCCCGGCGGCAACCTGAGGATCGAGGGCACCCAGGCGCTGGTGATAAACCGCGAGAAGCAGAACATCATCATCACCGGGGTCGTGAGGCCCGAGGACATCGGTGCCGACAACACGATTCTGTCGACGTACATTGCGGACGCGGAGATAAAGTACGACGGCTCTCTCAACGTCGAGCAAAGGAAGGGTCTGCTGTCGTTCCTGGGGAGGTTCTTCGCGGGGCTGTTCGATCTGTTGTTCTAAAGGGTGCCCCGCCGGCAGGCCCAAGGGGGGTGAAACCGGACATGAGACAGCGCGAATTAGCCGGGTTTCTCCTTGCGATCACCACGGCCCTTGCGGTCGCGTTTGCTGCTCTTTCGCCGATAGCCTCGGCCCAGTCGAGGATCAAGGATATCGCCCGCGTGGAGGGCGTGCGGGACAACGATCTCATTGGCTACGGCCTCGTCGTCGGGCTGAGAGGCACTGGCGACTCGGGCGGCGCCATGTTCACCGTGCAGTCGGTGTCCAACATGCTGATGAGGTTCGGCATCAAGATCTCGCCCGACCAGATGCGCGTCAAGAACGTCGCGGCCGTGATGGTGACGGCGAGGCTGCCGGCGTTCGCCCGCGTCGGCGACAGGCTCGACGTGGTCGTATCATCGGTCGGAGACGCCAGGAGCCTCGAGGGCGGGACGCTCCTCCTCACGCCGCTCCTCGGGCCCGACGAAAAGCTCTACGCAGCGGCCCAGGGCGTCATCTCGCTCGGCGGGGGCGCTGGAGGCACCCGGCAGAAGATCCACCCGACCGTGGTCAGGATCCCGGAAGGGGCCGCCGTTGAGCGAGAGCTTGCCACGTCCATTGATGGCGCGTCGAGGGGCACCATCACCCTGGCGCTGGCGGGGCCGGACTTCGTGACGGCCGACCGCATGGCGAGGGCGATATGCGGCCGCCTGGGCGAGGGAGTGGCGAAGGCCTCTGACGCGGGTGCGGTCGACGTGCAGGTGCCGCCCGAGTACGCTGACAACTTGGTCGGGCTTGTGGCTGTCATCGGAGAGATCCCTGTGACGGCCGACGTCCCTGCACGGGTGGTGTTCAACGAGCGCACGGGCACCGTCGTCATCGGCGGCAGCGTGAGGATACTCCCGGCGGTGGTGTCCCACGGGAGCCTGCGGGCGCAGATCTCCGGGCAGGAGGGCGGCCAGGCCTCTGTCGGCCCTGGAGGCGAGGGGCTAGCGCCGGCGGCCGGCACGGGGACGTTGTTCAGCGTCTCTTCGATGGATACGGTGGACGCTCTTGTGGCCGCGCTGAACGCGGTCGGGGCCACGCCCAGGGACGTCATCGCCATCCTGCAGGCGCTGAAGGCGTGCGGAGCCCTTCTCGCCGACATCGAGGTGCTCTAACGCCGGGGGCGCGACCCTGACCTGAGAGAGGTGGCGTCACGATGGGGGACGTGAGGATCGATAGCACGACAGTTCACATGGCGGTCCGAGCCGCGAATGCTGGCCTCGGTGTCGGTCCGGGCGCCGCCGCCCCGGTCGCCGGCGAGGCGCGGTCGCACGACGCCGCGCTCAGGAAGGCCTGCGAGGACCTGGAGTCGGTGTTTCTCGAACAGCTCCTCAGGGAGATGCGTAAGACCGTGCCCAAGGACGATCTCTTCGGCGGCGGGCGCGGCGAGGAGGTGTTCCTTGCCTTGTTCGACCAGGAGATCGCAAAGAAGATGGCGGAGCGGGGCGGGATCGGCCTTGGCGAGGTCCTTTACAGGCAGTTGTCGCGCGAGACCGTGCCACCGTCACGACTGGATGGTCACGACCTGGGCGATCGCGCCGGTGTCGCCGGCACCCGCGAGAAAAAGTGCGTGGAGGACTAAAGGCCTTGCCCGACTTGCCGATAAGATCATCGAGGATGTAGTTGGTATCGGAGAGGGGTGCGTGCCGTGAAGGTCGAAAACGAGGGCTTGCGCAGGATCCTCAGCAGGTACGCAGATCAGGCCGAGGCAAGGAAGGTCAAGGAAGCCCAGGAGAGGCGCGAGAAGGTGGAGGAGGCGGACGAGGTCATCGTCTCCGACCGCGCGCGCGAGCTTCAACGCGCGCACCAGAGACTCGATGAGATGGCCGCGGCGCGAAAGGCGAAGGTCGAGGCCGTACGCAAGGACCTCGAGGCAGGCACCTACAGGGTGAGCGGCGACATGGTCGCCCGCAAGCTCATGAAGCCGTCCTGAGGCCCGCGCGGGCCGCGCCTTGCGGCGATACAGGATGAGTGAGCGCTAATGCAAGACATAGCTCGACGGTGCAACGAGATCCTCGATCTCCTCGAGCAAGAGGTCGCACTTCACAGAGATCTCCTGGACCTCTCCCGCCGGGAGCAGGGGCTTCTCGTTGCTTTTGATACTGACGCCCTCACGGCCACCCTCCGCGGCGTGGAGGCCATGGTCGCCAGGATACGCGCGGCGATGGATGCCAGGCTCGCCCTTCTCGGCGAGGTTGCGCGCAGCCTGGGCCGAAGCAAAGGCGGCGCCACGTGCGAGGATGTCATGTCCTCGGCCGGGGAGGAGTGCGTGGAGAGGTACACGGGCATTCTCGAAAGGCTGGCCCCCATGCTCGAAGAGCATGCTGTGATCAACGGCGGAAACATCGTGCTCATAAACAACATCCTCGACTACATCGACTTCGCAACCCGGCTGCATGCAGGGCGCCATGGCCGGAACACTTACTCCATATCCCCGGGCAGAAAGGCGGGAAGGCCGCATGCGCTCCACTTTTCTCGGTCTTGAGACCGCGAGGCGCGCCCTCGTGGCTCACCAGAGGGCGCTCGAGGTGATAGGGCACAACATCGCCAACGCCGGCACGCCCGGGTACGTGCGCCGCGAGCCGGTGCTTGTGGCGACGCCCGGCTTTGTGGTGGAGACGGGCGCGGGGTTCAAGCGCCCCGGCACCGTGGGCACGGGCGTCGAGATGGTCAGGATAAAGCGCGTGTTCGACGGGTTCCTCGAAAGCCGCATCCGCCAGGCCGGGGTGACCCTGGGCCTCTGGGAGGGCAGGGACGATGCCCTCGCGCAGGTGGAGGCGGTCTTCGGGGAGCCGTCTGATACGGGCCTCGCCGACGCCCTTGGCAAGTTCTTCGCCGCGTGGGACGAGCTTTCCAAGCGCCCCGAGAGCGTCGCCGCGCGTACGGCCCTGGTGGAGGAGGCGAAGACCCTCGGCTCCTACTTCAACCAGGCGGTGCGGGGGCTACGGGAGCTTGCGCGCGATCTCGATGACGGGATAGACACGAGGGTGGACGAGATAAACTCCCTCGTGAGGGAGATCGCGGCCCAGAACAAGGAGATCGTGCGGATCGCTGCCATAGGCAACGACCCTGCCGACCTCAGGGACAAGCGGGACGTCGCCATCGCGCGCCTTTCGAGGCTGATAAACGTAAGCGCCTTCGAGACCAGGGATGGGTCCGTGGTCATCCAGGTGGGCTCGGGCGAGCTCGTGCGCGAGGACAGGGTGAACGAGCTACAGTTCGAGTCGGGCACTTTACCCGGAGAACCTGGAGTGAGCCCGCAGGAATCCCGCGTGCTCTGGTCGAATGATGGAAGAGCGGTGGATGTCGGGGGCGGAGAGGTCGGCGGCATGCTTTCAGTCAGGAACGGCGACCTGCCGACCTATTACGGGGATGTCGAGCGTCTCATAACGACGCTCACCGACACGGTCAACGAACTGCACAGGCAGGGTTACGGGCTTGGCGATCCCGCAGACGTTCCGCCGCCAGGGCGGGATTTCTACGTCTATGATCTGGGCAGCCGGACACTCAATGTGAACCCGGCGCTGGACCCCGACGCCGGCGGCGATGTCGCGAAGGTGGCCGCATCGGCAACGGGCGAGGCTGGCGACGGCGCGATCGCGCTCGCCATCGCGGGCCTCGAGGACGCCCTCACCATGGGCGGCGAGAAGGTCAGTTTCGGTGGGTTCTACCAGCAGGTGATAGCGGACATCGGAACGAGCGCCCGGCAGGCGGCGCACATGGTGCAGGTGCACGAGGCCACACTGCACCAGTACACGAACAACAAGGACAGCATCTCAGGGGTCGCCATCGACGAGGAGATGGTGAACCTCATGCGCTACCAGCGGGCGTACGAGGCTGCTGCCAGGCTCACCACGGCCATAGACGAGATGCTCGACACCCTCATCAACGGGACGGGCCTCGTAGGCAGGTAGCGCTTCCCGCACCCTGTCATTCGCGAGGGGGTGATGCGCGCTTTGCGCATCAGCACGAGTTACCTCCTGAACAACCTATCCAGGGACATCGCCCAGCAGCTTGCCCGCATGCAGAGGCTGTCGGAGGAGATATCGACGGGCAAACGCGTGCGAAAGCCCTCAGACGATCCCATCGCCGCGTCAAGGGGTCTTGCCATCCGGGCGCTCCGGGCTGGCACCAGGCAGCACAAGACGAACATCGACGACGCCAGGGACTGGCTCGGCGCGACCGAGCGAGCCTTCATGAAAGCGCAGGAGGTCTTCGAGAACGCCGCCGACGCCGCCCTTCGCGCGGGGAATAGCACTCTTTCAGATGACGAGCGGCGGGCGCTTGCCCAGGAAGTGGATGGGCTCATCTCCGAGATCCTGGGCCTCGCCAACACACAGTACGACGGCAGGTACATCTTCGCGGGCCTCAGGACCACCACGAGGCCGTTCTCGCTGGTCCAGACCGGGGACGTTCCCAGCTACACTGTTGTGTATCAAGGTGCGGACAGTAGTAAAGGCAGTAAGGAAATCGAGGTCGAGCCCGGCACGACCGTGCAGGTCAACACCAACGGCGACGATGCGTTCATGCAGGTCATCACTGAGGCGGACGGGAGAAACCTCTTCGAGATCCTCGTGGCCCTGCGTGATCACCTGGTCGCAGGCGATGGCTCCCCTACCTTCCAGGATGACATCGCCTCTGACATAGCCGCCACCCAGGCGGCCCAGGACCGGATCATGAACATGGTCACAGGCATCGGGGCGAAGGTGAGGCGGCTCGACAGGGCGTCGGCGAAACTCTCGCAGGATGAGACGGAGCTTGAGGCCATGCTCTCCAGGACCGAGGACGCCGATGTGGTGAAGGCCATCACGGACCTGCAGTTGCAGGAGACAGTATACAAGGCGGCGCTTGGCGCGGCTGTCGGCATAATGCAGACGTCTCTTGTGGATTACATGCGGTAAGGGTCGGTGACGAAGTGGCGGAAGGATACACTCTGGGCCCCGAGGACATCAAGCTCTTTCTCGAGGAAACCCTCGACCAACTCGAAGTGCTCGAAGAGGAGATCGTGAGGCTCGAGGGCGAATGGCACGACCCGCGCCTTCTCCAGGACATGTTCCGCATCGCGCATACGGTGAAAGGCTCGTCAGCCACAGTGGGGCACGCCAGGATGTCCACGCTCGCCCACGCCATGGAGGACGTGTTTGCGGCCATGCGCGACGACAGGCTTTCGCCCGACCGTGAGCTTGTGAACGTCCTCCTCGACGCGCTGGACGGCCTACGGGATCTTGCGGCCGAGTTCGATACATCCGGCGGCGGTGATGGCGCCAGCGCCGAGGGCGGCGGAAAGATCGATATAGAGCCGCTTGTGGTCCGGCTGCTGAAGGCGACGACCGCTCAAGCGGGGGCGTACGAGGTTCGCGTAAGGTTCGCCGATGACACGGTGATGCCCCCCGTGCGGGCGCTCCAGGTGGTCCAGGCCCTCGAGGAGTTTGGCACCATCGCCGAGTCGCGGCCGTCCCTGGAGGAGATCAAGGCCGAGAAGGCGGGGCTCGACCTCGTCGCTGTCGTGGCGATGGCCTCCCCGGCGGGCGAGGCCGCGGTGGCGGAGAAGGTGCGCCAGGTCAGCGACGTGGTGGGCGTCGATGTGAGGCCGACAGGGGCAGGGGCAGGAGCGGAGGAGGCGGGGGCGGGCGCCGGAGCGGCGCCACAGCCAGGTGGTACACAGGAGGCCGAGTCCGCCGGCGACGACAGCGACCAGGAGGCTCCCCCTGATCACGCCCCGAAGGTGCTGGGGCGGTCGCAGGGAGAGACCATCCGCGTCGGGATCGAGGCCTTCGACAGGCTGGTCCGCATCGTGTCGGAGCTTGCCATAGACGAGGGCAGGCTCGTTGAGGTCCAGCGGCGCCTTGCTGCGGCGGAGGCGCGCTCCGAGCACATCGAGGACCTCGAGCAGGTAGCAGCCCACATGAACCGCCTCACGACCGAGCTTCAGGAAGAGGTCATGAAGGCGAGGATGACGCCGCTTGTAAACCTCTTCAAGCGGTTCCCCAGGATGGTCAGGGACATCGCCACAAGCTCAGGCAAGCAGGTGGAGTTCGTTGTCGAGGGGGAGGACACCGAGCTCGACCGCGCGCTGATAGAGGAGGTCGCCGACCCCATCATACACCTTCTGCGCAACGCCGTCGGGCACGGCATCGAGCTGCCGGACGAGCGCACGCGTCGAGGCAAGCCCGAAAAAGGGCGGGTGCGCCTGGCCGCGCGTCACGTGGAGGATCGCGTCGTTATAGCCGTGGAGGACGATGGCGGGGGGATCGACCCGGCCCGCGTGTGCGCCTCCGCCGTCCGCAAGGGGATCATCACGGAGGAGGCCGCGGCGGCCCTGTCAGACGATGATGCAATCGGGCTCATCTTCCAGCCCGGGTTCTCCACCATGAACCAGGCCAACGACGTGTCCGGGCGGGGCGTGGGGCTCGACATCGTCCGCACCAACGTCGAGAAGCTGGGCGGGACCATACGGGTGAGGACGTCCGTCGGAAAGGGGGCCACCTTCGCCCTGTCGGTGCCGCTCACCCTCGCGGTGTTCAGGGCGCTCCTCGTGGAGTCGTGCGGGCAGGAGTTCGCGGTGCCGCTGTCGTCGGTGGTGGAGGTCACGCGCGTGCCTCTGTCCGAGGTGAGGCCTGTCGGGCAAGGCCACGCGATAGTCCTCAGGGGCAAGGTGCTTCCCGTCTTCGACCTGCGGGTGTTCGCCGATACCGGGAACGGCACGCCGGGCGGCGCCGCCACCGCAGGCGTTACCGCTGCCCGCGTCGGCCGGGCGCTTGTGGTGGTAGCGCGGTACGAGGACATGCGGGTCGGCATCATCGTCGACTCCCTCCTGGGCGAGCAGGAGATAGTCATCAAGAGCCTGGGCCGCCTCGCGAGGTGGGCGAGGGGTGTGCTGGGAGGGGCCATCCTCGGCGATGGGCGGGTCGCCCTCATACTTGATGTGGCAAGGGTGCTCGAGAGAGCCATGGGTCGTAGCCATGTCTTCGGGTCAGGCTCTGAAGGAGGGAACGGCGATCGGTCCGACTACCAGTTACAGTGCTAGAGAGCTCGAAGCGCTCAAGGGTATCCTGGCAAGAGGCATGGAGAGCGCGGCATCGGTGCTCTCGGACATGATAGGCCGCAGGGTGGAGATGAGTGTCCCCGACGTGTCTTTCGTGGCGCGCGAGGAGATCTCACGGGTGGCGAAGCACAGCGTGGAGGAGCCCTCGGTGGGCATAAGGATCGGGCTTACGGGCGACGTCACTGGCGACGTCATGCTGATCTTCCCACGCCTGAGCGCGTATCGGCTCGTGGATATACTCATGGGCGACGAGCCGGGGACGACCTCCAGCCTGACGGAGATGGGCGGGTCGGCCCTGTGCGAGGTCGGGAACCTGGCAGGGTCGTTCTTTTTGAACTTCCTGGCGGAGGCCACGGGCCTTCGCGCCATGCCCGCTCCCCCGGCGCTTGACGGGGAGACGCTGGTATCCCGGATGCTGGAGGCGTCGGTGGCCACGAGGGACGCCGCGAGTGGCGGGAACGAAAGCACTGGCGCGAACGGGGGCGCGCTCGTGGCCCAGACAGTGCTCACGCAGAGTCTCCAGAGCATCGAGGCCCTGTTCTTCATTGTGCCCACCCACAACTCTCTCGCAACCATCCTCAGAGCGCTTAACACGGGCAACGGC
>DKEX01000135.1:18482-57339 GCA_002452295.1 Firmicutes bacterium UBA6811 | reverse complement strand
GCCGTGAAGAAATACGTGGCGATGTCCCCGGATGCGGTGCTCATGGACATCACCATGCCTGTCATGGACGGGCTCGCCGCGCTCAAGGAGATCAAGAAGCGAGACCCGCAGGCGAAGGTCATAATGTGCACGGCGGTGGGCCAGCAGTCGCTGGTCATGGAGGCCATCATGGCCGGCGCGCGCGACTATCTCCTGAAGCCTTTCGATCCGGACAAGATGCTTGCGTCCCTCAAGAAGCTGGTCGGGTGACCTCCTGCCAACGAGCCAAAAGGAGACTGAACCCGGTGGACTTGCCAATCAGAGTGCTTGTCGTTGACGACTCAGCCTTTACACGCAAGGTAGTTTCAGATATGTTGGGGTCAGATCCCGACATCACCGTGGTTGACGTCGCTCGCGACGGCAGGGCGGCGGTCGAAAAGGCCCGCGCCCTCCAGCCTGACGTGATCACGATGGACGTCGAGATGCCGGTGATGGACGGCCTTGCGGCCCTGCAAGCCATCATTGGCGAGCGCCCCATCCCCGTGGTGATGCTGAGCGCCCTGACCCAGGAGGGCGCGGCCACCACCATCGAGGCGCTGGAGCTGGGAGCCGTTGATTTCGTTCCGAAGCCCTCGCACTCGATGACGGTGGGCCTTGGCGAGATTCGGGATTTGCTAGTCACGAAGGTGAAGCTGGCGGCGCGGGCGAGGGTGCACCCGGTGAAGCGCGGCATGATGGCCGCGGCGCCGACCCCTGCGGGGCGGACGGCTCCGGACAGGCTTGTGCGCGGAGTGCGCCAGAAAACGCCCCCGGGCAAGGAATCAGATATCGCCGTGGTGATCGGCTCGTCCACCGGCGGGCCTTCGGCGCTCAACCAGGTGCTTACCGCTCTCCCGGTGGACATCGGCGCAGGGATCCTCGTGGTGCAGCACATGCCCCCGGGGTTCACGAGATCGCTCGCGACCCGGCTCGACGAGGCATCGGCCATCGCTGTGAAGGAGGCCGGTGCTGGCGACAGGGTAGCCGACGGGGTCGCCCTGGTCGCGCCGGGCGGCCACCACATGTCAGTGACCGGCGATGGGGAGGTGGCGCTCTCCACCGACCCGCCGCGCAACGGCGTGAGGCCCTCGGTCGACACCACCATGGAGTCCGCGGCGCGCGTCTATGGAGACCGGCTCGTGGGGGTTGTGCTCACGGGCATGGGCCGGGACGGCGCGTCCGGAATGGCCGCCATCAAGGCCGCGGGCGGCAGCACCGTCGCGGAGCACGAGTCGACGTGCGTGATATACGGCATGCCAAGGGCCGCAATCGAGCAGGGGCTGGCAGACGTCGTGGTTCCTCTCCACGAGGTGGCTGGCGCTATCCTGGAGATGGTCGAGAGAATCGGGTAGCGAGAGGAAGCGACAGCAAGACTAGGCGCATCGGGAGTTGCAGACAACGTGCAAGAGATGGACTACGGGCTTTTCCGAAGAAGGGTCATGCAGGCGGCAGGAATCGATCTCGGCTGCTACAAGGAGAACCAGATGAAGCGCAGGCTCACCGCAGCCCTCACGAGGTCGGGGCACGCGAGCCTTTTCGACTACTGGCAGGCCATGGAGGCGGAGCCCGCGTTGCTGCGGGATTTCGTGGACTTCGTGACCATAAACGTGTCCAGCTTCTTCAGGAACCGCGAGAAGTATGATGAGCTGGCCGGGTCGGTCTTGCCGGGGCTCCTCAAGGCGCGTCGGTCCCTCAAGATATGGTCGGCGGGGTGTTCCACGGGCCAGGAGCCTTACAGTATCGCCATAATACTGAGCGAGCATACTCCCGGGGTGAGGCATCGCATAATCGGCACCGACATAAACGCATCCGCGCTCCGGCTTGCGCGCGAGGCGGTGTACACGCGCGACGATGTCAAGGAGGTAAAGCCGGAGCTCGTGCAGAAATACTTCACGGTGGACGGGGACAAGCTCAGGCTGAAAGACCCGGTGCGACAGATGGTCGAGTTCCGGCCCCACAACCTGCTGGCCGATTCGTATGAGCAGGACTGCGACCTCATCCTGTGCCGGAACGTCATGATCTACTTCACCGACGAGGCCAAGGCGCGGGTGTTCAGGGGGTTCCATGCAAGCCTGCGTCCTGGAGGGGTCCTGTTCATCGGGGGCACCGAGACCATAATGGCCGCGCCCGAGCTTGGGTTCGAGCTCATATCGCCGTTCTTCTACCGGAAGCGGGACCCTGCCGCGTAGGCGGCGTGGCGCTCCGTGGCGCTCCGTGGCGCGGCGCAGGCAGCGAAACGATCAGGTCTTACCGAGGTGGTTCTCTTGAACACAGGAGGGATGAGCGTCGTCTCGGCGGCCGTGCGAGACCGTGCCTTCGAGCTTATGCAGGATCTCATTGTGCAGCTCAGGCAGGCGGGCGCCCCGACCGTTGAGCCTCCCTACGATGACCTGGTTGAGGTCGTCGAGGGCATCAGGTCTGACGTGTCGAACCTGCCTTTGCACGTCCTGGCCTCGTGGACCGTCTTTGACCAGCCGGATGAATACGAGTACGCGCACCCGTTCGACGTGGCGGTGTTCTCGGTGGCGATCGCCCTTGCCATGGGCGAGAGGGCGCGCGTCGTTGACATCGGCCTCGGGGCGCTCTTGCACGATGTGGGGATGGCGCTGGTCCCGGTGCCCGTGGATTACAGGGAGGGCGAGGGGCTGGCGGCCGAGGACATGGAGAAGGCGCGTGTTCACCCTGAGCTGGGCGTGAGGGTGCTCCGGCAGCATCCCAGGGTCTCGGCGTTCACCAAGGCTATCGTGGCCCAGCACCACGAGAGGATGGACGGCAGCGGCTACCCGAGGGGGCTCCGCGGGTCGGACATCCACCCCTACTCGCGGATAGTGGCGTGCGCTGACGAATTCAGCACCATGCTCATCCGGTCCCACCTCGACAGGAACATGACGCCGGGCGAGGTGGTGGACTACATGATGAGCGCGGCCGGCTTCGAGTTTGACAAGGACGTGGTCAGGACGATGCTGGGTTGTGTCTCGCCGTTCCCGGAGGGGGCGCTCGTGCGCCTCAGCACGGGCGAGCTTGCGGTTGTGACGCGGCTCTCCCGCGGCATGGTCACGCGCCCGGTCGTGCGGGTGGTCAAGGAGGAAGACGGCAGGCAGGTGGAGACGTCCGAGGAGATCGACCTCGCCCGACCCGAGCATCAGACCACGCTCATAACCGCGATTGAGTGAGCGGCCGCGGCCTGGGGGCTACGGACGATCCGGGCGAAGGAGGTGGGCCGGGTGAGGATCGTGTTGGAGGACGGGCTTTTCGGGTTCGAGGATGTCCACGACTATGAGCTTGTTGATTCGGGTGAGCCCGGTCCGTTCAGGTGGCTGCGGGCGACCTCGGGTAACCTTGCCTTTATCGTGGTAGACCCGTTTCTCTTCTGGCCGGATTACGCGCCGGACGTTGCCTGCGAAGGCTCTTCTGCTCCCGAGCTTGCAGGCGGCGAGGACGACGTGCTTTTCTTCGTGATCGTTGCGGTGCCTGACGACCCTCTCTCGGCCACGGCAAACCTGTTCGCCCCGCTCGTCGTGAACGCGCGCTCCGGTCGGGGCAGGCAGGTGCCACTGCGCGGGTCCAGCTATCCGCTGGCCGCGCATCTCTTCCCAGAAGACGTCCGCGAGCGAAAGGTCGGAAAGGTCGGGTTGGCCGGTGCTTGTTCTGACGCGCAGGAGCGGTGAGAGCGTAATCATCGCCGACGACATCAAGGTCACGGTGATCTCGGTGGACACGAAGGTCGGCAGGGCCTACGTGAAACTGGGGATCACCGCCCCTGCCGACCTCAAGATCTACCGCGAGGAGATCTACGAGGAGATAAAGCGGGAGAACGAGGAGGCGTCGTGCGCCACCCTCACGGATTTCGCTGCGCTTGCCCGGGTGTGGAAGCAAATGAAAGGGCCTGCTCCAGATCGATCAGAGTGATGAGCCTGTCCTCCGCCCTGGCGATTCCCACGACATACGCAAGGCCCGCCCCTTCTCTTGCGAGAGCCTCAGGCCTTTCGACGTCCTGCGCCGGTATGTGAGCCACCTTCACCACCGAGTCAACGATCATCCCGATGATGTCCTGCCCGGCCTGAACCACCATGATGCGGGTCGCGGGCGTGACAGGCTGCGCGGGAAGCCCCAGGCGCGCGGCGAGGTTCAGCACGGGGATGACCTGGCCGCGCAGGTTGACCACGCCCTGCACGTAGCCGGGGGCGCTCGGCACAGGGGTGATGGGTTGCATGCGTACTATCTCCCGGACGTCGCTGATGCCGACGGCGTAAAGCTCCCTGCCGAGCTGGAACACGACGACGTGTCTAGCGCTGCCCCCGGCGTCAGAGTTCTCCTGGGCGCCTGCGGCCTGGCTGACTGGATCGACCGAAACTGACATTGCACATACTCTCCCTGTCTTGTTGGTCTTCTGCCTCCTCACCTGTGGCGGGCGGTGCCTACCTGAACCTTGCCACCAGCTTCTCAAGGTCCGCTGCCATCCTGGCGAGATCCTGCGCCGACGCGGCGATCTCCTCTATGGCCGAGCTCATCTGGCCCGTGGACGCCGACACCTGCTCGGCGGCGCTCGCCGTCTCCTCCGACACGGCGGCCATGGCCTGCACGGCCCTCTGCACCTCGTCGGCGGACGCCGTCATCTGCTGGCTGGCCGCGGTATTCTCCTCGGTGATGCTGGCGACGTTGTCCATGGCCTTGACCACCTGGGCGCTGGACGACTCGAGCTCCCTGACGGTGGCGGCGATCTTCTCGACCTCCGCGTTCATCGCGTTCATGGTCGCGTCTATCTCGCGCAAGGCCTGCCCGGCCTGGCCTGCGAGCTGGGTACCCTGGGACACGCGGCCTGCCTGGAGGTCAGTGGCCTTGCTCGCCATCTCGATGCTTCGCTGCATGGTGCTGATGAGTGCGGCGATCTCCTTGGTCGCCTTGCCTGAGCGCTCCGCGAGCTTCCGTACCTCGTCGGCGACGACGGCGAAGCCCTTGCCGTGCTCGCCGGCGCGGGCCGCCTCGATGGCGGCGTTGAGGGCGAGGAGATTGGTCTGCTCGGCGATGTCGTCGATGACCTCGATGATCTTCCCGATCTCGCTGGAGTGCGCACCAAGCTCCCCGATGCCTGCGGCCACCGCCTCAGCTTGCTTGCGGACATCGTCCATGCCCACGACGACGTCATCGACGGCCCGGGAACCGCTGCCTGCGGCGGCGCGGCTTTTCTCGGCGGCGGCGATGAGGGAGTCAACGGCTTTGGAGACACCCTCCATCAGCTGGGCCATGGACGCCACCACGGTGTTGGCTTCGTTCACGGAGAATGCCTGCTCCTGGGCGCCCTTGGCGATCTGCTCGATGGCCGTGGAAAGCTGGCTCATGGCCGTGGACGTGGTCTGGGCGCTGGTGCTCTGCTCGGCGGCGCCCTTCGCCACCTGCTCGATGGTCCTCGCCACCTGCTCGGTGGCGGTGGCGGCCTCGTCTGCGCTCGCGGCGACCTCCTGGCCGGTGGACGCCACGTGCTTGGCGTGGTCCAGGAGCTGTTCCACCACACTTCGGAGGCTTGCGACCATCTCCGAGAAAGCCTGGGCGATCACGCCCATTTCGTCGCGTTTCTTCGCGCCGGGCACCTCGATCTGGAGGTGCCCGGCGGCAACCTCCTGGGCCGCGTGGGCGAGGGCCCTCGTCGGGCGCGTGATGCCTGCGGCGAGCATGAGGGCGAGGATGAGCCCGAGCACGACGGCGGCCCCGAATACGGCTATCGCCCGCTCCCGGACGGTTTTGGCCGCGATCTTCGCCGCTGCGCCGGCCGACGCCGCGGCGTCCTGGTATGCCTTGAGGCCCGTCGCAAGCTCGCCCTGGATACTGCCGATGATGCCGTCGCCTTCGGTCATCATGTAGCCTATCGCCTCGCCGCGCTGGCCGTTATCGATGTAGTCGAAGATCGTGCTCCGGCACTTCTCCCAGGAGTCCCGGATGTCTACGACAGTCGTGCCTCCTTCGGTGGTGGTGGCCTCGCCACCTCCCTTCACTGTCACGCCCGAGAGGACGTCGAGCTGCTCCTTGATGTCGGCATCGGCAGCTTTCAGCGCGCTGTGGAGCCTTGCGTCGCCCATGAGCAGGAAGCCGCGCAGCGCGAGGGAGAACCTATCGAACGCGCCGCTCAGCCGCTCGATCTGGGTGAGACGAAGCATCTCTTCGTCAACCATTCTGCCGAGGTCGGCGCTGACCTGCGAGACCCCTTGCAGGCCAAAATACCCGATGACCGCCATGAGGAGCAGAAGCACGAGGAAACTCGCGAGTATCCTGAACCCCACGCCAAACCGGATTCGAAACCTCATATTCAGGTTCACCCCTCCCGGTAGCTGTAACGCACAAAACCTTGCAGGAACCCGGGCATCCCATGCAGGCCGGCCTCGTCCGGCTCGGAAGGCCCGCCCTTGGCGCCTGCGTTCCCCCGATAGACACACCTTGCGCCCCCTGTACAAGTATCGGTATACTTCGCCACGGATTTAGACTTTCCTTCTCATGGAGGAATTACCGACGAGATCCAACCCTCTCGCTTCAGGCTTTCTCTCAGCACTTTTGTGATGACGGGACTAAAGAGCCGGGCGAAGTTGCCGATAACATGAGTAGACACCATGCGACATGACCTCCAGAGGAGCGCGATTTGCGAATGGCCAGGAGGCGCCCAACCAGAAGCCAAATGAAACAGCGAGCGCAGGCAAGGCGCGCGAGGAACGACAAGGAGCACCAGATCAGCCTCTGCATGATCGTGAAGAACGAGGAGGAGTTCCTGACCGGCTGCCTGGAGAGCGTCAAAGGCGTTGTAGACGAGATCATCATCGTCGACACCGGCTCCACCGACCGAACCGTCGAGATCGCTCGCGAGCACGGCGCGAAGGTCTACCACTACGAGTGGAACGACGACTTCGCCGCCGCCCGCAACGAGAGCCTCAAGCATGCGACGTGTGGATGGATACTCGTGCTTGATGCCGACGAGAGGCTCGATGCCGGTGCTGGGGCCGTCCTGAAAGGCGTCGCGAACGCTAACCGGCCCGAAGCTATCTACGCGGCCAAGATCGTCAATTATGGCGTCCCGGGCAATGAGACACAGCACTATTTCCCCAGATTCTTTCCGAATCACTCCGGTATCCGGTTCGAGGGCCTGATTCATGAAAGGCCGACCGCCAGCGCCTCGAAGGGTCTATCTGCAAGTTGGCTTCCTCACAGGTTGGAGGGGTTTGCCGTCGTTCACCACGGGTATCGCGGGGACGTGGTTGAGAGTCGTGACAAAATGCGCCGCAACATCGCGCTTCTTGAGAGAATACTCGAGGCTGAGGACAACCCATATTACCGGTACAAACTCGGATCGATGCTCCTCTCTGCGGGCAGGGTTTCCGAGGCGGTATGCGAGATCGGGGGGGTGCTGGCTGCTCTTGAGTCGATGGATCGAAAGGCAAGGAGGGCAATAAGCGTTGGCCGAGTTGATCTCCTCCTGCTCCTCGCGGACGCGCATGACAGGCAGCGTCTTGAAACCGAAGCGATGCGATTCATAGACCGTGCGCTCGAGATCCTGCCTTGCTCGAAGGAAGCCCTTCATCAGAAGGCGATCCATCTCTTCAAGGACGGCCGGCTGGAGGAGGCGAGGGACATCTTCCTGGCGATCGCATCCGACTGTAAGGGCGACCGTTCGGACACCGCTGGCGAGCAACTGGTGTTCGACATGTCCCTGGACACGTGGAAGCCGTATACCATGGCTGCCAGATGTAGCATGGGCCTGGGGGATCTGGCCGCTGCCACGAGTGTGCTCGCTCGGGCTGCCGGCTTCGTGCCGAGAAGCGACGAGTACGTCGAGACGGTCAATGAGGTGCTCGGCCAGATGGATGAGGGCAGCCTCGGGTCGAGCGAACAATATGGCCTGGATGTCAACCGCCTCAGGGCCGTGCTGGGTGAAGAGGCCGCCCGAAGGTTGCGGGAAGGGGACCGGCTATTGGCAGAGGGCGATATCGCCCGTGCTCTGGAGCTGCATGCGCGGGCCGCCAAGCTGAGTGGGGCCCGAGACGGTGCCTTGCTCGCAAAGATCGCCCGCAACCAGCTCCGGCTCGGCAATACCAGGGAGGCGTTCGCAACATACCTCCAAGCGCTACGGTCGCTGCCTGGCGACGTCGAGAGCCTCAATCTCCTCATAGAGCTGACTGAGACGTTCAGGGGCCTGAACGGCGATGATGCGGTGGTGGCGGACGGCCTGGTAGCTGCCACCTGATGGGGTTATGCCCCGTGCACGTGTGTTTCGCGATACGGCCACTAAACGATTGTGGGGGCCTGCCGATATAGGATAAATGAGAGGCAGCTTCCGGACATCGTGGAACTGGAGGAGGTGAGCAGGTGGTAGCATAGGTAGCTCGAACCGGGAGCGGGCGTCCCGGTGCACCGAACAGCCCGGGCGGGTGCGGCCGCGCCCCGCGTAAAAGCGCGCGACAAGAGGACGGATCCTCGAACCCGCGGCAGGGTCGCGGGACGGCAAAACAAGGAGGTAAAGAAACATGGCACAGGGTGATCTCACTCGAATAGCGTCGAACATAACTGGACTGAACGCGTTGAACGCGCTGAAAGCTGTAAACAGTCAGCTCGGAATCCACCAGCTCAGGCTGGCGACTGGTAAGCGGATCAACCAGGCGGCCGACGACCCTGCTGGTCTCACCATCGCGACGAAACTCAACTACAAGAGCAGGGGCCTGGGCGTCGCGCTCGACAACATCGGTGACGCGAAGAACCTCCTCGGCGTGGCCGAGGGCGGCCTCGGCAAGATCAGTGACATCCTGCTCCTGATCAGGGACAAGGCCGAGCAGGCCGCAAACGACACTCTCGGAACGGCGGAGCGGGATGCGATAAAGAGCCAGATCCAGGTGCTGGTCAGCGAGATCGACACGATCGTGGACGAGACGGAGTGGAACGGGAAGGCGCTCATCGACGGAAGCTCAAGCAGCATGACCTTCCAGACCGGTTTCCAGACGACGGCCTCGACAGGGGTCACGGTCTTGACCGCCCATGATTCCAGCACGTTGGGCATTCAGACGGTGGAGGTCGAGTCGTACGCCTCAGCGACAGCCTACATGCAGAAGATTGATACCGCACTTGCGAGCGTCAGCGCCACCCTCAAAGACATCGGAGCGGTGGTCTCACGTCTCACGTTCAAGGAGGAGAACCTCGTCGTTGCGAAGACCAACACCGAAGCGGCGTACAACCGGATCATGAATGCCGACATGGCGGGCGAGCAGCTCGAGGCGATGAAATACCAGATCCTGCAGCAGACGGCCACCGCGATGCTGGCGCAGGCGAACATGGCGCCGCAGGCGGTGCTGGGTCTGTTCAGGTAGTTCACGTGACTCGGACCCGAGTTCGGGTCGTGGTCGGTCTACGGCGTGGGTCTTGTCCGTGGGGGGAGGGGGACCTTCCCCCCACGGGCGCCCGATAAAGGAGTCGCCGCTCTCCTGAAACGACCCGCGGAGCATCGATGAGGCCCCGGGGCTGACTGGAGGTCATGCCGTTGAACGCTGAATTTGACATGCTGCAGGCGACGAGCGAGCACAGGGGCCGGAACGCGTGCGGCGTCTACCGCGCGCAGCAGGTGCTCACAGCCAGGCCCGAGGAGCTTGTGCTCATGGTGTACGACCACGTCATCGCGAGCTGCAGGGCGAAGGACAAGAGGAAAGTGTCGGCCGGCATCGCGACGCTCATCGACGGCCTCGACCTCGACCAGGGCGAGATCACGGCGGGCCTGTTTCGACTGTATAGATACGCAATGGACAGGGTCTGGGAGGGGAAGTTCGACGAGGTACTTTCCGTGATGCGCCCGCTCCGGGAGACCTGGGCGGCGGCCATGAAGGCCAGGGGAAGCCCAGCGGGCTCTCCTGCCGCAAGCGTGGTCGCAAGCGGACCGGAGAGGGTGGGCGCCTCGGCCGCGAGGTGATCCCGCATGGAAGTCACAGTTGCGGAGGTCAGGCTGAGACATCTGGACATGCTCGCAGACACGCAAGCGCGTCACGCAGTGCCGCGCCTTGCGGGTGTACGCAACGAACTGGTCCAGCGGGCGGTGGCGCAAGGCGCACGCGGACAGGATAACGTGCAGAATCCGAGGGAAATGCAGGCAGAGGCTGCTGCCGAGGCCGAGCGCGCCCGGCAGGCGCAGGAGCGTTCGGAGCACATGGCACAGCTTCTCGCGGAGAGCGTCGTGAACATCAGGGTCACCTTTCACGTGGACGGCAACACCGGCGATGTCACCATCAAGGTGATCGACAACGCCACCGGCGAGGTCGTGCGCTACATCCCGCCCGAGGAGACGGCGGAGATGATGGACCGGCTGAGAGAGTTCGCAGGGCTCATGGTGGACAGGAAGCGCTAGGCGTGGAGCGCAAGAGGAGGTGACCGCTACGAGTCTCGGCATACCGCCCCTTATGACGGGCACAAGTCAGCTCGAGGAGCTTATCAAGAAGTACATGGAGATCGAGTCGCGGCCGGTGGCAACTTTGCAGGCCGCGAAAGAGGCGCTCACCACCAGGGCAGCGATGTTCCAGGACCTGAATTCCTCGCTGCTTTCGCTGAAGAACGCGTCTGCCGATCTCGTCCCTGAGGACCTGCCCTCGCTCTATGATGCCCGGTCCGCGGTCTCGAGCAACCCCGACGTGGTCACGGCGAAGGCCACTGCTTCCGCTGCCAGAGCTACGTATGGCGTCTTCGTCGAGCGGCTTGCTAGCTACGACGTGGTTGTCTCAAGCCAGTTCACGAGCCTGGGCACCGAGGTCTCCGCCGCCGCAGGCGAGGGCACAAAGACTTTCACCATAACCGTGGGCGGGACATCCGGGGACGTTGCTGTTCAGGTTGTGGCAGGCGAGGACAACGCCACCGTCCTCGCGAACATTGCGAGCGCGATCAACGCGTCCGCCGCGAGCGCCACGGTGAGCGCGGCGGTCGTGAGCGAGCAGGCGGGCACATCCCGCCTTGTCATCACGGCAAAGTCCACGGGAAGCGCCAGCGCCATCACCTTGACCGAAGCGGGTGGCACCGACAACATCCTTGCGGCATCCGGGACGAGCTCCTCGGTGCAGTCCTCGGGCACGACCGGCGGCTACCTTGCTGCACGTGACACACTGGACGCGAAATTCACGCTTAACGGCCTCGCGTTCGTGCGCGCATCCAACGAGGTGTCCGACGCGATATCCGGGGTCACGCTCACGCTCCAGAGAGCGCAGACCGCTGGCGATGCCCCCGTGAGCGTCGAGGTCAACCACGACACCAGCGCGCTCAAGTCGAAGATCAAGTCGTTCATTTCGCGTTACAACTCCACCATCAAGTATCTCAACAACAAGACCCTCGTCGATCCTGGCGCCGGGATACGCGGAGCTCTCGCAGGTGACGCCACCTACCTGGAGCTGAAGATGAAGATGAACCGGGTCGTCCAGGGCAGGGTCGACGGCCTTGCCTACCCGGACCCCACGAGGCTCCACGACATCGGCATCACCCTCGACAGCGTCGGCAATCTCGTGCTCAGCGATGAAGCCAACCTGGACGCCGCGCTATTAGATCACCCCGAGGCGGTGAAGAGCCTCTTCACCTCTACGTCAGGGGTGGCCGTGAAGATGCGCGACCTCATGGACCCGTTTGTGCAGGATCTCACGGGCATCATCGCGCGGCAGCAGCAGTCTATCACGAACCAGATCGACAGGATCGACTCGCGGGTAAAGGACCTCGAGGAGCGCCTTGCCATACGCGAAAAGGCTCTCCGATCGGAGTTTTCGTCGCTCATCCGGGCCATGCAGCTCATGAGCGCGCAGAGCGCGCTGCTCAATAGCTTCATGACCCAGGCGAACTCCGCGTTCGTTTACTGAGCCGACGCGCAGAACGCGTAGACCTGTTTGCGTCGATGATCTTGGCGGTTCTCCGGCGAATTCGGGGCCCCCGGGGCGCGCCTCGGGCCCTGTGCCCGGCGGTACAGCAAAAGCAGGCGCCTTGAGGGGCCCCTCGCGGGGGAATGCGGCTCAAACCCAAGGGGGGCCTCCTGGAGAGGCGCCTCCGGCACCTGGGGCATCGCCTCGGGGCCGCGTGTCGTGAAAACCAGGGAGGACAGGCGTTGAACAGGAAGGACCTGCGCGAACAGAGGTTAACCGAGATCGCCGAGAGCTACGACCGGGAGGCGCTGCTTCTCGAGAAAGTCGCCCGCCGCATGAAGCACGAGATGGAGCTCTTGCAGGCCGGGGACCTCGCCGGCCTGTGCGACTCCGTGGTCGGGAGGGGCGAGCACATCGACGATATCGCCAGGCTCGAGGCCAGGCGGCGGGAGCTGGATGCGGAGCTTTCCGACGACCCTGGGCCGCATGATTTGCGCACAATCGCAGCGCGGGAGGCGGTCACTGATGCCCGCGTGGAGGATGCGCGGCGGAAGGCGGCGGCTGCGCACCGTAGAGCGCTCGAACTGGATGCCGAACTCAGGGAGATGGTTCGCGCCCGGAAAGCCGAGATGGAGATGAAACTCGCCGAGATCGCGCACGGAAGAGCCATGAGCCATGCGTACAACGGCCACGGCCGGACGAGACACGCCCCGGTATTCCTCGACAAGGAGCGGTGATCCGGACGCTTTTTCCACTACCCGCCACCTGCCGCCTGCTACCCATCACCCATCACAAGAAGGATATTCCATCCTGATGTCGAAAAACGTAGACATGCCCCGAACTCGTCTGTCGCAGCTTCTTGCGTAACAACGTCACTCGGGGCAGGGGGCTTTCAGGGTGGTCTACAGGGTCCTTGTTGTCGATGACGAGCCCAACATGAGGGCCGTGCTTTCCGATGTCCTCACTGAAGAAGGATACGAGGTGGCCGTCGCGCGCGATGGGGCGGAGTGCATCGCCAGGGCGGCCTCGGGCGATTTTCATGTGGTCGTGCTCGACCTCAAGCTCCCTGACGCAAGCGGCATCGACGTGCTGCGCGAGATCAGGGCGCATACCCCCGAGACCGTGGTCATCATGATAACCGCCTACTCCTCGGTGGACACCGCCATCGAGGCCATGAAGTGCGGCGCATACGACTACATAACGAAGCCCTTCAAGATCGACAACTTCAGGATGGTCGTCAAAAGCGCCCTCGAGCTCGGGGCGCCTTTCTCCCGGGCGCCTCGCCGCCAGGCTCTTCGCGTGGAGAGCGAGTTCGGGATGGTCGGCTCCACACCGGAGATGCAAAGGATCTTCAGGATGATCGACGACATCGCGCCGACGAACGCGACGGTGCTCATCTATGGTGAGAGCGGCACCGGCAAGGAGCTTCTCGCCAGGGCCGTCCACAACTGCAGCCACAGGGCGGACAAGCCTTTCGTGAAGGTGAACTGCGCCGCCGTTCCCGAGAACCTCCTCGAGTCAGAGCTCTTCGGGCATGAGCGCGGAGCGTTCACGTCGGCAGTGGCAAGGAGGCTCGGCAGGTTCGAGGTGGCCGACACGGGCACCGTCTTCCTCGACGAGATCGGTGAGATGAGCCCCGCCATGCAGGCCAAGCTCCTCAGGGTCACCCAGGAGAAGGAGTTCGAACGCGTCGGAAGCTCGCAGACGATACGGGTTGACGTGCGGATCGTGGCCGCCACGAACCAGGACCTCAAGGAACGGGTCGCCCGGGGCGAGTTCAGGGAAGACCTGTACTACCGCCTCAGTGTGATCCCCGTGTACCTGCCGCCGCTACGCGAGCGCAAGGCGGACATTCCCCTTCTCGTGAACAAGTTCATCGCCTACTACAGCGAGACCCTCGGGCGAAAGGTCACACAGGTCTCCGAGGACGGCATGAGGATGCTCATGGACTACGACTGGCCGGGAAACGTGCGCGAGCTTGAAAACTGCATCGAGCGGGCGGTCATCTTCGCGAAGGGCTCCGTCATCGAGGAGGACAACCTCTACATCGGCCTCCCGGCGATAAACGCGCCTGCATCGTCGGGGACGCACGGCAACGGCGGGGAGGCCGGCCAGGCCGGCCCGGGGGTAAGGCCCATGTCCATAAGGGAAGTGGAGAAGGCTCACATCGTTCAGGTGCTGCGCGAGACCCACAGCAACCGGACTCTGGCCGCGAGGATCCTTCAGATCAGCCGGCGGACGTTGCTCAACAAGATCAAGGAGTACGGGATAGCGGAGTAGCTTGCGGGGTGTTTTCGGGTGGATGGGTTCTGGGTCGATGCGGCGCTCGCCGCCATGGCCGCGGGGGCGCTGGTATTTGCTTATGTGGAGAGACGCACGGCCGCGCGCCGGGTCGCCGACGCCCGGGGCCAGCTTGCCTCCATGAGCGAGTTCGTGAAAGGCCTCGCCGAGAACGACCTCGCCCTCCAGAAGGAGCTCGTGGCCGCCAACGCCGAGCTCAACCGGCGCGTCTTGCAGCTCGCCAGCCTCTTCGAGGTGGGGAAGGAGCTTGTGTCCATCCGCCGGCCCGATGATGTGCTCGACCGCATCGTGGTGCTTGCAAGCCGCCTCATTCCGTCCAATGGCTGCGCCATCCGCATCCTGAGCCGGGACAGATCGCATCTCGTCCTGAAGGCGCACCACGGCCTCTCCAGGGAATTCGCTGAGAAGAGCGGGTCCGTCCCGGTGGACACGAGCTCCCTGGGTCAGGTGGTCAGGCTCGGAAAGCCCCTGGCCGGCGTGGACGGCGCGGGCGACGCTGGCACCTACTTCGAGGACATGGGGAGGGAAGGCATGACCTTCGCCCTCTCGGTGCCCCTGGCCGTGCGCGGTGAGGTGACCGGCGTTCTGACGGTCTATACGCCCAGCATCCACGAGCGGACCCGCGATGAGATCCGGTTCCTCACGATCCTCGCGGCGTATGCCTCCGCCGCGCTGGAGAACGCGGAGCTGTACGCCGACCTCGGGGAAGCCAACAGGGAGCTTTCGGCGCTCAAGGAATACAACGAGAACATCCTCGAGAGCCTGACGATAGGGCTTGCGGCCGTGGATAGGGACCTCGTCATCACCACCTGGAACGGCGGGATGCAGGCCATCACGGGGATCCCGGGGGAGGAGGCGGTGGGGAGGAGGTACTTCGAAGTCCTGCGGGGCCAGGAGGAGGCAGGTCTCGGGGACATCCTGAGGGAGGTGCTGGACGAGGGGGAGACCCTCGAGAGCGATGAGATGAGGCAGCAGGCGCCGGACGACCGGGAGTACGTGGTCTCGTGCCGGGTGTGCCCCCTTGTGAGCGGGCGGGCGGAGAGCGACGGTGGCACGGTCATCGGCGCCATAATCGTGGCAGAGGACGTGACGGTGCGGGTGAGCCTCGGCGAGCGCCTGCGGCGCGCCGAGCGCATGAAGGTGGTGGGTGAGTTCGCCGCCGGGATAGCCCACGAGATCAACAACCCTGTCGGCATCATATCGGCGTGCGCCGAGCACCTCGCGGACAAGATCGCAAAGACGCTCGAGTCTCCAAACGAGTACCTGAAACCGCTCAGGGCCATCGAAGAGGAGGCGGCACGCTGCTCGTCCATAATCAGGAACCTCACCGTGTTCTCGCGGCACCAGGAGATGCAGCTCCGGCCGGTGGACTTGCGCCGCCTCGTGGAGGACACCCTTTACCTGGTGAGCCAGCAGGCGGCTGCATCAGGCGTGAGGATAGAGCTGGAGGGGCAGCGTGAGGGGCCGGGCAACAGGGCGGACGACAGTCCGGGCGAGGAGCCAGGCGGGAGTCGTCCCGGCACGCAGGCGGCGTTCCCGGCTGAGCTGCCCCTGGTGCTTGCAGACGAGGCCCAGCTCAAGCAGGTCCTCCTGAACCTCGCCATGAACGCGATACAGGCCATGCCTGACGGCGGAGTCCTCAGAGTCCGCCTGGGCGTTGACCTCGGGAGGCGGACCCGTGCCCGGAGCGCCTGTGGGCGGCGAGAGGCCGGCACGGCAAAGGGAGGCCACCACGTGCTGGTGGAGTTCACCGACACCGGCTGTGGCATCCCCCGCGAGAACCTCGGCAAGATCTTCACGCCGTTCTTCACCACTCGAAGCACCGGCGTGGGCCTCGGGCTCGCCGTGAGCCACGGCATCGTGGAGGCCCACGGCGGCACCATCACCGTGGAGAGCAAAGAGGGGGAGGGCAGCACCTTCACGGTGCGCCTCCCCGCTGCGCGACTGTAGTGAGCACGAGCGATGCTGACCTCCGGACTTGCGCAGCCCGGGTCTACTGGGTCCCTGCCAGAGCCGGCGGAACCAGTTTCTCGATGTTGGCGAGGGCCTCGTCGAGGCTCTGGTTGCCTACGGCGTATTTGGCCACCTCGCTGTTTATGATCTTGTAGGCGTCCTTCCACCTCGGGACCTTCGGGTAGGCGTAAGCGTACTCAGCGACCTCCACGAAGGCCTTCTTGTTCGCCGGTGGTGTATCCGGCGGCAGGAACGCCTCGGTGAGCGCGACATCGCGGCGGATCGGGAACTGCCCGAGGTCGCGGCCGCTCATGGTCTGCACATCGACGCATGCCAGGAACTTCACGAACCTCCACGCAGCTTCGACGTTCTTCGAGTTTGCGAGTATCGCCATGCCTTGGCCGTCCATCTGCACGGCACGCTTGCCCTTCGGGCTCAGGGGCATGTGGGCCACGTCGAAGTCCATCACGTACTGCTTCTTGTCGGTATCATACATCCAGATGCTGGGCGCCCAGGCTCCCGCAGGCATCATGCCGATCTTCCCCGCCTTCCAGAGCGCGGGCGGGTGGGGGCTTCCGAGGCGCTTAGCGTTGGTCATATCGCAGCTCACGTTGTGGGCGAATATCTTCCTGTAGAACTCCAGCGCCTGCCTGGCCTCGGGGGTGTTGAGGTTGGGCTTCTTCCCGTCCGGCGTAAGCAGGCTGCCGCCGTTTGCCCACACCAGCGTCGCCCAGTGGAAGTACCAGGTGGTGAACCCGTACTGGTCAGGCTGGCCATCACCATTGGTATCCTTCGTGAGGGCGATGGCGGCTTTGAGCATATCGTCCCATGTCCACTTGTCGGTCGGGTAGGCTATGCCCGCCGCGTCGAAGAGTTCCTTGTTGTAGAACAACGCGGGGATATCGAGGTCAAACGGGAACGCGTACTGCTCGCCCTTAGCGGTCTTCCAGAGGGCGAAAGCGGTCGGGAACACCGGCTTGAACTCGGCCTTGTCGCGGGTCACGAGCTTGGTCAGATCGAGGAAAGCGCCTTTCTCGCCCACCTCATCGCCCCACGCGGACGACACGGCCGTGACGTCAGGCGCAACCCCGCCCGCGACCGACAGGATCAGTTTCTCCTTCAGATCAGCCCAGCCCACGAACTCAGCTTCGACCTTGATGCCGGTCTCCTTCTCGAACCTCGCCAGCAGCGGCTCAAAGTACGCCTGCCTCTCGGGCGCGTTCCAGTGCCACCACTTGATGGTGGTCTGCGCGAACGCAAGCGACGGCACGAGGAGCGAGAAGAGCAGAAGCACAACCAGAACCAGTCCGCACCTCTTCAATCCCGGTCAACTCCTTTCAAATGGTTTTCCACTCGGCAAGTCCCGCAGTCCCGGTCCACTCACACCTGAAGGGTCTTGCGGCAGGTCCGTTATCACCCCCCTTTATGCATCCGCGATACCCCTTTCCTTTGCCACTGCCGGAGCAATCATCGTGAATCCTCGCGCGTTTCGGGCCTGGGATCTCCTGTCGGGTTGCCGACGGTGCACGGCGGGGCGCCGGTCCCCCGGCTCCGATGTCACATGCCGGCCTGCGGAGGGGCACGGGAACAGCGCGAGTGCAGGTGCTGGCTCGAACACCTGGCGCGTCAGGTCTCGAGTGGTGGACATATTGATATATCCACCAGCCCGTATGATTTCGCCGCGACCCGGCATTTTCCTCCCCGGGCGAGTAATTCTTCTTCTACAAGTCCGTGCCAGCCACCACCCTGCAATACTCCGAGCGACATCGCGCGGGTTTGGCCAGCACCTCTCCTTAGTGGAGGTTACGCTTTGATTCCCGAATGCACCATGGTTTCCAGCACCAGGCGCTGGAGGAGCAGGAATACGACGATGGTCGGCATCGTCAGGACGAAACTCGCTGCCATCACCGCGCCCGTGCGCGCCACGACCCCCGGCCCACCGGCGACGGTCTGCACGGCGAGTGGCAGGGTCTTCATGGCCTCGCTCCGCGTGAACACCAGGGGGCTGAACGTATCGTTCCACGCCGCCACGAACACCAGCATCGCCACGGTGGCGCAGGCCGGCTTGATGATGGGCATGATCACTTTCGTGAAGACGGTCCATTCCGAGGCCCCGTCCACCCGGGCCGCCTCCAGGAGGACACCGGGTATCTGCTCCAGGAACTGCTTGGTGAGGAACAGCCCGAGCGCCCCGGCGAGGTTGGGGATGATGAGCGCCCCGTAGGTGTCGATGAGCCCCAGCTTGTTCACCACGAGGTAGCGCGGTATCTGCGTCACCTCGGGCGCGAACATGAGCGCGGACACTATCCCGAGGAAGATGAGATCCTTTCCCGGGAACCTGTGCTTGGCGAGGGGATACGCGGCCATGCTGGACAGCACCACGCTCCCGAGCACCGTTACCGACGAGACGAAAACGCTGTTGAACGCGAACCTCGAGAACGGCACTGAGCTACCGCTCACGGCCAGGAGAAGCTCCACGAAATTGCGGGTGGTCGGGTGCTGCACGAAGAACCTGGGCGGGAACACGAACAGCTCCTCGATGGGCTTGAAAGCCGACGAGACGAGGTAGATGATGGGCATGGCCATGAAGGCGGCGACAGCCGTCATGAACACATAGAGCATGACCCGGCCCCATTTCAGCCTGCGGTGTCTGGGGAAGCGCTTCTTTCGTCGCAGTGCTGCCATCTGGACACCCCCGTATCTCGAAACGCCGGCTGTCTCGTACCGGCAAGCAGAACGCCCAGTTTTGGTTCGTCAGTCTGCGCCGTCTTGCCAAGTAAATCGCCACAAACTCGCGACAAATTCGCGCTGCTTTTCAGCGCGCAGGTCCTGTCGAGGGTTGCCGGTGTTGCCCTCCGGGGACGGCGCGCTTGCGGNNGCGTCCAGGCCTGTCGAACCGAGAGCGCCCCGTCGCCCAGCCATGGGCAACCCCTGGAAAAGCAGCGCCCATTTCTGAACTCACACTCAGTAGTCCCCATGGGTCGAGAATACCTTCATGAAGATCCTGCTGAGCCCGAACGTGATCGCGAAGAGCACCACTGAAATGGCCGACGCGTAGCCCATCTCGTACCTGATGAACGCGTAATCGTGCAGGTGCGTCAGGATGGTGTGCCCTGCGTAGAGGGGGCTCGGAAACCCCGCAAGCTGCATGGCCACGCCGAAAACCTGAAACGACCCGACCACGGCCATGACCGCGCCGAACAGGAGCTGGGGCTTCATGAGCGGCACGGTTATGAGCCACATCTCCTCGAGCTTGTTCCTGATGCCGTCCATCTTGCCTGCCTCGTAAAGCTCGTCCGGGACGTTCTTGAGGCCTGCCACGAACGCCAGGAACCCCGCGCCCATGGACATCCATAGGGAGACGATGATTATGACGGGTAAGATGGTGTCCTTGTCATGGAGCCAGAGCACGGGCTCGTTGATGATGCCCAGGTTTATGAGGACGTAGTTTATGAGGCCCAGCCTGTCGCTGCTGAAGAAGTACATCCAAACCACGGCCATGGCGATTCCGCTCGTAATGGACGGTACATAGAACGCAAGGGTGTACGCCGCCCTGAACCTCAGCTGGTTTATGAGCCATGCCAACATGAACGAGGCTATGTAGCCGACCGGGCCGGCGATTACGGCGAAGACCAGGGTGTTCTTGAGGGCGATCAGGAACACGTCGTCTTCCAGGAAGAGAAGCCGGTAATTGGACCACCCTATCCACCTCGGCGGCTCAAGGACGTTGAAGTACGTGAAGCTGAGGTAGATTGCGGTGATGACTGGGATCACCGTGAAGACGAAGAAGAGAACAAGGTAGGGTGCCATGAAGCAATAGGACACCCGGTGTCTCTTCATCTCCTGCCCCAACCTCGTAAGCCGGCCCGCAGCCCGGCGCCACATGCCTTTCATCGTTCTCTACCGCCCTCTATCAAGTGTCAAAGCCCTCTCGTGCAATCACCGTCAAGTAAGGTTCACCAGCTCGTCCTCGTTTGCCAGCGGCGCCTGGTCGCCGGTGTTTGCACGCTCTCTTTGAGTCACCGGCGACGCCTACCGACACCCGGCAGCAGCGTGAGTCTGTGACTCCTCACTCCATTCCGCCCCCATTCCCGGTCACGAACACACCGAACTCTTCCTGTTTCTTGCGCAGCTCGCGGTCGATGTCTTCGACGGCCTGCTCCAGGGCCTCGCGCGGGTTCCAGCCTTCGAGCACCACGCGGTTCCAGGCGTTCAGGATGTGGCGCGACGTGTAGTAGCCGCCGAGCACAACGGGCTGCTCCCGGAACCAGTCCCACTGCTCCAGCACGGCCTCGACGTCCCTCCTGGGCCACGGCAGCTCCTTCAGCGCCTCCACGTTGGCGCTGTTCCACCTGGCCTCGACACCCAGGAGCGCCTCGAGCTCGGTGCCGAAGCGCACCTGGATCTCGGTGGACGTCCACCACTTGATGAGTTCCCACGCCGCCTCCTTGTGCCGGCTCTGACGGAACATCATCACTGCCCTGGACGAGCCGCCTGTGGAGCGGTCGATCTTTCCGTCAGGCATCACGCGGCCGGGCATGGGCCTCATCTCCCACCAGCCCGTTATCTCGGGCGCGGCGGTGGAGAGCAGCACGTATGTGGAGTAGTCCGCGACGCCGATCGGCATCTCGCCGGTGCGCATCCGCATATAGAAGTTGGCTATGGTAGGCACCTTGTAGCTCGTGTAAAGCTCGGTCCATTCCTTGAAGGCTGCGAGGGCCTCGGGTGCGTCCAGCGCCGAACGGAGGCCGTCGGGCGTGTAGTAACCGCCGCCGCGCTGGAAGAGGAACGGCGTGAAAAGGCCATACGGGTAATAGAAGTCGAGCCCGTTCTGGTGGAGCGTGGACATGAGACCGTACACGTCGTCCCATGTCCTGGGTGGCTCGAGTTCGAGCTCGCCGAGGATGTCCTTTCGGTAGAAGAGCATGGTGAAGTTCTGCTCCTCCGGCAGGGCGTAGTCCGCGCCGCGATAGCGGAACGGGATGAGCGCCCCTGGCCGGAACCTCTTCGTGACCTCCTCGTAGTCCGGAAACCCGTCGAGCGGCTCGAGCGCGCCCCTGATAGCGAACTCCACGGGGAAGTTGGCGTCCACACCCATTGCGATGTCGGGCGCGTGCCCGGCCACCGCGGAGAGGAGCAGCGCCCTGATGTCCCCCGCCGGCATGATGTTGACGTTGACGCGCACGCCTGTGCTCGGGGTGAAGTCCTCCTCGATGAGGTCCTTGATGATCTCCGCCCAGTCGCGGCCGCGCGCGATCCACACGTTGAGCACGGTCTCGCCTGCGTCTGCCGCGCCTCCGACCTCCCGGAACGTGCTCCCCACGCCGGAGTAGTCCCTTCGGAAGGACCGCAGGAACTCCCGGACTCCGTGCGCGAGCTGTTCCATTATGGTGGCGGTGGCCCGCGGAAGGCGCGCGCCGGGCGAGGTGATGAGGATGTAGTCCATCTGGAGCGGGTGGTTGCGTAGGCCCAGCGCTCCCTGGCCCAGCGACGCCTGGCTGTTGGCAAGCTGCTCGATGCGGGTGGGGATGGAATCCGGGTTACGGATCATGCTATTGACCTGCGATGCCACCATCTTCAGGTTGTTCGCCACGCTGCTCGGCTTCGTGGACACGCGTACGAGGTCCTGGTATGTGGCCTCGAGCGTTCTTACGACGCCTTCGAGTGTCGGGACGAGGTCGGGAAGCTGCCGGTCGAGCTCCCACTCCATGTTCGGGTCGGGGTTTGAGCCGGTGAGCATGATCACCTGGCGGCCGACCATGGACAGGGTCCGCTGCACCTCCTCCATGTTGCGGATGACGGGCGCGATGGGACCCACCTTCACGATCATGGTGAGGGTGTGCTCGCCCTCTTCGAGGTAGAAGAGGTACGGCTCGCCGCGGCTATCGGCCAGCACCTGCGTCCGCCATGCGGGGTCCTCGTGGAAAGGCACCTGCAGCAACTCCTGGAACGGGACCTTGCCGTCGATGCGGACCTCGCGGTAGATGGGCTCGTGGCTCCATGGTTGCCAGATGCGCATGGCGATCTGGTACAGCCCCGTCTTCGGGGCGGAGAACTTCCACAACACGAACTGCCCGCCGCGGCGCCACCGGAGGCCTCCGAACTCCGAGAGCAGCCTGTGGTCGTGGGAGATGGGCTCGGACAGCGGGTCCTCGCCGTACTCGCGCCTGATGGTGGGATCGGATTTCAGGGTCGCGTCCTCGGCCTGGATCTTCACGAACGCGTCCTGGACGGGCTCGTAGCCCAGGCGCCTGTACTCCTTCAACACATCGCCGTACGCCGGGATATGCTCCTCGGGGCATATCCGCAGGTACTGGATGGCGACAGGCTCGCGGACCCCTCCCATGCGCAGGCGGTGCCTTCCCGCGGAAAGATAGAACAGGAACGGGCGGTCGTGCATGGCGTCGGCGTCCTGCAGGCGCACCGTGCGCCACATGGGCGCTTCCACCTGCCGCGGGCGGACGTGGTCTCCCCGGTTGTCAGTGACAGGTGGGCCAGCGTCGCGCCAGGTGCGCTCGAAGATGAGCTTCTTCGCCTCCACGAAGGGGTACTCGCCGTCTATCTCGAGGTCTCGCTGAATGGACGCGCGCCTGCCGGGGAGCGGGTAGTACCTTAGTTCGATGTTGTAGAGGCCGGACTTGGGCACCTGTACCTCCCACTCGACCCATCCTTCCTCGTTCGCCCACACGAGCGCCGGACCTTCGCCGGCCACCTCTTCGTCGACGCGCACGTCCGCAGCATGGGTGGCGGCGTAGCGCCAGGCAGGCACGGTGATGTCCACATCGGGCACGGCTGTGCGGCCCCGGGCCTCGTAGTCAGCGAGCACATCGGCGTACGGTCGCTCCTTCAGGCGAAAGATGTCCCCCTCTTCAGCCCCAGCGCCGGTCCCCGGCTGGGCCTGGGCCAGGGCGGCCCACCCCCACGAGAGCGCCACGCCCGCGAGGAGCGGTATCAGGAGTGCTGCGGCCATGCGCGCCTTCCGTCCGGGCTTCCGCGCCGGCTTACATCTGTCGTTCCTCATGTCAGTCAACCAGCCCCGTGCGTTCTATGCTTTCCACGAAGTAGCGCTGCGTGAACACGTAAAGGACGAGCGGCGGCGCGATGACGAGGAGCGCCGCAGCCATCACGAGAGGCTCATTCATGAGATTGGCCCCCTGCCCGCCGTATATCTGCATGAGCCCTGTCTGGAGCATCCGAAGGCGCAGGGGCATCGTGAACTTCTCCAGCTTCATGAGGTACATCATCGGCTCGTAGAAGTCGTTCCAGTGCCAGACGAGCGAGAACAGGAACGTCACCAGGATCGCGGGCCTCGCGAGCGGCAGCATTATGCGCAGGTACGTCTGGAACTCGTTGCAGCCGTCGATTCGGGCCGCGTCCTCGAGCTCCCAGGGGAGCCTGCGGAAGAACTGCCGGAAGATGAGGATGAATAGCGCGCCGCGCAGGCCGTGCCCCAGGAAGCCCGGGACGATGAACGGCCAGTATGTGTCTATCCAGCCGAGCCGTCGGTAGAGTATGAAGAGGGGTACCACTATCGTCTGCGGCGGCACTATGAAGGTGAAGAGCACCAGCATGAAGAGGATCTCGCGGCCCGGAAACCTGATCCGCGCAAAGGCGTACCCGATCATCGAGCACGAGATGATCTGGCCGAGTGAGGAGGCCACCGCCACGAGGGAGCTGTTCCGCAGGGTGGCAAGATACGCCAGGCCCTGGTAGGCGACTACGAAGTTGTTGTAGTTCAGCGCCGTGGGCACCCAGCGGACGCCGGGATCTATGTAGTCCTCGACGGTCTTGAGCCCGGTGCTCACCATGTAGATGATGGGAAGGAGGAAGGTGAAGGCGATCCCGGTCAGCACGAGGTAGAGGAGGGCCCTGAAGAAGAGGTTCTGGAGCCTCCTCGCCCACACGAGCATGACAGGCACGCCCCGGGCGCCGGGGTGCATCGAGGCCCGTAGTCGTGCGGCGATCTCTGTTATCGCGCCATATGTAACCTGCCGGGACGCTGCCACCTGGAACGCCTCCTGCCGATCTACCTGTCTAGTCAGGTGAGAAGTCGCTGGCCTTTCCCCGTCTTCCTGCCTCGTGCAATCACCGGCAACCGCTCCCAGAGTCGAGAACATCTCCGCATGAGACTGGTGATCGCCTCCCGTCTATGGCAATGCTCCCGAACCGGATCCCGGAACGCGGCCGGTGCACGGGGTCGCATTGGCAGTGCCTGGCGAGGACCAACAGCCTCCCTGCACCGTCCCCTAACGCTCGCCGCCGTAGAAGACCCACTTGCGGGACGACAGGGCCACTACGGCGATGACGAGGAAGATCACGAGAAAATAGATCCACCCGAGGGCAGCGGCATAACCCAGCCTGAAACTGCCCGAGAACCCGACGTCCTTGATGAAGAACAGCATCTCGTTGAAGACGTCGGTGAAAGAGTCCACGATGGTGTAGATGATGTTCACCAGGACGATCGGCGTGAGCATCGGGAGGGTGACCAGCCAGAAGACCTCCCAGTCGGTGGCGCCGTCCACCCTCGCGGCCTCGTAGTAAGACCCCGAGATCCCCTGGAGGCCGGCGAGGAAGAGCAGGATCTGCACCCCCGACCGCCACAGGACCATGAGGATGGTGGAGAGGAAGTTGGCGACCAGTGTGGCGACCTGCGCCCCGAAATACCTGAAAACCATCTCCACGATGGGCACGAGACCGCTGTACATCGCGTTTCCGATGTTCTGGTTGAAAAGCTGTTCCACCACTATTCCCGAGACGACCACCACGGGCAGGAAGAACACCGCGCGGTAGAATCCGAGCCCCCTGATACGCTGGTTTATGAGAAAGGCGGCTATGAGCGAGAAGACCAGTATGATCGGGACGTTGATGACGCTATCGGCGATGGTGCGCAGAAGAAGAGGCACGAACCTTTCGTCCACCACGAACGCCTCGCGGTAGTTTGCAGGGCCGATGAACTTGAGGTTGAAGCCGCGGATGAGGTCCACCTCGCCCAGGCTGATCATGAACGACTGTATGAAAGGCCCCAGGGCGAAGATGGCCATCCCGGCGAACCAGGGGGTGAGGAGGATGAAGCCCCACACCGCGCGCTTTCCCGAGAGGCTGAGCCTGAACCTTCCCCGGCACCTGCTGGCCTCGGGCTTCACCTTGCGGTCCCTCCCTCGCCTGCGCGTGAGCTGCGAACGACGGCGTAGCTGCGGGCGCGCACGGGCGTCCCGTCAACCTCTTGGTCGACCTCGTTGTAGTTCACGACCACCCGGGTACCGTCCTCATATGCGGTCTCCCTGAGGCCGGACGCGACCACCCTGTGGCCCGTCATGAGCTTCGACTGGAGGTCGCCCATGTCAGCGCAGACCGCGCCCCATTCCTTCGCTGCCACGTCGATCCAGTCCTTGTAGAAGGAGCTGAAGAGCATGTTGTACCGCGTTTCCCTGAGATCCGACGAGTGCCTGTAGGTCAGTTCAAAGGCGGGCAGGGCACCGTACTCGATCATCTTCAGGAACTCGATGTCGGGGTCGCTCCGGAGGTTGCCCGGGTAGCCGCAGTAAGGCACGAGCCCGTGCACCACCATCTGGTAGAACGGCACGTCCTCGTCGACGAACTCGTACTCGCTGTCCTCCATCCAGACGTCGGTTATCCTGTCCACGTGGCCGAGTACGTACATATCGCCGCCGATGGAGCCTGCGCCGCCGAACTCGCGCCGGGCCAGGTCGGCAAGGTCCAGCCGCTTCCTGGTGACCTCGTCGCGGCGCTCCGAGCGACGGCGCTCTGTATGGGACAGCGCGTACTCGCCGAGGTAGCGGATGTCGATGCCGTCCGCGCCGAAGCGCGCCATGACAGGCATGTCATGGGACGCGAGGCGGAGGGCGGCCTCCGGCGTAAGGAAGAAGTTGTCGGGCTCGATGAACCGGGGCAGCTTGTCATAGCCCCGGATGACGTCGGTTCGCGTCGAGAACCCGCCGTTGCCCCGGAAGGCGTCGAGGTAGTTGTCCTCGAGGAACACCCTCTGGCCCTTCGACTTCGCGTACGCGACGAGCGCCACGAGGCCTTTCTCGCCGCCGAGGCGCGCGTCGGGCGGAAGCCGAAGCGGCGCGGCGCCATCATACCCGTCGCGCGTCCAGCCGACAAGCGTCACGTCCATCGCGGCGATGCCCGCGTCGAGGAGCGCATCGAGGATGGCGCGGGCCTCGTCGAACGTGGTCATGGAGATGAACCCCGAGAGCATGCCGCTCTTCTTCGTGATCCCGTGGAAGATGCGGATCTGAAGGCGGGGCGTGGCGTCCGCGTTCTGTGTAAGTCCCCTCTCCTCAACGAGGTACCTCCGGTAGACCGCAGCCATGCCCGGGTAGCCTGCCTCGTCGCCCGCCTGGAACAGGTATCTTAGGGCGCGCTCCCCTCGGAGGAGCTCGTCAGTGAAGGTGTTCACGAAGACCGTTGCGCTGATGGGCGCGGAGTACTGCCGCCTTGTGTGGAACTCGACGCTGGCGTGGTTGAAATCGGTGATATAGCCCGCGGGAGAGCACGTGATTCTCGCCTCGAAGTCGCCTTTCGTTATGACGGCGAGGAATGACCCGCGTACCTCGCGGCCGTCCGCCCCCGAGTGAGCGATGCCGAAGACGGGCATGGAAACGTGCGTCAGGATGGAGTAGATGTTCTTGCTGATCCAGTCCTGCCCGTAAACGGGCTCATAGAACGCACGCCTGGGCTCGCCCCGGCGCCTGCCGAAGTGCATGAGCGCGCCGCTCCCGTCGGGGATGAGCATGTAGCCGTCGACATCGTCCAGGGTCGCCCCGAAGAACGGGAGAGGCTCCACGGTCACCAGCTTGAACTCGCCACTTTCCCCTATCTCGTCGCCCGGGATGCGCACGTCGAGGTAATCGTCGCCCAGGCGATACTCGATGGAGAGGGCTATGCCCAGCCTGGGCATGTCATAGCGCGCCTTCAGGCCCGACTCCAGGGGCTCCCACGAGATGGTCGCGGCCTCGCGGATGTTGTTGGTGACCTTCGTGCCCCGCTTCCTCGCGTCAGTGTAGGTGATCACGAATGCGGAATCCATGTGCTGGCGCCACAGCGCCCCGCCTTTGAGCGGGCGGTCGCCCACCTCGGGGCTCGAGCGCCAGACCTTGCCGAAGCGCTTGTCTCGCACGGCGAGGCGGGAATCGGATTTGTTCACGTAAAGCTCCAGGTGTGTACTGGAGGCCACGAGCTCGAAGTCGGGACCGACGGGCGACTCCGGCGGAGCGGGCGCGACCTCGTCCCCGGCCCCGGCGGGTCGAGCCTCGCCGTCACCCGGCTCTGGCTCTTCAGGGAACCCGAACTCTCCGGAGAACAGCGAGGGCAACTGCCCTTCTCCGGTTGCTTGCGCCTGCGTGAGGGAGCGCGCAGCGGCGATGATGCCCGCTACCACCAGGGCCGCAAGCATCCCCACGGCGACCGCCCGGCACAGACCTTCTCGTCGCATGCCCGGGCCTGCGCCCGTTCCGGCGGCGACGTGGCGCCCACCTCTGCGCTCGTCTCTCTTTCTGGGAACACCCTGCCCCACCATGCGCAACCTGCAGCCACTCCCCGATCCCAAAAGTCAAAGGTGCTGTCGCGCGAGCACTGACAGCCCGGAACGCACCGGCAGACTGCCGGGACCAGCAAACCCATACTCGACAGGCACAGGCTTCTCTGCCGTCTCCGTTGGCGGCCGTGCTCCGTTGGGCGCCGCCGCCCTCGCGCTTAGCCTCGCTGCGCAGCCTCGTCAGGTCCGACGCCCGGTTCGGACTTGCCGGGTCGTGAGCACTCCCTCGCGCGNNCCTGCGCGAAAGCCGCACACGGATAGCGGATGTGCGAGACCGCAATGGGAACCTTCCTGCTTACCTGATCGACAGCTCCACCGCCACCTCGCGGGCGAAGGTCACCATCTGGCCCGTGAGAGAGTAGGCGAGGCCGCCCGCCCCTATCAGGACCAACATCCCGAATATCGTGACGAGCGATACCCAGCATGCCTCCCTGAACTCATAGTTGTGCATCACCCTCACCTGGTTGAACACGAGGAACACGACCCAGAGCGCGATGACCCACCACAGCGCCACGAACAGGCCGCGCTCATCCCAGGAGCCGACGTTCGTCAGAAGGGCGAGGGGCGGCGCGAAAACCACGTAGGGTGCCATCGAGAAGGCGCTCCCAACCAGGATGTCGCGGAAGAAGCCCTCGCCGCCGTGGATGGTGCTCACGCCGTAGTTGGCGATGACCCAGAGCGCCCAGGGGAGCAGCACCTTGACGGCCTCCGCCACGATGGATATCTCGGCCGGGTCCAGGTGGCCGAGGTAAAACCCGGTGAACGTCCACTGGTAGCGGCTCAGCCGCGAGAGGGCTTCGAAGAGGTTCGCCTGGGCAAGCTGGAATCCCGTGACCCTCAAGGTGAAGACGCGCGCCGCGACGGCGAGGCCCACCATGACGAGGGCCATGGCCACGGGCGCCTCGGCTTTGAGCGCGAGAAACGTCTCGAACGGGCTGGTGATCATGTTGAACGTGAGCTGTATGAACCTTGCGACCCAGCCCGACTTCTCGCGCGGGCGCGCCATCACGCGCCCGATGGCCCACCTGGCGGCCACGAAGAGGGCGATGAGGATCCCGACCCATCCCATGAACGACCCGAAGTGCTCGCGAAGGTACCTGTACCTCAGCTTCGCAAAGGCCGAGGAGTAACCGAGGTAGTCTTTCGCGTAGCGGAAGTGCGCCATGGCCGTCTCGAGGTCCCCGCGCTTGAGCGCTGCCTTGCCTATGCCGGTGTGCGCGAGGGAGTAGTTGGAGTTGAGCCGGATGACCTCGCGCCACGGCGCCTCTGCGTCCGCATAGCGTCCGTCGTAGTAGAGCTGGCTTGCGGTGTGGACGAGCGTGGCGAAGTGGGTGGGCCTGAAGACCTTGATGACGCCGATGTCCTTGTCCAGCACGTATATCTTGCGGGCGCTGTCCACGAAGATGCTGGAAGGTTGCTTGAACTGGCTTTTCCCGTCGCCCTTCGTCCCGAAGAGGAGCAGGAGGTGCCGGTCCTGGTCGTACTGGTAGACCTGCCCTGTGCCTGAGTCGAGCGCTGAGATGATGCCCTGGTCGTCCACGGCGACGTCCACGAACGCGGGGTTCCCGGCGCGCCTTCGCTCGCCATATCTGATGACCAGGCCCTTGTTGTACACGTCGACACCGGCGGGGCTGAGCTTCTTTATCTGGTTCTTGGTGTCGTAGTACGTGGATGAGTATATGTAACCCTGGTCGTCGATGGTGACATTGGAATGGGGCGGCGGGAGGTCCCTTGCGATCCGTTCCTTCTGGGCCTTCGTGGCGAAGAGCCTTATGAAGAGGGCGCGCCAGTTGAAGCCCACCGGGTTCGAGCCGAAGAACCCCCGGAACTTGCCCTCACCGTCGAACACGAGGATGCCACGGTAGTCGTCCTTGTTCGTGGCATAGATGAACCCGCGCCTGTCGACCACCAGTTTCGTCGGGGTGAACGCCATCTCGCCCCGGAAGAGGTGAGACCTTGGGCGCTCGATGACCAGCCTGGTGCTGCCGTCAGGGCCGAAGACCACGATGCGGTAGTTTCCGGTATCGGCCACGTAGATCGTGCCGTCACCGGTCACGAACACGCCCTGCGGGGCCGACAGCATCCGCCCGGCCGCGGGACCGCGGATCTCCTCGAGCAGGGCGCCCGAAGCGTCCATCCTGGCTATGCGGTTGTTGCCGGTGTCCGCCACGTAGAGTCGTCCCCGAGCGTCGATGAAGAGGTCTTCCGGAGACGAGAGATCCACAGTTGAGATCTCCCGCTCGTATACATAACCCTGTGGACATGGGATGCGATCCTCCCCCTCGGGGATGAAGGAGAAACGCTGGCCAAACGCGGGGATGGCCAGGGCAAGGACGGCGAGCCCCGCGACCGCCGTGGCAATGAGGAACCTCAGATTGCCCGTCAGCCTCCTGCCCATGCCAGCCTCACGTCTCCTGCTTCTCGCGTTCTCGTGTCAGCCGGTCGAGTCGCCCCGGGTGTAAGTCCGGGCATCGGTGTCGATCCTCCATGGGTCGGTTCGCGGGGCCTGCGGCGTGCAGCCCGCGGACGGTGCCTGGGGCGGGGTGTTTCGAGGGCACCCCGGGTTCCTGGGGCTGCGTCGACATGTCGAAAACCTGCCCGGATAGCCCCAGTCGCCTGCCCAGGCTGGTGCAGATGTCTAGACATCTTCCCATATCGCCGCACGCGGTGTCAGGGCTCTCTCCCTGGATGCGGCCGCGCTCCCCGCGTTGCCCTGGCTGCGCTCACATGATCATTATTCGAGGCTTGCCCTGTAATTCCTCCACAAAAAGTGGCTCGTGAGAAATTCCCAGCCTGGGTTTCCAGTCCAAAGAAGGGTTCGGGGACGAAAGGGCGAATAACCAACTCGGAGGACTCAACCCAAGTCGCTGGCACGGAGGGTGATCCTGGTGAGGCGAACCGCGGGACGACTGGTTCAGATGATAGTACAACCCCTCGCGACTACATGCATCTGTATCCTGTGTATCCTGGTGGTGACAGGAGGGCTGGGGATGAGCGCAACAACCGCAAGTGGAGAGGGCCGCGCGGAAGCCCTGCTTTCGCGCATGAGCCTCGAGCAGAAGATCGGTCAGATGGTCATGGCCGGGTTCCCCGGCAAGCTTCCCGAGGTTGAGGTGCGGACCCTCGTCGAGAAATGGCATGTCGGCGGGGTCATCCTGTTCTCACGGAATCTCTCGGATCCGTTTCAGACGGCGTACCTCGTGAACGAACTACAAAAGATGGCGACTTCATCGGGCGCCGGGGTTCCGCTCTTCGTGGCCGCTGACCAGGAGGGCGGGTACGTCACGAGGCTTCCCGGGGCGACGCCGTTCCCGGGGAACATGGGCCTGGGCGCGGCGGGCGACGCCGAGCTTGCGCGCGAGGTTGCAGAGGCCACGGCGCGCGAGCTTCGGGCGTGCGGGATCAACATGAACTTCGCGCCGGTGGTCGACGTCAACAGCAACCCATCAAACCCCGTCATCGGGATCCGGTCATTCGGCGAATCGCCGGATGCGGTCGCCCGCCTCGGGGCGGCGATGATCCAGGGCTTCCAGAACGAAGGCGTGTGCGCCACGGCCAAGCATTTCCCGGGGCACGGCGATACCTCGCTCGACTCGCACATCGACCTGCCCACCGTGCCGCACGACAAGAAGAGGCTGAAGGCTGTCGAGCTTCGGCCCTTCCAGGCCGCGGTCGACGCCGGTGTGGACGCCATCATGACCGCGCACGTCACGTTTCCGGCGTTCGAGCCGAAGCCAGGGATGCCGGCCACCCTCTCGCGCGCCGTCCTTACGGGGCTCCTCCGGGATGAGATGGGCTTCCGGGGGCTCATCGTGACCGACGCGATGGAGATGGGCGCGATAGTGAAGAACTTCGGCCTGGAAGAGGCCGCCGTGATGGCCGTGAACGCCGGGGCCGACATGGTCCTCATTGGGTGGCCGAAAGACTGGCAGGACGCGGTTCGCGTGGCGGAAGCGCTGGTCCAGGCCGCGCGGTCTGGTAAGATCCCGATGGCACGCGTTGACGAGTCGGTGCGCAGGATCCTCTCGGTCAAGGAAAGGCGCGGCATCCTCGCTTCGCCCCTGGTGGACGCCAAGAGCGCGAAGACGCTCGTCGGGTCCGATGTGGACCGAGATCTTGCTGTGGACGCCGCGCGTCGGGCCATCTGTCTCGTGAGGGATGCTAAGGGACTCGTCCCGCTGAGCACGAGGTCCGCCGGCAAGGTCCTGGTGGTATTCCCGGAGGTAGGGGCGCTCACGCAGGTTGAGGACGAGTCGGGCGAGTCCACGAGCCTTGCGAGCTACTTGAGACCCGTCCTGAAGACCGTGGACGTGGTGTCGATGCCGGCAAACCCCGATGCTGCCCGGCGCGACCGGATTACCGCGCAGGCCCAGGCGTATGACACCATCATCATCCTGACCCACAGGGCGTGGTCCTCGGCGGGCGCAGGGCAGGCGGCACTCGTGTCGAGCGTTGCCGCGAAGGGCCGGCAGGTGATAGCGGTCGCCCTGCGCGAGCCGTATGACCTTGTGAAGTACGGCCAGGTAGGCACCTATCTCGCAGCGTTCAACACGTCGAGTGCGACCATGGAGGCCCTTGCCGACGTGCTCCTTGGCAGGGTCAAGCCGACCGCGAGGCTTCCGGTGCAGATCCCCGGGCTCTACCCGGTCGGGCACAGGCTCTGAGTGAGGATGCAGACATGGTCCCGACTCTGGGAGAGGTTGGCGGTGATTGCACGAGGGAGTCGAAATCCGGCCACTGGCCAGAAGGGCCGGGTTTCGGTGAAGCGCGCCCCGCCTGGGGCACCGTCCCCGAGTGCGACACCGCGAGCCCAGCAGCTCGACACCGCGAGACCAGCAGCCCCTGGAAAACGACGGGCTAACGAACCTTCGCTCAGAGACGGCAGGGCGCGTGACGCAGGATGCATCACGGAGGATGCAGCACGATGTGGGCGGCGCAGCATGACGAGCCGGGAGTGATGACGTGAATGGGCGCCATGACGAGGCATGACGAGAGAGGTATGATCCCCCTGTACCATCAACTCAGACGCATGATCCAGGACAAGATCGAGAACGAGGAGCTCAAGCCGGGCGACCGCCTGCCTTCTGAGCGCGAGATCGCGGAGGAATACGGCATCAGCCGGATGACGGTGAGGCAGGGCATCACCGAGCTCGTGCGCATGGGCCTTCTCTATCGCAAGCAAGGTAAGGGCACGTTCGTCGCCGAGCCCAAGATAGAGCAGGGCATGGTGAACCTCACCAGCTTCACCGAGGACATGACCCGCCGCGGCCTGGTCCCTGGCGCCCGCGTCCTCGATGTGCGATGCATTCAAGCGACGAAAAAGATGGCGAGCGTCCTCAAGCTGGGCGTCGACAGGCGCGTCATCCGCATCGAGCGCCTGCGCCTCGCCAACGGCGAGCCCATGGCGCTCGAGACCTCGCATGTTCCGCACGAGGTCGCGCCGTCCCTGGCGAACGAGGATCTCAACGCGCAGTCGCTGTATGTGCTGCTCGAGACGAGGTTCGGGGTCAGGCTTGCCACGGCCCGCCAGACCATCGAGCCCGTTCTCGCCAACGAATACGAGGCCAGCCTTCTCGGGGTGGAGCAGGGCAGCCCATTGCTCCTCATCGAGCGGGTCACCTTCACGACATCGGGCGAGCCGGTGGAGTTTGCGAAGGCCGTGTACCGCGGCGACAGGTACAAATTCTACGTGGACCTGGTGAGGCACTGAGGCGCGAGATCGAGGGAGCGGGAGGCGCCGGAGCGTCCTGTCTGGTGTTCACGTTCAGGGTTCAGGGGAGTGGTTGTGGCGTGAGGGAGCAGCGCGTGGAGGACCTGCTGGAAGAGGCTGTCGCTTCGGGCGGGATCCCCGGGGCGGCGTGGGCCTTCGGGACCGGAAGCGGCATTGTGGGGTCGGGTGCCTGCGGGTTCGCCATGGTCCACCCGGAAAAGAGGCCCATGCGGCCCGATACCCTGTTCGACCTCGCCTCGGTCACTAAGTGCGTGGCCACGGCGACCGCGACCATGCTGCTCATCGAGAGGGGAATGATGAGGCTGGACGACCCGGTGGGGGAGTTCATCCCCGGGTTTGCGGAGTCGGGCAAGGAGAACGTCACCATCCGCCACCTCCTCACGCACACATCGGGGCTTCCTGCCTGGGCTGACCTCTACCTGCGCGCGTCTTCCCCCCAGGACATGATCGCAGGGATCTCGAAGATGCCCCTGGAACACGAGCCCGGGAGCAAGGTGGTGTACAGCTGCCTGGGCTTCATCACCCTCGGCGAGGTAGTGGGCCGGGTCGCGGGGCGCCCCATGGACGCGCTCCTGGCGGACGAGGTGTTCGCCCCGCTGGGGATGGCCGATACGTGTTTCAACCCGCCCGAAGCCGCAAGGGGCCGGGCTGCGGCCACGGAGAACTGCAAGTGGCGAGGCCGAGTCCTCGTCGGGGAGGTCCACGACGAGAACGCCTTCGCCATGGGCGGGGTGAGCGGCAACGCGGGGCTCTTCTCCACCGCGCGCGACCTCGCCGTGTTCTGCCAGATGCTCCTCGGGGAAGGCTCCCTTGGCGGGGTGCGCGTGCTGTCGCTTGCGACGGTGCGGGCCATGACGCGCGACCACACCGGGGCGCGCCTCGGTGAGTGCAGGGGCCTGGGCTGGGCCGTCCGGGGCGACGGGGTGGTCTCGTCCGCGGGCGATCTAATGTCGCCGAGGGCCTTCGGACACACGGGGTTCACCGGAACATCCATCTGGATCGACCCCGAACTCGACATCTTCGCCGTCCTCCTCACGAACAGGGTGCACTTCGGCCGCGACAACGAATCTCACATAAGGCTTCGGCCGAGGTTCCACAACGTGGTGGTGAGCTTGCTGTGCTGAGGGTCGTGGGCCTCATGTCGGGCACGTCAGCGGACGGCGTGGACGCGGCACTGGTAGAGATCCGCGGAACTGACGAGGCTGGGATTGACGAGGCTGGAGCTGAAGAGGTCGGGGCTGCCGGGGCAATTGAACGGTCGGAGGCCGCGGAGCAGGCGCCGGATGCCTACGAACCGCCGCCTATCAGCCTCGGCAACGTCGTGTTCAGAAGGATACCTTATCCTCCGGACCTCCGCGCACGTTTGCTCGCCCTCATGCGGCCCGAGACGTCCAGCATCGACGAGGTCTGCCGCATGAACTTCGTGCTCGGGGAGGTTTTCGCCGCCGCAGCCCTCGAGGTCATCCGCGCGGCGGGCACTGGTCCCGAAGAGGTGGATCTCATCGGCTCTCACGGCCAGACCGTGTACCATGTTCCCGAGCCCGAGACGTGCTGCGGCGTGCGGACCGCCTCCACCCTGCAGATAGGCGAGCCCTCGGTCATCGCCGAGCGCACCGGCGTCACCACTGTCGCGGACTTCCGCGTGCGCGACGTGGCCGCCGGGGGCCAGGGGGCGCCGCTCGTGCCCTACGCGGACTATATCCTGTTTCGGGACGCGCGCCGCACCAGGATCATTCAGAACATCGGCGGCATCGCCAACCTCACTGCGCTTCCGGCCGGGTGCACCCTGGCCGACGTGTTCGCGTTCGATACAGGCCCCGGGAACATGGTCATCGACGGGGTCGTGTCCGTCGCCACGTGCGGGCGGAGCGCTTTCGACGAGGACGGCCGGCTGGCGGCGGCGGGCAGGGTGAGGGACGACCTTCTCACCTGGGCGCTTTCCCACCCGTTCTTGGCAAAGGAGCCGCCGAAGACCACCGGGCGCGAGGAGTTCGGCCTCCAGTATGCGCAGGAGATGATGGCGAGAGCGTCGGCCCTCGGCATCCCCTGTGAGGGCGTGGTCGCCACGGCGACGGCGCTCACGGCCAGGTCCATTACTGAAAGCTACAGGAAATGGGTCGTCCCGAGGTGTGGGGGGCATGTCGACGAGGTCGTGGTGGGCGGGGGCGGGGCATATAACCCGACGCTCCTTGCGATGCTGCGCGAGAGCCTTCCGGGCGTCGCAGTCCTCACCCACGAGGACTTCGGCATCTCCAGCGACGCCAAGGAGGCCATCGCCTTCGCGATCCTCGCGAGCGAGGCCGTAGCGGGGCGTCCTGCCAACGTGCCGGCGGCGACCGGCGCCGGGCGGCGCGTGGTCCTGGGGAAGATCGTCCCAGGGCTTTGCAGCCGGGCCGCAAGAGACGCTGCCGGGTGCCGCCGGGTAAGTGAGGGTGTAGAAATGACCCGGCAGCCGCCGGAAAACCTATCCAGGGTTGCAGGTGTTGCACTCTGGCGACGGCGCGTGCGGTGAGATGCGTTCGAATTTGGCGCTCAAGACTAGCCAAATTCCAGGCGCCCCGCCCTAACAAGCACCGGCAACCCCAATACCGTCAGGGAAGATGGCGCAAACTCATGGCGCCATACTTAGTGATCGACCCGCGCGACCCGCGCCGGACGAAATAGGGCAAGACAGGACGGGACGTCACAACACGGGATGGGATGGCACGCGATGAGTATGCGGAGGGGAAGAGCCAGGTGAAGGTGATGGTCGGCTCAACGAACCCCGTGAAGGTGCGGGCGGTACGAAGCGTGTTCGCCCGGGCCTTTCGCGGCGGGGACATCACGGTTGAAGGAATGGACGTCGATCTCGGCCTGCCCGACCAGCCGCTGGGTGATGACGAGACCCGCAGGTGCGCCGTGGCCCGAGCAGAGCACGTGCTGGCGACCACCGACGCCGACGTGGCGGTGGGTCTCGAAGGCGGCGTCGCGTTCGAGGGCGGGGGCGATGGTAAGGGCGGGGGCAGGGGTGAGTGTGGCGGGCGCGAGGCCCATCTCATCGGGTGGTGTGCCATCGCCGCCCGCGACGGAACCCTGTCAGTTGCTCACGGCGCTTCGATGCCCCTGCCTCCGGCCGTTGCGCGCGAGGTGGCCGCCGGGCGGGAGCTCGGGCCGGTCATGGACGATGTCACGGGAGTCCACAACTCCAAGCAGAAACAGGGAGCCAGCGGGTACTTCACGTGCGGCCTGCTTCCTCGCGAGAAGTCGTGGGAGCACACGATAATCTGCGCCCTTGTGAAGCTGCTTCGGCCGGAGCACTACTCCGAAGAACGCGGGCGCAAGAGGGATGCCGCCAGCGGTGGGCGGGCGAGCGGTCCGCCGGGGTCCGCAAGCCCGACCACAGGCTCGGCCGCCGGCGCCAGTTACTGAAGGATACGCCTCTCTACCGGCTTGTGGGCTATCTGCGCCTGCTCCAGGTGGGTCATGGCCAGCTTCTGGGCCTCGATCCTCCCGTGGCGTGATCTTACGACGAGCTTGTCCCCTGCCGCCAGCCTGTGCTGGCCAAGCAGGTCCGAGGGCAGCGTGATTCGGCCTCTTTTGTCGATCTCGAGGATGTACTCCGCCACGCCACATGGTGCCTCCTGCTTGAGATGGTGCGAGGCTCTTCTCGCTGTCGCCTGTCACCGGTGACCTGATACCTGTCCCCCGGCGCCTCCCGGGTGTCGCCCGGGAAGGCGGCGATGCGCCCGTCCAGGCCCTACCCATAGTATTTTCCGCAGTCCCAGGTGTATTCAGCAGCCGCAAACACAGTGTGCCTCTGCCCGTGATGCTGGTTCTTCGCCGCGGCTGGCCACTTGCCGGGCCTCGCGGCGTCCCCCTTGCACGACGCCCTCTCCGTGTTCCGCAAGGCATAAAATCCTGCCTCCGTGGCACCCTTTTGATGGAGGTGATGAGGATGATGGGCAGGATAACGGGAGTGAAGTGCACGGTAAACGAGTGCGCCTACTGGGGCTCCGGCGATGTCTGCGAGGCTGACGCCATCGAGGTGAACAGGAACGCGGGCCGGCGCGGTGCGGCAAGGGGAGCCGACATGGAGGTCGGCCGGATTGGGGAGCGCGGCGCCGCCGGTGCCGGCGGCGCTGGCTTTGCAGCGAGGACCTCCGAGCACACCATGTGCAAGACGTTCAAGCCCAAACCTGCAGGGTACGGCAGGTGATACCGCTGGTCGTCTCGTCCTCCTCTCGGCACACGTGGCACATTCTGTCCCCGCAGCCGGGCGCGACCTGCGCCCGGTTGCGCGTCAGGGCGACCGACTGCGTCCACAACCCACAACCGGCCTCAGTGCGCTGCGCGCGCAGGTCTTCGTCGTTGACATGCCTCCTGGCCCGGAATATAATAGCGGCGCAGGAAACCCCAGGTTGACGGGGGAGGCGGGGAGTTGGATCTCTGGTTCACGGAGAGGCAGACCGCGGGCGTGGCGCTGTCGCTACGGGTAACCCGGACCATTCACCGGGAGAAGACTGGCTACCAGGACCTTGCGGTGCTCGACACCGTTGACAACGGCAGGGTGCTCGTCCTCGACGGCTGTATCATGACGACGGACCTGGACGAGTTCGTATATCACGAGATGATCGCTCACGTGCCCATGTGCACGCACCCGTCGCCCCGGAAGGTCCTCGTGATCGGCGGCGGCGACGGCGGCACCATCCGCGAGGTGCTCAAGCACGGCTCGGTGGACGCCGCCGTGCTGGCCGAGATAGACGAGGGTGTCATCGAGGCGAGCCGCCGGCACCTTCCGCGCCTCTCGGGTTCCATCGAGGACGCTCGATGCCGCGTGATGGTGGGCGATGGCGCGGCCCACGTCAGGTCCCATCCCGGCGAGTACGACGTCATCATCTGCGATTCCACCGACCCCATCGGCCCCGGAGCAGTGCTCTTCTCGGAGGACTTTTACCGTGCTTCCCTCGAATCGCTCACCGCAGACGGGGTGTTCTGTGCGCAGATGGAGTCGCCGTTCTTTCACGGAGAGCTGATATCGCGGGTCGTGCGCGACCTGCGGCGGATCTTTCCCATCGTGCGGCTCTACCTGGCCGTGGTGCCGACCTACCCTGGCGGGCTGTGGAGTTTCGCCCTGGCATCGAAGAAGCACGACCCGGTGCGGGACGCGCGCGGCCCGGGCCTGGACACGCGATACTACACGCCGGAGGTTCACAGGGCTGCGTTCGTGCTGCCGAGGTTTGTCGAGGAGCTTGTGCGCCCGTAGCGGTCGGGAGGTGAGGCGGTGCCCAGGCAGCTCTCGGAGATAAAGGAGCTTCTCGCAGAGAAAGACCTGCGCCTGACCCCGCAACGGGAGGCCATCCTGCGCGTCCTCGTGAAGCACGAGGACCTGCACCTGAGCGCCGACGAGATATACCGCCGCACGAAGGAGGAGTGCCCGGACATCGGCCTTGCCACCGTGTACCGGGCGCT
>DKEX01000135.1:0-18444 GCA_002452295.1 Firmicutes bacterium UBA6811 | reverse complement strand
GAGTTCAACCCCGAGTTCCAGAAGCACTACCACCATCACCTCATCTGTCTCAACTGCGGCGGCATCTTCGAGTTCAACGAGGACCTTCTCGACGACATCGAGAAGGCCATCTCCGAGCGCACCGGCTTTGAGGTCGTGGACCACAGCCTCAGGGTGTACGGCTACTGCCGACGCTGCCAGGCCGACGCCGCCGCACACGAGGCCGCCGGCTCGGCCCGGCCACCGGAATCTGGAGCAAACGAGAGCGACCGCGAATAACATATCTCCGCCCCTGACTTTGCCGCCTGAAGGAGAGGCTTCCGTGCTCCGAAAGAAGCTCGCCATCGTCGGCACGCCCAACGTCGGCAAGAGCGTGCTCTTCAACGGTCTNNCCCGGCACCACGGTGGAGGTCTCCCGCGGCTTCGCCGCGATCCGCGGCATCCCCTTCGAGGTCATAGATACGCCCGGCGCATACTCCCTCGTGCCCATCACCGAGGAGGAGCGCGTGACATTGTCCCTTCTCCTCGGTGAGGACGTCGGCATGGTCGTGCACGTGATAGACGCGCGCAACCTCCGCAGGATGCTGCCGCTCACCCTCCAGCTCATCGAGGCCGGGCTTCCGCTGGTGGTTGACGTGAACATACTGGACGAGGCCGAGCGCATAGGGATGAAAGTAGACATCCCGGGCCTCGAGCGCGAGCTTGGCGTCCCTGTGGTCGGCACGGTGCTCACGCGGGGCATCGGGATGGACGTGCTGAAGGACAGGGTGGCGGCGTATGTCCAGGGTGTCACCAGCCCGCGCCTCGCAGCGCTCCGGAGACCCGATAGAGCGCGCGGTGCGTGAGATCGGGCACGCGCTTCAGGGGCAGTATCGCATATCCAGGAGGGCCATGGCCATCCTGCTGCTCTCGGGCGACAGCGAGGTCCACGCCCTCGCAAGGCGCCGCGAGAGCCGCGAGTGCTACGAGCGGGTCTCCCGGATCGTAGAGTCAACCGCAAGGCGCTACGACATGCCTCTATCATACGTCATCGGCCTGAGACGCCAGGAAGAGGCCGACCTCATCGCCGGGCGGGTGACGAGGGGCGCGCCGGGGCGGGAGAGCCGGGCGGCGCGGGTCCTGGACTTCCTGACGCTCTTTCCCCCGACGGCGATCCCCATCCTTCTCGTGGTGCTGTACTTCGGGCTGTACAGGTTCGTGGGGGTGTTCGGCGCCGGCACCGTGGTGGACTTCCTCGAGAGACGCCTGTTCGGCGAGGTGATAAACCCCGCCGTAAACAGCCTCGTAGTGCGGCACATCGCCAGTGTCGCGCTGCGGGAGCTTCTCGCCGGCGAGTACGGCGTCATCACGCTCGGGCTGCGCTACTCCGTCGCCATCGTGCTGCCCATCGTGGGCACGTTCTTCCTGATGTTCTCCGTGCTCGAGGACACCGGGTACCTGCCGAGGCTCGCGCTGATGGCCGACAGGGCTTTCAAGCTCATCGGCCTGAGCGGCCGGGCGGTCATCCCGATGACCCTCGGCTTCGGCTGCGGCACCATGGCCACGATGGTGACGCGGACCCTCGAGACCAGGCGGGAGCGCACCATCGCCACGTTCCTCCTGGCACTTGCAGTGCCATGCTCGGCGCAGCTTGGCGTGATACTGGGGATGCTCGCGGCGAGGCCCGGCGCTCTTCTCATGTGGGCGGGGCTGGTGGGCGCCGTCTTCATCTCTGCGGGCTGGGCTACGTCGCGCATCCTTCCCGGCGAGAGGCCGGTGTTCTACATGGAAGTGCCTCCCCTTCGCATGCCGGTGCTGTCGAACGTGCTCGCCAAAACGGTGGCCCGCATGAAGTGGTACCTGGTCGAGGTCATGCCGCTCTTCGTGGGCGCGAGCCTCGTCATCTGGGCGGGGAGGATGACCGGCCTGTTTGATGCGCTGCTCGAGGGGCTGGAGACGCCTGTGAGGCTCATCGGGCTTCCGCCCGAGGCGGCGTTCGCGTTCCTCTTCGGCTTCTTCCGGCGCGACTACGGAGCGGCGGGGCNNCGGGGCTGTACGACCTTGTGAAGGCGGGCAGGCTGACCGACGTGCAGCTTGTCGTGGCTTCGGTGACCCTGACGCTCTTCGTCCCCTGCGTCGCGCAATTTGCCATGATGTGGAGGGAGCGCGGGTGGCGGGCGGCGCTCGCCATTGCCGGGGTGGCGCTCGCGGTCGCCTTCGGGTCGGGCTACGCCCTGAACCTGGTTCTCACCGGGGCTGGTGCTGCGCCATGACGGGCGGCGGCGGGGCGAGGATATTCCGAGAGAGACGCGATACAATAAGTGGCGAGCGCTTCAGGGCGACATGCCCGCTGGCGGCGCTTGGGGCCGGCGAGCGTGGCCGGGTGGTGCGCGTCAGGGCGGCGAGCCGAGCGCTCCTCCAGAAGCTCCTCGCCATGGCCGTGCTTCCAGGCAGCGAGGTCAGGGTAGATCTGACTTTCCCGGCGTTCGTTTTCGAGGTTGGAAACACCCGGGTCGCCGTGGACCGGGCCATTGCCGAACTTGTCGAGGTGGAGCGGGACCGCATGGACCGAGACGACCTGGGGCCCGACCGCCCGCGAAAGAGACCCGGGAGCGTGAAGGGATGATGACTGGACCTTGCTTGTGATGGGGCTGCGGTCTCTCATTGCAGTCGCCCTGGCGTCGGGCGCGGCCTTGCTGTTGAACAGGGCGGCGGCGCACGGAGCGCGGCCCGGGCCGCGCCTCGCCTTCCTGCTGGGTCCCGGCGTTGAGGAGGCGGCGAAGACCGGATTTGCGCTGGCGCTCGGGGCACCCGTGGTCGCGGTGCACCTCGGGTTTGGCGCAGCGGAGGCCGTGTACGACGCCTCGGGGAGGCGGGCCTCGTGGTCGGGCCCGGGCCTCGCGGCGGGCGCGATGAGCGTTGTGAGCCACGCGGCGTTCGGCGTTGTCACGCAGGTCATCCTTGCCCTCGCTCGCCAGCCGCTCCTCGCGGTGCTCGGCGCGGCCGTCGTGCATGCCCTGTGGAACGTCGCCATCGTCGCGCTGGTGGACGTCGGGCGTCGCCCGTAACGTAATAAGCCTCGCGCCCCCACCCCGGGCCTTGGCGTCGTGAGTCGTGAGGCGTACGTCGTGCGTTGTGCATTGTGGTGGCAATTTCGCGTCGTGCCTTCGTGCCTTGACTTGTTTCGAGTGCGGATAATATAATGAAGCGCGGGTAACAATCGAAGATATGATGGAGGTTAGTAGGGCTTTAGACGGGGGGTCTTGGGCTAAAGCCCTTTTCGGCATGGGCATTTTGCGGTCCTACCCCACGACTCTATGATCTCGGAGGAGTGCCGGTTGAACAGCTTTCTCTCTGTGCTACGCGAGTCCCCTGAGTTTGCGAACACCGCGTCGGGCGTCGAGAGGAGGACGCCTTCCCAGGTGGTGCTCGGCCTCACGGGGTCGATGAAGACCTACGTCGTGTCCGCCCTGTACCGAAGCGTGCAGGCTCGCCCGTTCATCATAGTGACCTACAGCCCGCAACAGGCTGAGAAGCTGCGCGACGACCTCGCCACGTTCCTGCCCCCGGGGGAGGTGCTCACCTTCCCTGCGCTCGAGCTATGGCCGCACGAGGAGGCGGCGGACGACGCCAGCGTGCTCGCCCAGAGAGCCGCGGTCAAGGCGCGCCTTGCCAGGGGCAGACGTGCTGTGGTGATCGTCCCGGCGAGAGCGTTTGCGAGAAGACTCATCCCGGCGGAGGTTTTCGCCGGGTTTGCCACAACCCTCAAGGCAGGCGAGAGACAGGACCGCGACGGCCTTGTGGCGCGCATTGCCGCCATGGGCTACGAGAGGGCGGAACTCGTGGAAAGCCGCGGGCGGTTCGCGGCAAGGGGGGACATCCTCGACGTGTTCCCGATAGATGGCGTGTCGCCGCTGCGGCTCGAGTTCTTCGACGACGAGATCGACTCCATCAGGGAGTTCGACCCTGCAAGCCAGCGGTCGAGCCGCGAGGTGGGGCATGCGAGCATCGCGCCCGCGCGCGAGTTCCTGGTCGCGCCCGACGCCCGCGCTTCCGGCGTGGCCCGCATCGAGGCGCAGGTGACGTCGCAATGCCAGCGGCTGGAGGGCCTCGGGCGCGCCGTGGAGGCGAAAGCCCTGCGAGACCGCACCGAGGGCGCCCTCGAGAAGCTCCGCGAAGGCCTGTTCTTCGACGGCGACGAGCAGTACGCCGCCGCGTTCTACCCCGAGCTTGATACGATCCTCGACTACGCCGCGGACCCCGTGGTGTTTGTCGATGAGCCCGCGCGCCTCAAAGAAGCGCTCCTCGGGTTCGAGGCCGAGGTGCGGGAGGCATATGCGGCGCTTCTCGAGGCAGGGAGGGTGCTCCCGCCGGAGGCGTCGCTCTTTGCGTCTGCAGAGGAGGCCGCATCCCGCCTCGGCCGCCACCAGCGTGTCGAGTTTGTGCTGCTGGCTCGCGGCCAAGACCTCACTCATACTGACCGCGTGAAGACGTTCTCCGCGAAGCCGGCCGGCCTCTACCACGGCAAGCTCGACCTGCTCGTGAGGGACCTCCGGGCCTGGCGCAGAAAGAACTACCGGGTGGTCGTGGTGGTGACCACCGACGACCGTGCCCGTAGGTTCCGCGAGGTCATGGCCGAGAACAGCGTCGAGGCCACCTGCGTGCAGTCCATCACCGACGAGGTCAAGCCAGGCAACGTCATCGTGACCGTCGGCAGCCTCGAGAACGGCTTCGAATTCCCGTCGCTGCGGCTGGTGGTGCTCACCGATGTCGAGCTGTACGGTGCGGAGAAGCGCAAGCGCAGGTTCGCGCAGCCCCAGGGCGGGTCGCGCCTCGCCGCGTTCACCGACCTCAAGCCGGGCGACTACGTGGTGCACGTGGCGCACGGCATCGGAAGATACATGGGAGTGAAGACGCTCGAGGCGGCCGGCGCCAGGCGCGACTACCTGCTGGTCCAGTACGCGGGCGAGGATAGGCTATATGTGCCCACAGATCAGATCGGCCTCCTGCAGAAGTATGTTGGCCCTGAGGACTCGCCGCCGAAGCTATACAAGCTGGGCGGGACTGAATGGAGCCGGGTCAAGGCACGGGTCAAGGAGTCCGTCCGCGACATGGCCCGGGGGCTCCTGGAGCTTTATGCCGCGCGGGAGTCCATGCGGGGGCACGCCTTCGACCCCGACACGCCGTGGCAGAGGGAGTTCGAGGATGCATTTCCCTACGAGGAGACCCCCGACCAGCTCAGCGTTATCGCCGAGGTCAAGGCCGATATGGAGAGGCCGAGGCCCATGGACAGGTTGCTGTGCGGCGACGTGGGTTACGGCAAGACCGAGGTGGCTATCCGGGCGGCATTCAAGGCGGTGATGGACTCGAAGCAGGTGGCGGTGCTGGTGCCCACCACGATCCTGGCGCAGCAGCACTTCACCACCTTCAAGGACAGGTTCGCGGGTTACCCGGTTCGCATCGCCGCGCTCTCGAGGTTTCAGTCCGAGGCCGAGCAGCGCGAGATCCTGAAGGAACTGCGACGGGGGACCATCGACATAGTCATCGGCACCCACAGGCTGCTGCAGCCCGATGTGGAGTTCCGGGACCTCGGTCTCGTCGTCGTGGACGAGGAGCAACGCTTTGGCGTCGCGCACAAGGAGTTTTTGAAGGAACTAAGGAAGACGGCTGACGTTCTTACATTAACGGCGACTCCAATTCCAAGAACGCTTCACATGGCCCTCACCGGCGTCCGCGACATGAGCGTCATCGAGACGCCTCCAGAGGGCAGGTTCCCCGTGCGAACTTACGTGATGGAGCATGACGACGCCGTGATCCGCGAGGCCATCGGACGGGAGCTCGGAAGAGGCGGGCAGGTCTATTACGTCCACAACCGTATCCAGACGATAGACTCCGCGGCGATGTTCCTCTCCCGGCTGGTTCCCGGGGCCAGGATCGCGACATCTCACGGCCAGATGCCCGAGGACAGGCTCGAGGAGGTCATGCTCAAGTTCCTGGACCGCGAGTATGACGTGCTGGTCGCCACGACGATAATCGAGAACGGGCTCGACATACCCAACGTGAACACGCTGGTCGTGACCGATGCGGACATGCTGGGCCTCGCCCAACTGTATCAGTTGCGCGGGCGCGTGGGGCGGAGCAACCGCGTGGCGTACGCATACTTCATGTACCGTAGGGACAGTGCGCTCTCGGAGGTCGCCGAGAAGCGGCTCTCGGCGATCCGCGAGTTCACTGACTTCGGGTCGGGCTTTAAGATAGCCATGCGCGACCTGGAGATCAGGGGCGCAGGAAACCTCCTCGGGGCCGAGCAACACGGCCACATCGCGGCCGTGGGCTTCGAGCTCTACTCGCGGCTTGTGGAGGAGGCCGTGAGGGAGCTGCGCGGCACGGCGACTGAGGAGGAGAAGGTCGAGCCGTTCATCGATCTCGGCGTGAGCGCATTTATCGGCGATGACTACATTGCCGATCCGAGGCTCAAGATCGAGGTATACAAGAAGGTCAACGCCGCCCTGACCGTGGAGGACCTCGACGACCTCGAACAGGAAGTCGAGGACAGGTTCGGTCCCGCGTCGGAGCCCTGCCGCAACCTCCTTGCCATCGCGCGCATCCGGGCCATCGCGCGGGGCATGGGAGTGGCGCAGGTGACCTCAGAGCGCGACCAGGTGCTCGTGAAGCTGCTGCCGGGGGCGAAGGTGTCGGGCGACCAGGTCATGGAGGCTGTCAGGGCCAACAGGGGCAGGGTGTACGCGAACTTCGGAAAGAGCCCGTCCCTGCGCATCAGGCGCGCGGGGCTGTCCGACGAGGACCTGTTGCACGTCATCGAGGACACGCTTTGTCGTGTGCGGGCGGGAGCGCAGCAGGCGCGGCCGCAGATGCCGCCGCCTCACCCGCAGCAGCGGCGGCGGCCCCTTGCAGGCCGCAAAGGCCTTGACCGGGCAACCTCCACCGGGTAGCTCTGCATGATTGTTGCGCAGTTGGATACCATATACTCTGCGAGACCGGTGTTGGAAGGCGAAAGAAGCAGGTAGGCCGCGGCGGGCCGGGGCGGGAGACGCGGTAGCCGCAGGCTCGAAAAGCTTGACGGGTAAGTGGCAAAATTGAATAAAAATGTCATTGGAGCAATAGGCTATCAGTGAAAACGGGAGTAACACGAGGTTCATGCGAGAGGAGGGATAACAGTGAAGGCTACGGGCATTGTGAGACGCATCGACGATCTTGGAAGGGTTGTTATCCCCAAGGAGATCAGAAGAACGCTGCGAATCCGCGAAGGTGACCCGCTCGAGATATTCGTCGACAGAGAGGGCGAGGTCATCCTCAAGAAGTACTCGCCCATCGGGGAGCTCGGCGACTTCGCGAAGGAATACGCGGATTCGTTATATGAATCCACCGGGCACATCGCATGCATCGCCGATCGCGACGCCATCATCGCGGTCGCCGGAGGCCCCAAGAAGCAGTTCATGGACAAACGAGTGTCTCCGGCCGTCGAGAAGGCCATGGAGACCCGGAAGTCCGTCATAATCAACGAACCCGGGAAACACGAGTACTGCCAGACCTGCCCGGTGGTTGAGGACGCCAGGGACTGCAAGTTCTCCAGCCAGGTTATCGCACCCATCATAGCCGAGGGGGACCCAATCGGGGCGGTGATACTCTCCTCGACGGATCCCAACGTGAAGATGGGTGACCTTGAACTGAAGCTGACCGAGACGGCCGCCGGGTTCCTGGCCAAGCAGATGGAGCAGTGACGGAGCAGCCGGTGATACGGTGGTAAGGGCGGTTCGCCGGCCGGCCGCAGGCGCTGCGGCCGGGGCGGGATGCGGGCGGTGGACGGCGGGCGGGCTGACGACGCGACTGGAACCGACAGCGCAAGTGCAAAACGAGTGCCGTGCCGATAGAGCGCAGGCAGCAAGCTGATGGGGCTTGCTGCCTGCTTGCGTCGTGGGGGGCAGGCTCCGGCGGCCGCATCGACCGTGGTGGCGCGACGGCGCGACGGACGCGTGGCGCGGCGGGGGTGTTGCCTGCTGGCGCCCCCTGTAGTACAATTGGCTCGTGCATCTGCTCTCCGCCGGGGCCCGGACCCGGCGCACGGCCGGGCGGCCGGTGGGCCGATGGGTCGGTCCGCCGGCCCAGCTCCTTCGGCCAGCCAGCCAACCGGGCAGCGGGCCTGCTTGCCTACCTGCGTGCCTGTCTGTTTGCCGGTCGACGGTGGCAACCGGGCTGGTGGGAGGCGCAACATGGAACCCGGCTCGAACCGGGCCATGAGAGGCGTGGACAAATGACAAGGAAGTCTCTCATAAGGGGGGCGGCGATCCTCGCCGCCGCGGGGCTTGCCAACAGGTTCCTCGGAGCGGTTGCCAGAATAGCCCTGCCGACCCTCATCGGCGATGAGGGGGTGGGCCTGTACCAGATGGCTTACCCCGTGTACGGGGTGTTTCTGGTGGTCTCGACCGCCGGTATCCCGGTGGCCGTCTCAAAGCTGGTGGCCGAGCAGACCGCGCGGAGCAACCCCTCAGGCATCCTCAAAATCCTCAAGGTTGCCACGGCGATCCTCGTCCTTACAGGCACCTTCTTCTCCGCGGCCCTTGCCGTCGGGGCGGGCCCCATCGCTACTTACGTTGCGCGCGATGCGCGGGCGGCGCTCGCCATCGAGGCTGTGTCGCCTGCGGTGCTCATCCTGTCGATCACCTCGGCTTTCAGGGGGTACTTCCAGGGGCTGCAGAACATGGGCCCGAGCGCGCTCTCGCAGGTGACAGAGCAGATCGTGCGCGTGTCCGCGATGATCGGCCTCGCGTGGCTTCTGCTGCCGCGCGGGGTGGAGTTCTCGGCAGCCGGCGCGAACCTCGGCGCGGTGCTCGGGGGAGCGGCGGGGTTCCTCGTGTTGCTGGTCACTTACTTCAGGCTTCAGCACGTTCCCGGGTCGTGGAAGGTCACGTGGCCTCAGATCAGGGCCACCGTCGCCCAGAGGGGGGCGGTGTCGCGGGACCCGGAGAACTACATGAGCTCCACGCTGGCACTCACCAGGCGCATCTTCGATCTCTCGCTGCCGGTAGTCCTGGCTGCGGCCATAATGCCGCTTATGCAGTTCCTCGATATAGCCATCGTGCCGATGCGGCTGGCGGCGGCGGGGTTCGCGCCGGACGAGATCACGAGGCTCTTCGGACGGCTCACCGGGATGGCCCAGCCGCTCATGTATTTCCCCACGCTGGTCACGGCGGCGGTGGCGGCGAGCGCGGTGCCGGCCATCTCGGAAGCGCTGGCGCGCGGCGACAGGGGCACGCTGTCGGGGCGGGCGCAGGAGGCCATAAGGCTCGGGTTCCTGTTCGCCCTGCCATCGGCGGTGGGGCTTTTCATATTTGCCAGGGAGTTCTCGCTCATGCTGAGATGGCCTGCGGAGGTGCAGGTTCCGCTGCGCGCCCTCGCGTTCGGCACGGTCTTCCTGGCCCTTCAGCAGATCAGCTCGGGGATCCTGCAGGGCCTCGGCGCAGTGACGGTGCCCGTGCGCAACCTCGCGAAAGGGGCAGTGGCCAAGCTGGTGGTGAGCTTCGTGCTCACCGGCATGCCGGCCTACGGCATCCGGGGCGCCGCCCTGGGCACGGTGGCGGCGTTCGCCGTGGCCGGCCTGCTGAACATGGCTACCCTGGTGCGGATGCTGGGCCTCAGCCTCGACGTCCTGAGCACCGTGGTGAAGCCGGCGCTCGGTGTCGCGGTCATGGCGCTTGCCGCCAGGGCCACTTATGGCGGGGTGCATCGGGCGACGGGCAGCAACACGCTGGGGTCGCTGGCGGCGATAGGCGTGGCCATCGCCGTCTACGGGCTGGTGCTCCTGCTCTCCGGGGTGGTGGGGCGGCACGAGCTCGAGGTGTTCCCGGGGGGCGGCAGGGTGACGAGGATCCTGGAGAAGCTGAGGCTGCTGAGGCACTAGGGACAGGTTCGCAAATCCCTGTGGACCGTATTCCGTCGAGGCGTCCGACTCTGCCTGGGGCGCCGTCCCCGGAGCGCGAGCACCGGGAACATGCCAGAACGCATGGCAGTCAGTGAAGAAAGTCAACGGTCTCGTGACGATCGACCTGGTAGTAGGTCCGGGCCGCTCGTGCAGGGATGGCTGGATGATGAGGAGGGCTTCCATGAACCAGAACGACGATGGAGTAAGGTCCGCAGAAGACCGCTACTCTCTTGGCCCGCTTGTCGAGATCATGCGGAGGCTCCGGGGCGAGGGCGGGTGCCCCTGGGACCGCAAGCAGACGCATGAGTCCCTCCGGACGTGCGCGGTCGAGGAGGCTTACGAGGTGGTCCAGGCGATCGACGACCGCGATGATGAGGAGCTTTGCGAGGAGCTCGGGGACGTGCTTCTCCAGGTGGCGTTCCACTCCCAGATCGCGAGCGAGTCCGGGAGGTTCGATATTGGCGACGTCATCCGGGGGATCGTAGGCAAGCTCGTCCGGCGTCACCCACACGTGTTCGGTGATGTCGAGGCGAAGGACAGCAAGACGGTGCTGCGGAACTGGGAACGGATAAAGCAGAGGGAGAGGGCTGGCGACGAGGAGGAGACCGGGTCCATCCTCGACAACATCGCCGGGGCCATGCCTGCCCTCATGAGGGCCGTCAAGGTCCAGGCGAAGGCGTCGAGGGTCGGGTTTGACTGGCCCGATGTCACCGGGGCGCTGGAGAAGGTCCGCGAGGAGATGGACGAGCTCGAGGAGGCGCGCAGGGCAGGGGACAGGGCGAGGGTCTCCGAGGAGGTCGGCGATGTGCTGTTCGCGCTGGTCAACGTGGCCAGGTTCCTCAAGGTGGACCCGGAGATCTCCCTTGGCAGGACCGTGGACAAGTTCATCCTCCGGTTCAAGCACATCGAGGCGCGGGCGGACGAGGCAAACCGCCGCATAGAGGACATGAGCCTGGAGGAGATGGACTCCCTGTGGGAGGAGGCGAAGAGGGCGCCGGGCGGGACGGGGACGGGGACGGGGACTGGCACGGGGACGGAGACGGGGACGGAGGGCCATTGACCCTGACAGGGACCGACGCCCGCGAGGCGACCAGGGGCTGACGACGAGAGGACTGCCTGCATCTGCAGGCAGGTCTTTTTTTCCGGGGACTGGCATAAGCATTCATCAGGAAAAGCCCGGACCGACGCAAACCGGGGGAGCCCGGACCGGAGGACGGAGGGAAGGGCAAGGCCCCGGACCTGGGAGGGAGCGCGGATGATCGACGAGAAGAGGCGGGCCACCGCATCGTCGCAGCACAGGGTGATCATCACCGAGCGCGAGACGATAACCGTGGACGGCGTCAACAACGTGGAAAGCTTCGACGACCAGGAGGTCGTCCTCGAGACCACGGCAGGCATGCTCATGCTGCGGGGCAGGGAGTTCCACATCAAGCAATTGAACCTCGACGAGGGGAACCTCACCATCGAAGGGTACCTGGCCGGCCTGGAGTACGCCGAGGAGATGGGTAAGAAGGCCAGGAGCTTCCTGGGGCGGCTGCTCAAGTGATCGAGCCGGTGGAGTCCCAGGCGTTCACACTTCTGGTGACGGTGATGACGGGCGTCATCGTCGGCGTGTTCTTCGACCTGTACCGCGTGGCGCGCTCCGCGCTGGCGCTGGGGCCTGTCGCCACTGCAGTCGGCGACATCTGCTTCTCGCTGTTCGCCACGACGGTTGCGTTCACGTTTCTGCTCGCCACGTGCTGGGGAGAAGTGAGGTTCTACGTGTTCCTCGGGTTCCTTGCGGGGTTCGCCGGGTACAGGGCCGTCCTGGGGCATCGGGTGATAGGCGGCGCCGTATCGGTGGTCGAAGCGGGCCGTCGCGTGCGGAGGCGGGCCAGGCTGGGAGTAAGGGAGGCGTCGTTCAGGCTTCGGAGGGCGGCGGTGAAAGCGCGGAAGACGGCAGCCAGGGCGCGCAGAGCAGCGGCGGCCCGGAGGGCGAAGCTCGAGGCCGGGCTGCTCCTGGGGCCGCTGAGGCTGCTGTGCCCCCGGAGAAAAGGGTAGCGGGCGGGCCAGGCGGAAGGATACGAGGATGAGGATAGGCAGGAAGGGATCTTGCTGGCGCGCGTCGAATATAAATCTTCTAAGGATGCAGCACCAGAACCACGCCCCGGAAGCGAGGATGGTCGCTCTGGCCACGCGAGATAAGACAAGCCAGTCGCCGTGGAAGCCGGTCCGGCGGGTGCTCCTGGGCCTGTTCATGTTCGGCGTGGTGTTCCTGTACCTGAGGGGCTACCTCGAGCTTGTGCGGGTGAACTACCAGATCTCCGTGGTCGAGCGGGAGATCGGGGTCTGGGAGGCCAGGTGTGACGAGCTACGTAAGCAGATAGACTACATCTCGAGCGACGAATACGCTGAGAAGGTCGCCCGCGAGCAACTTGGTCTCGTCAAGCCGGGCGAGGTGCCGTTCATCGTGGCTGAGCCTGTAAACCCGGACGCTCCACCGGGGGTCAGAAAGAGGGCGGGGGCCAACCCAGGCAGCGCACGAGACTAGACTGTAGTGTGCATGCAGCCATGTTCGCCGCCGGAGCCCGGCGTTGCCGTGGCTGACGGGGACGACCTCGGGCGCGGCGGCCCGGGCGATGGTCCATGTGAGGCAAAACGCCGGCCATGTGCACCCTGGGCGGGGCGGGCGCATAGAATGCATGAGGCAGGCCGGGTCCGGCACGGCAGGGCATGCTTTGACGCGGCCACAGGCGATGACAGGTCAGGCCCGGTTCTCATCCGGCGTCTCGCATGGTAACTCGCGGGCAATATGGTTGACGCAGTCCACTTTACGCAGTCTACTTTACATTGACACGGTGCGGGTTGCGGAAGTATAATAAACTAAAATCTGGGTGATGTTTTGTGCGCCCAGGGGCCATGAGGGGGAGTTCACCAGGTATGCCGTCGCTCGAGGTAGGCAGCATCGTCGAGGGCCGCGTGACCGGGATCACGCATTTCGGGGCCTTCGTTGAACTGGCCGGTGGTCAGACCGGGCTGGTTCATATCTCTGAGGTTGCCGACACATACGTACGAGATATCAAGGACTATCTGAAGGAAAACGACATAATAAGGGTCAAGATCCTTGCCGTTGAGAACGGCCGGATCGGGCTATCCATCAAACAGGCTGATCCGAGTTACCGCCCTGGGCGCGGCAGGAGGATAAACCCGGCTGCGCGACAGTCCTTCGAGGATAAGCTCTCGAGGTTCATGAAGGAGAGCGACGAGAGGCTGTCGGACCTCAAGAAGAGCCAGGACTCCAAGCGCGGAGGGCGCGGCACGCGTTTCTCGCGTATTGGAGGGGCATGACCCCGCTATTGGAGGGGTCTAACTTTGCCGCCGGGCGGGTGTGAGGCAGGGGGCAAACTGACACGGTGGCGCCACGGCGACGTGAAGCGCCCGCCGCGCCACGAATCAAGGCAATAACATGGCGGCGAACAGCGGTGGAGAGTGGGGGAAGAGGCCGGGGCGCTTGTGCGACCGGCTTTTTTCGTAGCGGGGTAGATCTGACCGACCAGGGAGCATTGGCGCGCTATGCGAGACGAGGAGATTGTGGCGAGACAAATCGGGCGGAGGCCAAGGGGGTTCCTCCGGGTAGCGACCCGGTGCCCGCTGGGCCTGCCCGAGACGATAGTCACGAGGCCGATCGTGAGCGGGGTCGCCGACGGGCGGGCGGGGCTCGAGCCATTCCCCACGGTCTTCTGGCTGACATGCCCCGGCGCGGTGCGCGCCGTGTCCGAGCTCGAGGCGCAAGGGCACGTCAGGAAGCTGCAGGAGAGGCTCGCGGCCGATCCCGGGGCGGCGGAGGCTCACCGCGAGGCCGCGCGCTCGTATGCAGACCTCCGGCTGTCGCTGCTTGGCAGGGATGATGCGGCGCATCTGGCCCGGGACCACACGGGCGAGTACGAGGTGGTGGCGCACTCCGGCGTCGGTGGGGTGCTCGGCGAGCCTGGCAAGGGCGGCATCAAGTGCCTCCACGCCCACTACGCCGACTACCTGGCGCGAGGCGTAAATCCGGTGGGCAGGTGGGTCCATGAGCTGCTACGCGAGAAGGCGCATAGCCGCGAGGGCAGCGGTTGCGGAAAAGCGCGTGGGTAAGCTGATTGTCACAAGTCGCTGCTATTGTGCCAGAGGCCGGGCTGCCCTGGGTTGCCGGGGTCGAATTGCGCGTACCGCGCCGCGTGCGGGGCCGGCCGTTCGAATCCGGCGCATACATTGTTAGGACACGTGTCCCATGGTATAATGATGTCGCAAACAAGCGACGAACGCAGACACGTGCCGGAGTGGCGGAACAGGCAGACGCGCACGACTCAAAATCGTGTACCTTCGGGTATGTGGGTTCGATTCCCACCTTCGGCACACAGCGATTATATCATAGGCGTCANNCGCAAGGGACTTAAAATCCCTCGGGCCCTGGGCCCATGCGGGTTCGACCCCCGCCTCCGGCACCAGCTTTGGCCACATGGCGTGAGGGAGTGGCTGATTACCGGCCACTTTCTCGGTCCCGCTGGTGACTTTTCGACCACCCTGCCCCGGCCGCAGACTGACCTGGTTGGTTTTCGACCAGAGATCCGCGTCAGGGTGGTTGCCATCTTGCCACTCCTTGTCCCCAACTTGGCCATTCTATGGCCAGTTTGCGACGCGCGCCGGCGAGATTGGTCATTTGGCGACCAGTTGTTGCGAGGAAGTGGCTGCCTTATGGCCAGGTGCGCCACGAGATCTGGCCATTTCCCAACCAGTTTACGACGCGTGCGGGCAGAGGTGGCGCAGCCGATGCCGGAGGACGTTTTCGTCGACACCAGCGCATGGGTGGCGCTGGCCGACCGCGGGGAGGACACGCACACCCTTGCGGAAGAGGCATATCGGGATCTGTTGCTCCAGTGCTGGCTTGTGACCACGAACCTGGTGGTGGCCGAGATCTTCATACTTCTCAGAAGGCATCTGGGTGTAGCTGCTGGTTTACGGTTCATGGCGGCCGTGGGGACAAGCCCTCGCATTCACCTTGTAAGGTCCAGTGAGGGGCTGGAGCAGGAAGCAGAGAACATTCTGTACAAGTATAGAAACCATGAGCTCAGCTTCACCGACGCGGTCAGCTTTGCCTCAATGGAGACATGCGGGGTTCGCAGGGCGTTTTCGTTTGACCGCCATTTCATCGTCGTCGGTTTCAGTGTTGTTCCGGCACCGGTCTAGCCGTCACTTCTCACACGATTGATGCGCCGTCTAGAGTTCGGTGGCGCCAAGCAAGGAATTCAAGGGGTATGTGGCGAATGCTAAATGATGCGGGACATCGGGGCGGCAGCCATGAGGCGGGGCGCCGCCGGTCCCGCTATGGGTGTGTGCGTCCATATCCGTGTCCGTGTTCGTGTTCGTGTTCGCGTCCGCATCCGTGTTCATATTTGAGACTCTATCCAGGGTCAGGCGGTGAAGTGCGAGAGGGAGGCGGAGGTTGAATGACCGGAGAGATGAGGGCTATCATCAAACCGACTGCGGGGCCGGGAGCGGCGATTACCAAGGTGCCCATCCCGAGCGCAGGTCCCAGGGACGTGCTGGTCAAGGTCAAGGCTACCGCCATATGCGGCACAGACATCCACATCTATAACTGGGATCCCTGGTCGCAGTCGAGGATCCATCCCCCGAGGGTTTTCGGCCACGAGTTCTGCGGAGAGGTGGTCGAGGTGGGGCCGCAGGTGAGGTCCACCGCCCCGGGGGATTTCGTTTCCGCTGAGACCCACATCACGTGCGGCGTGTGCTTCCACTGCCGCACAGGTAAAGGCCACATCTGCCAGAACGTCCAGATCATCGGCGTCGACAGGGAGGGCTGCTTCGCCGAGTACATCGCGGTCCCCGAGGAGAACATCTGGAAGGTGGCGCCCGATGTGCCGGTGGAGATCGCCGCCATCCACGACCCCCTCGGCAACGCCGTCCATAGCGTGTTCTCGGCGGAGGTGGCGGCGAGCACCGTTGCCATCATCGGGGTGGGTCCGATAGGCCTGTGCGCGATACCCATCGCGCGTATGGCCGGGGCGACGCGCGTGTTCGTGGCGGACGTGAACGGCTATCGCCTGGACCTTGCGAGAAAGCTCGGCGCCGGCATCGTCGTCAACTCGCAGCGCGAGGACCCAGTCAGGACCATGATCGACGCCACGGACGGCATGGGCGTTGACGCGGTGCTCGAGATGTCCGGGCATCCCGACGGCATTCGCCAGGGCCTTGCGACCCTGCGAAAGGGCGGCCAGATGAGCCTGCTCGGCCTGCCGTCGCGGCCGGTTGAGATCGACCTTGCCGATGGGGTAATATTCAAGGGGGCGATCCTCAAGGGCATCTCGGGACGGGAGATGTTCGCGACGTGGTATCGCGTGGCGTCCTTGCTGCGGGCTGGCCTCGACGTGTCGCCCGTGATCACGCACAGGTTCCCGCTGGACGAGTTCGAGAAGGCCATGGAGCTTGCAAGGTCGGGGAACTGCGGGAAGATCGTGCTCTATCCATAGGCCGCAGCAGGCCGCAGCAGGACGCAGCGAGGGGCGCGGCGGTGGGCCGGGCGTATCGGCAGAGACGCGCACTGCGGGCCGCCGGACGGCGATGCATGGCAGGCATGGCCGGGTGGGGCAGCGCGCTCTGTCGCGCGCCAGGCTATGTTATGGTCGTATGGTGGCGCCTGCTGAGAGCCGGGAAATGCGCGGTGTTGGTGCGTTGGGGACAGGAGGAATGCGGGAGGCTGGGAACGGCGAGAAGAGCCGCGACACAGCCAGGGAGACGAACCAGGGAGATGCGCATGCTGAGGGAAGCGTAATGGCCCGTATGTTCTACTCCGGGTGCTAGGGGATGCGCGGAGGTTACTGGGTGGTGACGGCAACGGACAGGCCGCTTACCGCAAGCACGGCCCGATCCTGCGTCAAATACAATGATGGAGGGAGGGAGCGCCGCAGACCCGCACGGCGCGCGCGGCGCCGGACGGATTCGTGCGGCGGATGTTGATGCATGATGCGTTGGCTTTCGTACAGGATGAGATAAATGAACTAAAGAGACAGGGGCTTTTCAGGCTCCCCCGGGTGCTCGAGGGCGAGCAGAGGGCGAGGGCCGTGTTCGACGGTAAGCCGGTTGTCAACCTCTCGTCCAACAACTACCTCGGCCTCGCCACCCACCCGAAGCTGCGTGAGGCGGCGAAGAAGGCCATCGACGAGCTGGGCGTCGGGTCGGGCGCGGTCCGCACCATCGCTGGGACGATGCAGCTTCATGTGGAGCTCGAGCGCAAGCTGGCCGAGTTCAAGAAGACCGAGGCCGGCCTCGTGTTCCAGTCCGGGTTCACGGCGAACGCCGGCACCGTCTCGTGCCTCCTCGGCCGGGAGGACGTGATCATCAGCGACCAGCTCAACCACGCGAGCATAATCGACGGGGCGCGGCTGAGCCGGGCGGAGATCAAGGTGTTTCCGCACCGGGACGTGGAGGCCATGAGAAAGCTGCTCGAGGAGTCCCGAGACGCGAGGCGAGTCCTGGTCATCACGGACGGCGTCTTCAGCATGGACGGCGACATCGCGCCGTTGCCGGACATCGTGCGGGTGGCCAAGGAGTACGGCGCCATCACCATGGTGGACGATGCGCACGCCAGCGGCGTGCTGGGCGCGAACGGGCGAGGCACGGTGGACCACTTCGGGCTCCACGGCCAGGTGGACATCCAGGTGGGAACGCTCTCAAAGGCCATCGGCTGCCTGGGCGGGTATGTGGCCGGGAGCCGGGCGCTCATCGAGTACCTGCTCCAGCGCGGTCGGCCCATCCTGTTCAGCACCTCGCACCCGCCTGCGGTGACAGCGGTCGCCATCGGGGCGCTTGACATCCTGTTGAATGAGTCTGAAATCATCGAGCGGCTGTGGGACAACGCCAGGTTCTTCAAGAAAGGCCTGCAGGACTTGGGCTTCAATACCGGCATAAGCGAGACTCCGATCACGCCAGTCATCGTCGGGGACGGGCCGCTTGCCATGAAGCTATCTGACAGGCTCTTCGAGGAAGGCGTATTCGCCCAGGGTATAGCGTTCCCGACGGTGCCGGTAGGCGCAGCGCGCGTGAGGACCATCGTAACGGCCGAGCATACGGAGGACGACCTGACGTTCGCGCTGGACACCTTTGCGAAGGTCGGGAAGGAACTCGGGATCATCTGAATGACGTCGCAGTGCCGCGAAGGCACGCGGGCACACTGCTGAAGACAGGGGCGATACTGGCAGGTGAGGTGGGTTAGGTCCGGGCGACGCAACGAGGCGAAGGCCGCTCACTTGCTCGGATGGCCTACCCATAGGCCGCGGCCTGGGCGAGGGCCAACGCGGGTGACGGCGCGTCGCCGACGGCGTTCGGGGTGCTCAACCCCAGGCCGGTCGCAGCTTTGCGTCCTTGCGAGCCCGCGTTGATCATGCGGTTGCGCGGTAACGCGGCTGCGCGATAACGTGGCTGCATAGTGGGGCGGTTACGTGGTGGCGCGGGCGCGCGGTGGCGCAGCTGCGCGGCGGCGAGGCGAACGGCCGCATTTGCCACTTGACGGC
>DKEX01000130.1 GCA_002452295.1 Firmicutes bacterium UBA6811 | reverse complement strand
TCACGATAAGGACGCCGAGCAGCACATACGGCACCGCGTCCGCGAGGAATATTCGTACCCGCATCCAGACCTTCTTTACAAGCCCCACGAGGTACGGAAGGCGATAGGGCGGGATCTCGATGAGCAGCGGCGGGCTCTGGCCCGGCAGCACCGAGTTCAGCACNNACAGGGTCCCGTAGATGTATGCGAGGTATGAACCGCCGTGCGGCCCCACGAGCCCCACGATCATGGCGCTCTGGGCCATGCACGGCACCCCGATGGACAGCATCGCCGCGGCAATGAACTTCTCGCGCCTGCTCTCGAGGACGCGCGTGGCCAGCACCGCGGGGACGTTGCACCCGAGGCCCAGGATCATCGGTACAACCGCATATCCATGCATGCCCAGGGCGTGCATAAGGTTATCCAGCAACACAGCGAGGCGCGGAAGATACCCGACGTCCTCCAGGACGCTGAGCACGATGTAGAACGCCAGCACGTACGGGAGCACCATTGCGATGGGCACATACAGCCCCGTGGTCAGAAGNNCCCAGCGACTCCACGAAGTCCACCTGCCCCCCGACCAGGTGCCCGATGAGCACGTCATGGACGAAACCCGCCGGCCTGAGCGCTGCGTCCAGCCTCATGACGAGGGGCCGAACCAGGCTTTCGAAAGCCGGGTCGAACACGTACGCGATGAGACCCTCCCCGATAGAGCGGATAACCGCGAACGAGAGAGACAGCACGGCCGCCGCCATGAGAAGTCCGGTGACCGGCCTCATACTGGCGTCCTCGAGGATGTCGCGCACAGAGTGGTGCCGGTGCGCGATCGTCTGCACCCCCCTCGTTATGCGCCCAACCTCGGCCCAGCGCTCGTCGGGGGTCCGCGCCCGGACAGGCAAGGCAGGCAAGTGCCCTGGGGACTCAGCCACAGACGTATGGTCACTCGAAATACGAATCGCCCCTCCCCCTGGCCCTCCAGCCCCTGCTCCCATCAGGACCCGGGCCCTATCCCCGACTCCTGCCCCGGCGCGGGCGCGTGCCGCCTGCGCTGCAACCTTGTCGAGCAGCATGTCGATGCCCACCCCGGTCAACGCTATGGTAGGCACCACGGGCACGCCAAGGAGTTCCTCCAGCTTCTTAACGTCGATGGAAATACCCTCATGCCGGGCTTCGTCCCACAGGTTGAGCGCCACGACCAGCGGGATACCCCTCTCGAGCAGGTCGAGGGTCAGGTAAAGGTTCCGCTCGAGGTGAGTTGCATCTACCACGTTCACGACCATATCGCCGCTTCGCAGGCCATCCAGAAGGCTGACAGCCACCTCCTCGGCCTTGCAGCTCGGATCGAGGCTGTACGTACCTGGGACGTCGATGACCTCCACCTTCTCGCCGTCCCTCAGCCTGGTCATCCCTTTCGTGAACTCCACGGTGGTGCCCGGGTAATTCGACGCGATGACCTGCGTGCCGGTGACGCGCGAGAAGACGACGCTCTTACCCACGTTGGGGTTGCCCATCAGCAGGATCCTCATGCGCCGTCACCCCCTGTCTGTGGCGCAGCGCTGACCTCACCGCATGCGCGGTGGTGAACCGGCCAGACCAGCACCTTCCGGGCCATGCCGTACCCCATCGCGACTCTTGTGTCGTGCACCTCCACGGTAACTGGTCCCCGCAGGAACACTGAGCTTATCTTCTTTACCTCTGTCCCGGGCCTGATGCCCAGGGCCTCAAGGCGCCCCACCAGGCCGTGCCCCCCAAGAATGTCGACGACCTGGACCACCTCGCCCTCGCGGACATCCACCAGGGAAATCGGCCGGGCGTCTCCTCCCACCATTTCTCGTCCCCCACTCCCTGCTTCATCTCCGGTCTGCATCACCTGCGCGACTCGTTATTGCATTAACTGAGAATCGTTCTCAACCTCATTCTACGAGCATGGATCACATCTGTCAACGGGTCAAGCAACAAAAGTGCGCATAGCGATTGTAGCTAACAAGGCTTGCCAGGCCNNCCCGCAACCGTGGCATGTCGGTCTGCTCTGACAGAAGTCGTTATGGTCGCGCTGCGCCTTCGGCTGCGCCCTGCTGCGCGTCCCACTACCTACCGGGCCAGGCGATGAAGCCTGTGCCAGGTGATGAAGCCTGTTGCCCCGGTCTCTGCTGCGAGGGTCGAGCCAGCTCGCCGCTTCGCGCCGANNGATGGCTTGCTTACCACCTTCGGGCCGGGCGTGGTCATTTTGTTCCCACCTTGCCCCGGTCCGGAGGTAGAGCTGGTGACGATTCTTCCACTCGCCTGCGCCGGGCGCCGACAGACGAGGCGCCGTATACGCACTACGGCCTCGCCACATACTCGGTGCCCTCGCTACACCCTCTCTATACGCTCGTTACGCGCTACCTACACGCTCATTACACAGTGGAGTTCGCGATGGTGACAACCATCGCCACCTCCGTGCCATGGCTGCAGGCGCGCTCGAACATGGAGCGCAGCGCACTCCAGACCTCGCCCTCCCGCCCCGATATCCGCGTGCTGACAGGCCCGACATCGTATGAAAGCCCGCCGCCCGCAAGGGCCGTCAGAGACGAGTTTATGATGTCGTCGGATCGCGGGGTCTCCATCGGATACAGGGATACCTCGGCAGTGATCATGCTCATGCCTCCATTGACGGTCTTGTTCCATGCCCCTGTTCACAGTCTTGCCGAGCAGCAATGGAGGTATGCGCACCCTAATGTGCCTATGGACGAGCAACCGGGAAATCACAAAGAGCAAGGCCGAAATAGGAACGTTATTCACCGACCGGGCAACGTCCACTGCCGCCTCTCCCGGAAGGCGCCCATGGCCGTCACTTCCGCCCGTGTCGTCTCAAGTTTACCACATCTCCGGAGGCTGCCCAAATCCGCCTTTCGCGGGAGTCCGTTCAGGTGATCTCGTCAAGTCAGTGAGTCACGTCGGCTGCAGCTTACCGCAACGATAGCCGCCCGTCGGTCAGCCTCGCGTATACACACCTGCACTCGCGCGCGAAGCCTGTCGTTGAGGCGACACGGGAGGTGTAGTATCATGGGGATAGGCCCGCTCGCGGGCGGCGGGCATGAANNAGCGTGCAATACAGGAAGTTTGGGCGCCACGATTTCGCCGTTTCCGCCCTGGGATTCGGGTGCATGAGGCTCCCGGTCCTCGACGGCGACATGGCCAGGATCAACGAGCAAGAGGCCATATCCATGATTCACTACGCCATCGACCAGGGC
>DKEX01000092.1 GCA_002452295.1 Firmicutes bacterium UBA6811 | reverse complement strand
GGCCCATGGGGTGGTTCATGCCCAGGCGCATCACCGTGTCGATGTCGTCGTGCGAGGCCACGCCTTCCATGAGACAATAGGCGGCCTCGTTGATCATTGGCATGAGGAGCCTGTTCGAGACGAACCCAGGGTAATCGGAGACCGCCACAGGGGTCTTTCCCATCCTCTCAGCGAGAGCCCAGGTGGTCCGGCGGGTCTCGTCGGAGGTTGCCTGGCCGGAGATGACCTCCACCAGTTTCATGGCGGGAACCGGGTTCATGAAGTGCATGCCGATGACTTTATCGGGTCGTCCTGTGGCCGAGGCGAGCCGCGTGATGGAGATGGAGGACGTGTTGGACGCGATGATGGCGCCCGGTGCAAGCAGCGCGTCCAGCCGCCGGAACACATCCCTCTTCACGTCAACGTTCTCGACGACGGCCTCGACGGCCATGTCGGAATCGGCCGCAGGTGAGAGGTCTACCGAGGCGCGGATGCGTGCCAGCACTGTGTCCTTCTCCGCGGAGTCCAGCTTGCCCTTCTCGATGGCGCGGGAGAGTCCTCTCTCCACGGCGGTGAGGCCCCTCCTCGCAAGGTCCTCCGAGACATCGCAGAGCGTCACGCGAAGCCCGGCGGTCGCCGCCACCTGGGCGATCCCGGATCCCATCTGGCCTGCGCCGATAATAGCCAGCTTCGAGATCTCCATGAACGAGCCCCCTTTCGCACTCGGTTGTTCGTGCGGGCCCAAGCCTTCACACGAGCCCGCACATAAGCGTTCACACAAGCTCCACGATGGTCGCCTCGCCCTGGGCGGCGCCGGAGCATATCGTCGCCAGGCCGAACTCGACGTTGCGCCTGCGCATCTCGAAAATGAGCGTCATCAGTATGCGCGCCCCGCTCGCCCCGATGGGATGGCCGAGCGCCACGGCCCCGCCGTTCACGTTCACCTCGTCTTCATCCCAGCCGCCCAGCCTCATGCTGATGATGGCGACAGCGGCGAATGCCTCGTTCACCTCGATGAGGCCGATGTTGCTTGCGGCGAGGCCTGCCCTGTCGAGGGCGGCCTTCGCCGCGAGGGCAGGCACCTCCGGCATGTCCGCGGGGTCGGCCGACGCCACCCCGTGGGCGACGATGCGGGCGAGCGGCTGAATGCCGAGCGCGCGAGCCTTCGCCTCCTCCATGACCACGAGCGCCCCGGCGCCGTCGTTGAGGCCGGGGGCGTTTCCTGCGGTGATGGTGCCGTCGGGGGTAAACGCAGGACGCAGGCGTGCGAGCTTCTCCAGGGACGTGTCGGGCCTCGGCGCCTCATCGGTATCGAGGACCACGGGCGGCCCGTGCTTCTGAGAGATCTCGACCGGCACGATCTCCTCGCGCAGGCGGCCCTCGCGGATGGCGGCCAGGGCCCGCTGGTGGCTACGGAGCGCCCACCTGTCCTGCTCCTCGCGGGTGACACCGTGCTTTTTCGCGGAGGCATCGCCAAGGGCACCCATGTGGACGTCGCGGAACGGGCACCAGAGGCCGTCCCGAATAACCCCGTCGATGATGGTGCCGTGGCCGAGGCGTAGGCCCCCCCACCTCGCCCTGTCCATGAGGTACGGAGCCTGGCTCATGCTCTCCATGCCGCCGGACACCACCACCGCGGCCTCACCCGCGCGGATCATCATGTCGGCGATGTTCACGGCCCGAAGCCCTGAGGCGCACACCTTGTTGATGGTGTCCGACGGGACGGCCGCAGGGAGGCCCGCCGCCATCCCGGCCTGCCTCGACGGGATCTGGCCCGCGCCTGCCTGCACCACCATGCCCATGAGGAGGTAGTCCACGTCATCCGGCTGTATGCCAGCCCGCTCCACTGCTGCGCGGATGGCGATGGCGCCAAGCGACGTCGCTTTCGTGTCGCGCAGCGTGCGGCCGAATCCGCCGAAGGGAGTTCTCGCGGCGCTCACCAGCACAGACGAACGCAGGCCGTCACCTCTACCTGCCATAGTCGCTCACCTCTCCTTGCTTTCCTTGCTCTCCTTGAGAAGGGCGGACGCGATGAGGAGCCTCATGATCTCGCTGGTGCCTTCGTAAATCTCGGTGATCTTGGCGTCACGCATGTACCGTTCGACGTTGTACTCGCGCATGTAGCCGTAGCCGCCGTGGATTTGCACGGCTTTCATGGTGGTTCGCATGGCGACCTCGGCCGCGAAGAGCTTCGCCATCGCCACCTCCTTTGTGCAGCGGACGCCCTTGCCACGCAGGTAAGCCGCCCTGTACACGAGGAGGCGGGCGGCTTCGATCTCAGTGGCCATGTCCGCCAGCATCCACTGGATTGCCTGGAAGCTCGAGATGGCCTGGCCGAACTGCACCCTCTCCTGCGAATACCTGAGCGCGGCGTCAAGGGCCGCTCTCGCTATTCCAACGGCCTGGGCGCCGATGCCGATGCGCCCGCCATCGAGGAGGGTAAGCGCGATCTTGTAGCCATCGCCCTCGGAGCCGACGAGGTTGTCTACGGGTACGCGGCAGTCGCTGAAGATAAGCTCACCCGTATGGGACGCCCTGATGCCCATCTTGTCCTCGGGAGAGCCGAACGAAAGGCCCGGCATTCCCTTCTCCACGATGAAGACCGAGATCCCCCTTGTGCCTTTCGGGGGGTCTGTCATTGCGAACAGGAGGTACACGTGGGCCTGGCCGGCGCCGGTGATGAAGTGCTTGGTGCCGTTTATAACGAAGTGGTCGCCGTCTCGCACCGCGATCGTCCTGATGCCCGAGGCGTCTGACCCGGCTCCGGGCTCGGTAAGGGCGAAGGCGCCGATCTTCTCGCCACGCGCGAGGGCGGGGAGGTAGCGGGCCTTCTGCTCGTCGGTCCCGAAGCGGTAGATCCCGTCGCAGGTGAGGCTGTTGTGGATCTCCACGATGACGCCGGTGGCCGCGCACGCCCGGGAGATCTCCTCGACGCAGAGGGTATTGGAGAGCACGTCGGCCCCTGATCCACCGAACTCCTCGGGGAGCATCATGCCGAGGTAGCCATACCTGGCCAGCTTGTGGAGGTTGTCCCAGGGGTACTCGCCTTTCGCGTCAAGCTCGCGGGCGTGCGGCCGGAGTTCCTTGTCGGCGAACTCGGCGGCCATCTGCCTTATGGCTTCCTGCTCCTCCGTGAGGCTGAAGTCCACGCACACATCCCCCCATGTTCGGAGTCGTCGCAAGGCAACTAAATCTTTCTTCACATCGGACCAGATCCCTTCAAAGGCGGGACGGGGCGAGGGGATGGGGGATTACCTCTCCAGAAAACGCGTCGCGAAGGCGCAACGGCGAAGGCGCAACGCCCTTTCCGCCATGCGGCAGGTGTGGTAAGATCCAAAGAGACGACAGGGGCGTTTGCGCAAGGAGAGCCTTCGAGGTGGTCGCGATGGAGGAGAAGCTGCCTGGACGGGATACCGTGGTTCATCTGCCGCTTCATCTCAAATGGAGCGGGCCTCGCACCTACGACCTTGCAGACCCGGCTGACAAGAGGCGGGTCTACGAGATAGTCCTGCGCGAGGGACGGGCGGAGGACATCCGGCGCTACATCGATCCAGACGAGCTCATCCGCATGTGGGACGAGATCGTGGTGCCGGACCAGGTCAGGGCGGCGTGGGCGGACTACTTCCGTTTCAGGAGGGGTCTGGATATGGCGCGAGGTCGCCGGGATGCACAGCAGGCGGCGGGCCCGCCCCGCAAGGCGCCTTCCGAGGAGGTGTAAACCCATGCTTTCACCGTTCCAGGAGCACGTCGCCCGCCTCTTCCTGGGCTTACCAGAGGCTGCCAGCTTCGCGCTTGCAGGCGGAGCGGCCCTCGTGTTCAGAAGCGTGGTTCCCCGCACGACGCAGGACCTCGACTTCTTCGGGCCGCTACGAGGGGAAGTAACACCTGTCGCAGAGCGCTTCAAGAAGCGTCTTCAGGATGACGGTCTCGAGTTTCGGGTAATCAGCGCTTCCCCCTCGTTTGTCCGACTGACCGTGCGGAACGCATCCGGTGAGGAGATCCTCGTTGACATCGGGCAGGACTACCGGCTTCGTGCACCGGAGAGGATGGAGATCGGGCTGGTGCTGTCGAGCGAGGAGCTTGCCGCTGACAAACTCCTTGCCCTGTTCGGGCGCGCCGAGGCCCGCGACTTCGTGGATGTCTTCTACCTTGCGCGCACATTCGACATCGAGTCCATCACGCGCTGGGCGAGGGAGAAGGACCCCGGGTTCGATCCTTACGTCTTGGCTGTGGCCATCGGGCGGCTCGAGCGCCTGCCGCCGCGGGAGTTCGACGTCGACGCTGCGACGTATGAGGAGCTTGTGGCCTTCTTCAGGAGGCTGCGGGGAAGCCTCCTGGGTGAAGTCATTGGCTGACGGTTTCCTGGGTGCCCCAACGCGGTCACCCGGAAGCGGGAGGCCGCCCCGGGGGAACTGGCGCCCTGGGTGTGCACAATCCTGCACTGCGTCATGGCGGGACCATGCACTGAGATGCACAACAAGGATGTAGAGGTGCCTCGAATGCCCTCCTTACCTGCTCCTTCGGGCTGCGCGCCTTGGGGGATGGGTGGCACGAGACTTGCATTTCTTAGAAACATGCATGGGAACTCCGCGCGGGGCTGCAGCGCGAAGGCACGGTGAAAACCCGGCAGGCCCGAGGGGCCTGCGGCGGGAGACGATCTGAGGTGGAAACGTTGCAGGTGCTCGTTATCAACCCCGGCTCCACTTCCACCAGGATTGCTGTGTACACTCCCTCCGGCCCGCTCTTCGAGAGAAAGCTCACCCACGACCACAGCATCATCACATCTTTTCCCAGCATCATTGGCCAGTTCGAATACAGGCTGCAAGAGGTCGCGAGGGCTCTCGACGAGGGGGGCATCGACCGCAGCGGGATCTCGGCGGTCGTGGCCAGGGGCGGCCTCCTGCGCCCTGTCGCCGGCGGCACTTGTCTCGTGAACGACAGGATGGTGGCCGACCTGCGCAACCAGGTGCAGGGTCCTCACGCCTCGAACCTCGGCGGCCTCGTCGCCCGTGCTATCGCTGACGACTTGGGCGTACCCGCATATGTGGTGGACCCGGTGTCGTGCGACGAGTTCGAGCCGCTTTCGAGGGTGTCGGGGTTGCCGGAACTGCCCAGGCGCAGCCTCAGCCACGCCCTGAACATCAAGGCTGCCGTGAGGCGCGCCTCGCGCGAGATCGGGGTGGGCCTCGAGGACGCAAACTACGTTGTGGCGCACCTTGGCGGCGGCATCTCGGTGGCCGCATGCCGGGCCGGGAGCATTGTCGACGTGAACAACGCCAACGAGCAGGGGCCGTTCAGCCCGGAGCGGGCGGGCGGGGTGCCTGCGGCCGGGCTCGTGCGCCTGGCCTTCTCCGGCGACTTCACGAAGGAGGAGCTCACGAGGAACCTGGTGGGCCGCGGAGGCCTCGTCGCGTACCTGGGGACGGCCGACGCCGTCGAGGTGGAGAGGCGTATAGCTGGAGGAGACGAGACCGCTCGCCTCGTGTACGAGGCCATGGCTTACCAGGTGGCCAAGGAGATTGGGGCGATGGCCTCGGTGCTCGCCGGAGACGTGCAGGCCGTCCTCATAACGGGGGGGCTTGCCAACGCCGCGCTTCTCGTGCGCATGATACGCGAGCGCGTCGAGTTCATCGCCGAGGTCAAGGTTTACCCGGGTGAAGGGGAGATGGAGGCCCTCGCAATGGGGGCCTTCAGAGTGCTTCAGGGGGAAGAGGAGGCAAGGACCTACGAATGATGGGAGGTGGGACCGGCATGGTGAAAAGCCTGAATGACCTTATGAAGATGGCGCAGGCTGCCGGGCCGAGGACATGCGCCGTCGTGGCCGCCGCGGACCCGGAGGTGCTTCTCGCGGCGGACGAGGCTGCGCGGCAGGGGATCGCCAGGTGTGTGCTCGTAGGGGACGCGACGGCCATAGGAAAGGCCGCGTCCGAGACGGGCGTGGACGTCTCCGGGTGCGACGTCGTCCAGGAGAGCGACCCGGCGGCTGCGGCTCGCGCTGGCGTGGCGATGGTGCGCTCGGGCCGGGCGGACCTCCTGATGAAGGGCCTTGTGAGCACGGCAGACGTGCTGCGGGCGGTGCTCGACAAGGAGATCGGCCTTCGCACGGGGCGCCTGCTTTCGCATCTGTCCGTTTTTGAGACGCCGTACCTCGAGCGCCTCGTCATCTTCAGCGACGGGGCGATGAACATCGCCCCTGCGCTCGCCGAGAAGGCCCAGATCACCCAGAACGCCATAGACGTGGCGCGCGCCCTCGGGATAGTGGAGCCGCGCGTCGCGGCGCTCGCGGCCGTCGAGAACGTGAACCCCGACATGCCTGCCACCATCGACGCCGCCTGTCTTGCCAAAATGTCGGAGCGAGGCCAGATCAAGGGCGGCATCGTGGACGGTCCGCTCGCGCTTGACAACGCCATATCGCCCGAGGCCGCCAGCCACAAGGGGATCGCAAGCCCGGTCGCTGGGCGCGCTGACATACTCATCGTCCCTGATATCGAGGCAGGGAACGTATTCTACAAGACGCTGACTTATCTGGCGGGGGGATGTGCTGCGAGCGCGGTCGTGGGCGCGAAGGCGCCTGTGGTGGTGACGTCGAGGTCGGATTCGCACAGGGCGAAGGTGTACTCTCTGGCTCTCGGAGTGCTTCTTTCCAGGTGAAACCCTGGATGAATGGTGGGATACTGATGCAAATGCAAGGAGGAGGTCCCAGCATGAAGATCCTCGAGGAGATGGGGCGTTACGGGTTCGAGCAGGTGGTTTTCGCGAGCGACGACGCGTCGGGGCTGCGGGCCATCATAGCCATTCATGACACGACGCTCGGCCCTGCCCTCGGCGGGTGCAGGATGTGGCCCTATGTCTCGGAAGAGGAGGCCGTAATCGATGCGCTGCGGCTCGCTCGCGGGATGACGTACAAGAACGCCGCGGCAGGCCTCGATTTCGGCGGAGGCAAGTCCGTCATCATCGGCGATCCGCGCAAAGACAAGTCAGAGGCGCTTTTCCGCGCGTTCGGGAGGTTCGTGGACACCCTTGGCGGCCGCTATCTCACAGCCGAGGACGTCGGCGTGAGCGTGGACGACATGGAGGTCGCCCACACCGAGACCGACCACGTGCTGGGCCTCTCCGCGGCGGCCGGGTCCAGCGGCGACCCCTCCCCCGTGACGGCGTTCGGCGTCGTGCGCGGCATGAAGGCGTGCGCGCTGGAGGCGTTCGGCACGGATGCGCTCGAGGACAAGACCGTTGTCGTCCAGGGGGCGGGGCACGTCGGCTATAACGTGGTGAGGTATCTCACCGAGGAAGGCGCCAGGGTATACGTCACCGACATCTACGAGGACAGGGTCAAGAAGGCGGCGGACGACTTCGGCGCGAAGCCGGTTGCCTCCGACGGCGTCTTCGACATCGCGTGCGATGTCTTCTGCCCGTGCGCCCTTGGGGCCGTCATAAACGATGAGACCCTGCCGAAGCTCAAGTGCAAGGTGGTGGCCGGGTCGGCCAACAACCAGCTCAAGGAGGAGAGGCACGGCGACGCCCTGGAGGACATGGGAATACTCTACGCCCCCGACTATATCATCAACGCGGGAGGAGTCATAAACGTCGCCGACGAATTCTACGGTTACAACAGGGAGAGGGCGCTTCGCAAGGCGGCGGGGATATATGACAACGTGCTCAGGGTCATCGGGATAGCGAAGCGCGAGAAGATCCCGACCTACAAGGCGGCGGCCAGGCTGGCGGAGGAGAGGATCGAGAAGCTCGGCAGGATCCATACGGTATACGTGCCATAGAAACGAAAAGGGGACGTGGCTCATGACCTGCAGCGGAAGCGGCATGCCGGCGGCGAAGCAGGAGCGATGCGATGGTTTTCGGATCCTTGTGATAAACCCCGGGTCCACGTCAACCAAGATCGCCGTGTACCTCGACGACGACGTGGTCTTCCAGGAGACGATATCCCATGATAGCGGAGAGCTGGCGAAGTTCGGCGGTGTCCTTGACCAGTACCAGTTGAGGCTCGATGCCATCCTCCAGGCGCTGGAAAGGCACGGAGAGCCTCTGGGCGCGCTTCGAGCGGTCATCGGGCGCGGGGGACTCTTGAAACCGGTCGAGGGTGGGGTGTACGAGGTAAACGACGAGATGGTGCACGACCTCATCGACGGCCGCTCGGTGCCCCACGCGTCGAACCTGGGGGCGCCCCTCGCGCGGGAGATCGCGGTGCGTGCGGGGCCCGGGGTGCGCGCGTACATCGCCGACCCCATCGTCGTGGACGAAATGTGGCCCGTGGCGAGGCTATCGGGGCTTCCCGACATACCGCGGCGGAGCATTTTCCACGCTCTCAACCAGAAGGCCGTGGCAAGGCAGGCCGCGAAGGACATGGGCAGCCGCTACGAGGACGTGAACCTCGTCGTGGCGCACCTGGGAGGCGGGATCACCGTCGGCGCGCACCTCAAGGGACGGGTTGTCGACGTAAGCAACGGGCTTGACGGCGAGGGGCCGTTCACCCCCGAGCGGGCGGGAGCGCTTCCCGCCCTCGGCGTGGTGGGCCTGTGTTTCTCGGGCAAATACGGCGAGGATGACATGATGAAGAAGCTCGTCGGCGGGGGCGGACTCGTGGCACACCTCGGGACGAGCGACGCCGTGGAGGTCGAGCGGCGCATCGACGCGGGTGACGAGCATGCGAGGCTGGTCTATGAGGCCATGGCCTACCAGGTGGCAAAGGAGATAGGGGCATACGCGGCAGTGCTTTCTGGGGACATCGATGCTATAGTCCTCACAGGGGGCCTTGCGCACTCGCGCCGCCTGGTGGGATGGATCTCGGATCGGGTCGACTACATCGCCCCTGTGATGGTGTATCCAGGCGAGAACGAGATGCAGGCGCTGGCCGGGGCGTGCCTCCGCGTTCTGCGGGGCGAGGAAGCCAGGGCGTACACGTAGGAGGCTTGGTGATATGGCGAAGGTCGTGTTCAACGAGGAGAGGTGCAAGGGGTGCCAGCTGTGCGTGACCTTCTGTCCCAGGAAGATCCTGACCATGGCTGAGCACTTCAACAGCAAGGGGTTTCATCCGGCGTCCATCACCGACGAGGAGCGGTGCAACGCGTGCACCGCATGCGCCCGGATGTGCCCTGAAGTGGCGATCGAAGTATACAGGTAGGGAGGGAGGGTACGCATGGCAGAGAAGGTCCTGATGAAAGGGAACGAGGCTGTGGCCGAGGCCGCCATAATGGCCGGATGCAGGTGTTTCTTCGGGTACCCGATAACCCCCCAGAACGAGATACCCGAATACATGTCAAGGCGCATGCCCGAAGTGGGAGGCGTGTTCCTGCAGGCCGAGAGCGAGGTCGCCGGGAGCAACATGGTTTACGGTGCCGCGTGCGCGGGTGCGCGGGTCATGACGACATCGTCCAGCCCGGGTATCAGCCTCATGCAGGAAGCGATCTCGTACATGGCCGGGGCCGAGCTTCCCTGCGTCGTGGTGAACATCGTCCGCGGCGGCCCGGGGCTCGGGGGCATACAGGGAGCGCAATCAGACTACTTCCAGGCGACGAAGGGGGGCGGCCACGGTGACTACCGCCTCCTGGTGCTCGGCCCGTCCACCGTACAGGAGCTTGTGGACCTCACCATGGAGGGGTTCGACCTCGCCGACCTTTATCGCAACCCCGTCATGGTCCTCGGGGACGCGATCCTTGGCCAGATGATGGAGCCGGTGGAGATGCGCGAGCGGCCGAAGCGAGATCTCCCGCCGAAGACCTGGGCCACCATGGGCGCGGCGGGGCGGCAGAAGAACATCATAACGTCGCTCTACCTCGACCCGGCGAAGCTGGAGAAGCACAACCTCCACCTGGCCGAGAAGTATGGACGCATGGCGGCGGAGCAGGTTCGCTACAGCGCATACATGACGGAGGACGCCGATGTGGTGCTGGTGGCCTACGGCACCACCGCCCGGATCGCCCGGGCCGCGCTGGACAGGGCGAGGGAGCGAGAGCTTAAGGTGGGTCTCTTCAGGCCGATAAGCCTGTGGCCGTTCCCGTATGACGCGCTGGCCGCCGCGACCACCGGGGCCGCGCACGTGCTGGTGGTAGAGATGAGCCTCGGCCAGATGGTGGAGGATGTGAGGCTTTCCCTCGGCGAGACGAAACCGGTGCACTTCTACGGGCGCACCGGCGGAATGACCCCCTCGCCCAGGGAGATTCTGGACGAGATCGTCAAGATCGTGGAGAGGGGGGCGTAATGGATGCAAAAGGTGTTCGGGCGGCCCGAGGCCCTGGCCGACGTGCCGACTCACTACTGCCCTGGGTGCACCCACGGCATCATCCACCGGCTTATCGCCGAGGTCATCGACGAGCTCGGTGTGCGCGAGCGCACCGTGGGCATCTCGCCTGTGGGCTGCGCGGTGCTGGCATATGACTATTTCAACTGCGACTTCGTCGAGGCCTCCCACGGCAGGGCGCCCGCGGTGGCCACCGGGATCAAGCGTGCCTCGCCGGGCTCCGTAGTGTTTACCTATCAAGGGGATGGAGACCTCGCCTCCATAGGCGCGGGCGAGATAGTGCACGCGGCCTCGAGGGGCGAGAAGATCACGGTCATCTTTGTGAACAACGCCATATACGGCATGACCGGCGGGCAGATGGCCCCCACGAGCCTCCCGGGGCAGAAGACCACCACCTCTCCTAGGGGGCGCGACCCCGAGACGGCCGGCCATCCCGTGAGGGTTTGCGAGCTTCTCTCGTCGCTCTCAGGGGTCGGCTATATAGCCCGGGTATCCGTGACGAGCCCCGCCAACGTCGCCAAGGCGAGGCGCGCCCTCAAGAAGGCGTTCGAGGTGCAGCTCGAGGGGAAAGGCTTCAGCCTTGTGGAGTTCCTGTCCACGTGCCCCACGAACTGGGGAATGACCCCCATCGAGGCCCTCAAGTGGGTGGACGACAAGATGGCCGTGTACTACCCGCTTGGGGATTACACCAGGGTTCCGGAGGTGGGCTAGCCATGCACGAGGAGGTCGTTTTCGCAGGGTTCGGGGGCCAGGGAGTGCTTCTCATGGGGCAGCTCGTCACCTACGCCGGGATGATGGAGGGCCGAAACGTGACGTGGATGCCCTCGTACGGCCCGGAGATGCGCGGCGGCACCGCAAACTGCGGGGTGGTCGTGTCAAAGGAGGAGATCGCCTCGCCCCTCGTGAGCGAGCCCACGAGTGTGGTGGCGATGAACAGGCCGTCGCTCGAGAAGTTCCAGGGGATGGTGAGGCAGGGCGGGCTCATCATCTACAACAGCTCGCTCGTTGACGTAGAGCCGGCGAGGAACGACGTCAGGGTGCTCGCCGTGCCGGCGAACGAGATCGCCAACGAACTGGGAGACGTGCGGGTTGCGAACATGGTCGCGCTCGGGGCGTTCCTGGGCGCAACCGGGGTCGTGAGCGTGGACACGGTGCTCCAGGCCTTGAAGAAGGTGCTGCCTGAGCGCCGCCACGGCCTGATCCCGCTCAACCAGAAGGCCCTCGCAAGGGGAATGGAGCTTGCCGCGGCGCTGAAGGCCGGATGAGACTTGGGCCTATTGCGGCTTTACGAGCCCAGGGTTTCTCTCCAGGGGAGCATCGATGCCCACGTGGCCGCCGATGCTCTCCTCTCTTTTGCCGTCCACCAGGATCTGCACCTTCGCAATCCCCGGGAACTCCGTGAGGGTGTTCACGATGGACCAGACCAAAAGCTCCTCGGTGCGGCTGCCGCCGGGGAAGCGGGTGCGGATCTCGCTCGAGAAGTCGGCGGTGGCGAGATCTCCGCTCGTGCTGGCGCCGAGCACCCGTGTCCCCTCTGGAATGAGCCTCTCGAGGCCCGTTTCAGGCGCAGGTCCCCTCACGAGAAGCTCCAGCGCCCCACGCATGGCATCGGTCCCCGCAGGTACCGTTGCCCTGACCGGGACGAGATAGGAGTCGGTCAGTGTGGTCCGCCCGTAATACACGGTCACCTCGGCGGCGGGGCGGGGCGGCGGGACGGCGGCCTTCATCTCGGAGACGCGCTTTGACAGGGCCGCGAGGTCCTGAAATGCGCGGTCGAGGTCCTTTTCCACGCGCGTAAGGTCGCGGGTGACCCTCGTGGTCACTCCCACCGACCATCCTGCGAGCGCGAGGGCGATGAAGATAGCGATCCAGAACTGCCACCTGCTCATGCCGATTCCCCCTGGCTGCCAGAGAGTATGCTGCCCCCGGAGCGGGGAACATATTCTAATGCGAGATACGACAGAGAACGGCGTATCCCTGCAAGGAGGTTCGCTGGCGGCGCGGTGATGATAAGGGTGAGGACGGGCGTGGTGAAATCGGTGACGCCGTTCGGTCCGGGTGTGGTGAAGGCCGACGTCGTGTGCGAGGGGAAGGCAGCCGAGGCTTTATGCTACGAGGCGCTGACCGGCCCGTGCGCGCCGGGCGATGAGGTCGTCCTGAACACCACCGCGGTCGAACTCGGCCTCGGCACTGGAGGCCACCATTTCGTCATGTGGGTGGCTGGCAGGGAGGGTCTTGACATGGGGCCGGGCCCGGGCCACATAATTAAGGTCCGCTACACACCGGTGCAGGTCCGGTGCCTCGCCGTGGAGGAGGAGGCAAGCCCTTACCGGGAGGCGGTGGAGGCCTTTTCGTCGCTGGAGGGCGCCCCCGTAGTGGCCTGCGAGCTCCACAGCATGATAGCGCCAGTCGCCGCCGGGATAAAGGAGACCGCCGGCGACAGGATGCGGGTCGTGTACGTGATGACAGATGGCGGAGCCCTGCCCCTTGCGTACAGCAGGCTCGTGCCCGAGCTGCGCGAAAAGGGCCTTCTCGACTCCGTCATCACCTGCGGCCACGCGTTCGGCGGGGACCTCGAGGCGGTGAGCCTCTACTCGGCCCTCGCCGCGGCGCGGGCGTGCGCGCAGGGCGACGCCATCATCGTCGCGATGGGCCCCGGGCAGGCCGGGACCGGGACGAAGTACGGGTTTTCGGGGATCCAGCAGGGGGAAGCGGCCAACGCGGCGTATTCTCTGGGAGGAACCCCGGTAATCGCGCCGCGGGTGAGCCTTTCCGACGGGCGGGCGAGGCACTTTGGGGTGAGCCATCACACTCTCACAGTCCTTTCCAGGGTGGCCCTGGCAAGGTGCCTCGTAGTCCTGCCGGAGCTAGACCGCGGTGAGTGGCGCCGCCCGAGGCTTCAGCTTGCCGAGGACGGGATAGACCGGCGGCACGTCGTCCTCGTTGAGGACGGGCGTCCCGCCGTAGAGAGGCTCAGGCGCGAGGGCATCCGCGTCAGCACGATGGGGCGGGGACCGGATGAGGACCCCGCCTTCTTCCTGGCGGCGGGCGCAGCGGGCGCGCTGGCAGGCAGGGTCGCGTTCGCGACACGCAAGGCGGAGGCAAAGGCCATCATGACCTGCGGGAGGGAGTGGCGGTCGCAGATCACCGGTTGTCCAGGGATGAGAGTAGATCGCCGAGAGTGGCGTAGTCCCTGGAAAGAAGGGCCAGGGCCCGGAGGATCTCGCGGGGTTTCCCCGTGATCCAGATAGCGCGTCTTTGCACAACTATGTTCATGCCCCGACATACCTCCCAGTGGTGAGTTCAGAGACGACCGCCGCTTTCCGAGGAGTTCGCGGTGTTGCACTGCGGGGGCGGTGCAGCGGTGCCTCGAGTGCGGCGCCCTGGAAAAGTGCGAGCACCGGGAATCCTGGACCGGTTGGTAAGCTGGAGCGGACTCGTGAACCCATACCCAATCCGATAACAGGATACGCACCTTCGGGCCGTCTGATGCCATCGGCCTGTAATTCGGGGGGATTCACATTGGACGAGTCGCACCTTGTGGAGAGACAGGTGGGTTCAAGGGTGGTGTATCGGGGGAGCATCCTCACCTTGCGCGTTGACGATGTCGAGCTTCCCTCGGGCAAGCGCTCGCGTCGCGAGGTGGTGGAGCACCCGGGCGGGGTCGCGGTGGTGGCGGTGGACCGCGACGGTTCGGTGATCCTCGTCCGGCAATACAGGTACCCGGTCCGGTCGGCCCTCTGGGAGATCCCCGCCGGAAAGCTCGACCCGGGCGAGGACCCGCGCGAGTGCGCCGCGCGCGAGCTCGAGGAAGAAACCGGCTACCGGGCGGCGGTCCTCGAGGAGGTTGTGCCGTTCTACACGTCCCCTGGGTTCTGCGACGAGGTGCTGCACCTTTTCTTCGCGAGGGGCCTTACTGCGGGAGAGGATAGGCCGGAGGAGGATGAGATCATCGAGACCAGGCGGGTGCCCCGCGCCGGGCTGGATGAGATGATAGCGAGGGGAGAGATCCGCGATGGCAAGACCCTCCTCGGGCTATTCGTGGCGATGTCGAGGGGGATTATCTAGGTGGAGTTGAAGCGGTTCTTCGTGGACCTTCATGTTCACATCGGCCGCGATAGCCGCGGGCGCCCTGTGAAAGTGTCCGGCGCCAGGAACCTAACCTTTGGGAACATAGCAAGGGAGTGCTTCCACTGGTTGCCTTTTGCCCCTTTGGGACGTCCGGGGTCGGGTCAAGGGCGCCGCTTCGCGCACCGGGAATATCGCAACGAGGGTGGACATACATATCTAAGGAGGTGGTCCGAAGGAGGATCGTGCGATGCTGGACGATTCGCGGTCCTTGGTGCCTTCCGGCGATTCCCTGAGGCGGCATCTACCCGTCCTCGTCCTGGTCATGCTCATCTTCCTGATGGGCGTCATCTTCGGTTCGCTTTCGGTGAAGGTGCTTCCTGAGAGCCAGAAGGCCGAGCTTGCCGAGGACCTCATGGTGTTCTTCCGCGGCTTCGGCGGCCCAGGGCAAACAGGCGGTGCTGCGCCGTCGTCGCGGCAGGCGCTCTACAACAATCTCAAGACCGTCCTCCTCGCCCTGGTGCTGGGCCTTTCGGTCATAGGGTCGCCCGGCATCCTGGTGCTCCTGTTTCTCCGCGGGTTCATCATCGGCTTCACCGTGGGCTTCCTCGTCGACGAGATGGCCGCAAGAGGCATCGTGCTGGCTGCGGTGTCGGTGCTTCCCCAGAACATCTTCATCATCCCCGCGATACTCGCCGGATGCGAGGTGTCGCTCGCATTCGCAGTGGCCCTCGCCCAGGACAGGCTGAGCCACAGGCGCGTGCCGATATACCCGCAGTTCCTCTTCACTGTCATCGTTTCCGCAGGCGCCGCGCTGCTTCTCATCCTCGGGAGCGCGGTGGAGACTTACGTGGCCCCGGTCTTCATCAGGCTGGCATCAAAGTATCTGTTGTGAGCTACCTCCGGCGACCCGAGGCGGCGCGGGTGCGAAATTGCAGGCGCTGCTCTGCCGTGCTATACTGGAAACAGCGGGACAGCATGGTAGCTCTGGATTCGTCCGGCGGCGGAGGCGGGGCGGCGTGGTCCTTGTAGATGAGTTCCTCGCATACCTCGGGGTGGAACGGGGGCTTGCCCAGAACAGCATCGAGTCGTACGCCAGGGACCTCGTCCAGTTCGCGAGGTTCGTGGAGGAATCCGGAGGCGGCGCCGACATCGGTGAAGTCACCCAGGACACCATTATGGCTTACCTCGCCCACCTGAGGCGGCAGGGCAAGGCCACGTCGAGCATCTGCCGGCAGCTTGCCGCCATCCGCGGCCTTTACAGATTCCTCGACCGCGAGGGCAAGATCCGGCGCGACCCCACGGTGAACCTGGGATCGCCCAAACAGGAGAAGCGCCTGCCAGGGGTGCTCAGCCTGGATGAGGTCGGGCGGCTCCTCGAGATGCCGAGCCCGCAAACCCCGGCGGGGGTACGGGACAGGGCCATGCTGGAGGTGCTCTATGCCACCGGCATGCGCGTGTCCGAGCTCGTCTCGCTGGACATGGGCGACCTGAACGTGGAGATGGGCTACGTGAGGTGCCTCGGGAAGGGGTCCAAGGAGAGGATCGTGCCCGTGGGGCGCGTGGCGTCAGGATGGGTCGAGATATACCTCCGCGCGTCCAGGTCGAATCTGGTGAGAAGCCGCGCCGAGAACGCCCTCTTCGTGAACCAGCGCGGCAGGAGGATGACGAGGCAGGGGTTCTGGAAGATCATCAAGGCCTACGCGGCGAAGGCCGGTATCGAGAAGGACGTGACCCCCCACACGCTGCGCCACTGCTTTGCGACCCATCTCCTCGAGAACGGCGCCGACCTTCGGTCGGTCCAGGAGATGCTGGGGCACGTTGACATATCCACCACCCAGGTCTACACCCACCTCGCCAGGGGAAAACTCAAAGAGATATACGATAGCGCCCACCCACGGGCTAAAGGCGCGCGAGGCGCGGAAAAGAGGGGCTCGAAGTGAGAGCGTACGATGTCATCCTCAGGAAACGGCGCCGCGAGGAGCTGTCGCAGGAGGAGATAGCCTTTCTCATAGACGGGTTTACGCGCGGCGAGATCCCCGACTACCAGATGGCGGCATGGTGCATGGCCGTGTTCTTCCAGGGGATGACAGCTCGCGAGACGCGCGACCTCACGCTCGCCATGGCGCGGTCGGGGGACAGTGTGGACCTCGCGCCCATCCGGGGCGTCAAGGTGGATAAGCACAGCACGGGTGGGGTGGGGGACAAGACCACCCTCGTGCTGGCGCCGCTCGTGGCCGCAGCCGGGGTTCCCGTGGCGAAGATGTCCGGCCGCGGGCTGGGTCACACCGGCGGCACCCTCGACAAGCTCGAGTCGATCCCGGGGTTCCGCGTGGATCTGCCAAAGGACGTCTTCGTGAGAAACGTGAACTCCATCGGAATAGCCGTGGTCGGGCAGACCGCGGCAGTGGCGCCGGCCGACAAGAAGCTGTACGCCCTGCGCGACGTCACCGCCACCGTTGACAGCATGCCTCTCATAGCGAGCAGTGTATGCAGCAAGAAGCTGGCGTGCGGGGCTGACGCCATCGTGTTCGACGTCAAGGTGGGCACGGGGGCGTTTATGAAGTCGGAAGATGACGCTCGCGCCCTTGCGCGGCTCATGGTGGACATCGTGAGAGGCGCCGGCCGAAGGGCGGCGGCTGTTGTGAGCGACATGAACCAGCCGCTCGGGCGCGCAGTTGGCAACGCACTGGAGGTCAGGGAGGCCATCGACACGCTGCGCGGGTCCGGCCCGCCAGACCTCGTGCAGCTGTGCCTCACCCTGGGGTCGCTGATGCTGGTGCTGGGAGGGGTGGCCCCGGATGCGCGGGCGGCCAGGGAGACGCTGGTCGGCCTCCTCCAGAGCGGAGCGGCCCTCGCGAAGTTCGCCCAGTTCGTGGCGGCCCAGGGCGGGGACTCGAGCGTTGTCGGGCGCCCCGACATCCTTCCGCACGCGAGGCTCACCGCCGCCGTGCCGAGCCCAGCCGCGGGCTACGTCGCGGCCATCAACGCGGAGCAGGTGGGGGTTGCGGCCATGATCCTGGGCGCCGGGCGAAAGACGAAAGACGAGCCGGTGGATGCGGCGGCGGGTCTCGTCGTGGAGAAGAAGATCGGCGACATGGTGAGCGAGGGCGAGGCCCTGGCCACGCTCCACACGAACAGCTCCGCGAGCATCGACGAGGCCTCGCGCCTCGTGGCGTCCGCGTATGTGATCGCTCGCGAGGCCCCTCAGGCACCGTCGCTCATCAAGGAGATCATCGTCGATTGACGGCGGAAGCTGGCCCATGGCAAGTCCCCTCAGGGCGGATGCGGGTATATCCCTGCATCCGCCCGAATATGTACCTCATTGGAAGCCCTGTGATAGTTCCTGACGGTGCGGGAGGGGATGGAAAGTGCGCACGTGGAGGATAACGGCGGGCCTTGCCCTCGCCTTCGTTCTGGTCATTGGAGTCTCCTTGTGGCCCTGTGCCACGACCCATGTGGCGGCGCAGGAGAAGCAGCCTGGGCCGGCTCCAAGCACGCCCATCACCGCCGGCTCCGCAGTCCTCATGGAGGCGACCTCGGGCAGGGTCCTGTTCGAGAAGGATCCTGACAAAAGAATGGCGCCTGCCAGCATCACGAAGATCATGACCATGCTCCTCGCAATGGAGGCGATAGAGCAGGGGAAAGCCAGCCTGGACGATATGGTGGCCACGAGCGAGCATGCCATGGAGATGGGAGGGTCTCAGATCTGGCTCGAGGTCGGCGAGGAGATGTCCATGGCCGACCTCCTGAAGGCCATTGCCATCGTATCGGCGAACGACGCAAGCGTGGCCGTGGCGGAGCATATCGCCGGGAGCGAGGAAGCCTTCGTGGACATGATGAACCAGCGCGCCCAGGAGCTCGGAATGACCGGCACCTACTTCGCCAACTGCAGCGGGCTTCCTCACCGCGACCACTACACCACCGCCCGGGACATCGCCATCATGTCGTGCGCCCTCCTCCGCCACCCGAAGGTCCACGAGTGGTTCACCATCTGGATCGACTACGTGCGCGGCGGCAAGAACATCCTGGTCAACACCAACAGGCTCGTCAAGTTCTATGAGGGCGCCGACGGCCTCAAGACCGGTTTTACCGAGGAGGCGGGCTACTGCCTCGCTGCCACCGCGAAGAGGGGGGGCCTCAGGCTCATCTCCGTCGTGCTCAACGTGGCCGACTCGCAGCAGCGGTTCAAGGAGGCATCGGCCCTCCTCGACTTCGGGTTCAGGCACTATGCCGGCGTGGAGATCGCTTCAGAGGGCCAGGTGATGGCGCAGCTCGACGTGACCCGGGGCGTGGCGGAGAAGGTGGACGTCGTCGCGAAGGACCCCCTGGTGGCCGTGGTGCGCAGGGGCGAGGAGGGCGAGGTCAGGAGCGAGATGGCCCTTCCCGACAGGGTGAACGCCCCGGTCCAGAAGGGACAGAAGGTCGGGGATCTCGTCGCGAAGCTCGAGGACGGCACCGAGATCGCCCGCGTCGACCTGGTGGCGGCGGAGGAGGTGAAGCGCGGCAACGTGTTCAGGGTAGTGCTCCGCGCCACCCGCAACCTCCTTCGGGCGCTCTTCCGGGTCGGCCGCGATTGATGGCGCCGGCCGGCCTGCACCCGGCGCCTTGTCGCAGGCGCTTCATGCTCGACGCAATGCCACGCGACGCGACGCAAAGCAGGGCTGGAGAACGACCCTGGATGCCCCGGCGGCGGGGCATTTTTGCTGCCGCCGGGAGGACTCAGGATGAGTCCGGAGAATACAAAAGGTCGGGAAGGACGAATGGCATGATATGGCAGGAGGGCTTCGCATGAGGACCGAGACCAGGCCTATCGGCAACGTTCTCGTGGTACGCCTGTCGGGAGAGCTCGACCTCAACACCGCTCCCGAGTTCCGCGCGGCCGTCGAGGAGGAGCTCGACGCAAGGCCCGATATCAACGCTATCTTCCTCGTCTTGAGCGACGTCACGTTCATCGACAGCTCGGGCCTGGGCGTCATCCTCGGCCGCTACAAGAGGCTGCGCGCCCACGGGGGCAGACTCATCGCCGTGGCGCCTTCGCCGCAGGTGCGCAAGGTCTTCGATCTCTCTGGCCTTGCGAGCATCATCCCGGTGCGCGAGACCGAGGACGAGGGCTGGGCGCTGGCATCGGGGGTGTAGCCGGATGAGCGCGAGAAACCATGTGACAATCGAGTTCCCAGCCATCGCCCAGAACGTGGAGTTCGCCCGGGTCGCGGTGGCGTGCTTCGCGTCGCAGATCGACTCCTTCACCATGGAGGAGATCGACGACATCAAGCTCATAGTCTCCGAGGCCGTCTCCAACGTCGTGCTCCACGGATACGACAGCCCCGGCGGGGTCGTGCGCGTTCACACAGCCATCGACGGCGACGTCCTCACCATCACCGTGGAGGATACAGGCCGCGGCATCGCCGACGTCGACCAGGCCCGTCAGCCTGCATTCACCACATCGCCCGACCGCATGGGAATGGGGTTCACCATAATGGAGGCCCTATCCGACCAGCTCGACGTCTCGTCCAGGCCGGGGGCTGGGGTGCAGGTCACCATGAGGAAGGCTCCGCGCATGACAGGGAGCGAGGAGCATGAACGAGGGGCTTGAACGCATGCGATTCCCCGATACGCCCCTGCTGTCCGACGAGGAGGTCCGCGAGCTCGCAAAGCGCATTGGCACGGGCGACGCGAATGCCCGCGAGGAGCTCGTATCGAGGAACCTGCGGCTCGTCATGAGCATCGTCAGCCGTTTCCTCGAAAGGACAGCCGACCCCGAGGACCTCTTCCAGGTGGGGTGTCTCGGCCTCCTGCACGCAGCGGACAGGTTCGACGTGACCCTTGGCACGCGGTTCTCCACGTACGCCGTCCCCGTGATAATGGGGGAGATCAGGCGACACCTCCGCGACGCGGGCTCTGTCAAGGTGGGGCGGGCGCTGCGCGAGCGGGCGTCCAGGGTCGAGGCGACGAGGGCGCGCCTTCGGAGCGCCCTTGGCCGCGAGCCCACAGTCGAGGAGGTGGCGTCGGAGACCGGCCTCTCCCGCGAGGAGGTCGTGGAGACCCAGGAGGCCCTCCAGCCGGTCGCGTCCCTCTCGGAGCCTGTCTCCGGCGACAGCCCGGGCCCGCTCGAGGATCAGCTCGCCGCGGAGGGATCGTTCGCCGATGACAGAGTCGAATCCATCGCCCTTCAGCAGGCCATGGAGCGGCTGAGACCCTCGGAGCGCGCCGTCCTCAAGATGCGCTTTTTCGACGAGATGAAGCAAACGGATGTCGCCCGGCGCCTCGGCATATCGCAGCCCCAGGTCTCGAAGATCGAGCAACGAGCCCTCCGTCGGCTCCGGCAGGAGCTGGGCTAGAAGACGAGGTCCATACGCAGGAAGCGGCGAGTCAGATAGACGGCACGAGGACGCCCTGCACCGCATGGTGCAGGGCTTCGAATCTTGGCGGAGCGGCTCCAGGCGGCAGCCGGCGGCGGCCGCCGCATCCGGAGAATTAAAGCCCATGGCTCGGCGCATAATTAGTTGGGAGAAAGGGGGTGGACGAGCGTGCCAGTGGTCAAGATAGTCGAGCTCATGGGAGAGTCGTCTACAAGCTGGGAGGACGCGGTAAACCAGGCTGTCCGGGCTGCGTCTCAGACCATCAGGAACATCACGGGCGTCGAAGTGACGAACATGACGGCGTCTGTGGACAACGGCAAGGTTACGAAGTACAAGGCGGACGTGCACGTCGCGTTCGCTGTTGACGGAACGCAGTAACGGCCCCGGCGGGGGAGGGATGCACGGATGGCATCACAGCAGGCCAAGAAGCAGGTGTCCAGGCTACCCCACATGACCCAGGCCGCCCAGGAGGAGAAGAGGCGGCAGCTCGCATACAAGGAGCTTGTCCAGAAGAGGAAGCCGAAGCCCCGCTATCTGCGCAACGTTCTGGTAGCCTTCGTTGTGGGCGGCGCCATCGCCGCCCTGGGCCAGCTCGTGCTGGGCTTCCTCATGTCGCGGGGCCTCGACCTCAACGGTGCGTCGGCGCCCACGCTCGCGGTAATGATCCTTGTGGGCGTGATCGCGACGGGGCTCGGCGTCTATGACGAGCTGGGCGAATTCGCCGGAGCCGGGGCCGCGGTGCCCATCACCGGGTTTGCCAACACAATTGTCGCCGCCGCGATGGACTTCAAGCGCGAGGGATGGGTGCTGGGCATGGGCGCGAAGATGTTCATCATCGCAGGCCCGGTGATAGTGTACGGCACCCTTGCCGGGGTCGCCGTCGCGTTCATCAAGTTCATGACTTCGCCGTGATCGGAGGCCGGTGGCAAGTGGCAGCAAAGAAGGTGGGCAAGAGCACCATCAGGTTCACGAGCCCGCCCATAATCGCGGGCACGGGGACTATCGTGGGACCAGTCGAAGGTAAGGGGCCGCTCGCCTCGGATTTCGACGTGGTCCTGCCTGACCACGCCTACGGCGAGAGGACCCCCGAGAGAAGCGAGACGAAGATCCTGGAACAGGCTGCGAGGATCGCCATAGAGCGTGCCAAGATCGAGAAGAGTATGGTGGACTACTACATCGCGGGCGACCTGCTCAACCAGATAATCTCGGCAAGTTACTCCGCCCGGCAGCTTGCCATACCCTACCTCGGCATCTACGGGGCCTGCTCCACATGCGCCGTGAGCCTTGCGCTCGCGGGGATGGTCATCGACGGCGGGTTCGCCAATTACGTGCTGGTGGCGTGCTCGAGTCACTACCAGACGGCCGAGCGCCAGTATCGTTACCCGGTAGAGCTGAACATCCAGCGCAAGCCGACATCGCAGTATACCGTGACCGGGGCGGGCGCGGCGCTCGTGGCGTCCTCGGGCGCCGGGCCGAAGGTGACGTGGGCCACCACCGGCAAGGTCATGGACCTCGGAGCGAAGGACCAGAGCGACATGGGCGGCGCGATGGCCCCGGCCGCAGCGGACACGCTGCTCACCCACTTCGCCGACACCGGCCGGGGCCCCGACGACTACGACCTCATCCTCACCGGGGACCTGGCCTCGTTCGGGAGCGAGATGCTGAAGGAGTTGGTCAGGGACAACGGCGTCGAGCTCGACGACAACTACCGGGACTGCGGCCTCATGCTGTTCGATACGAAGGTCCAGCATGTGGGAGCCGGGGGCAGCGGCTGCGCGTGCTCGGCGGTGGTCACGTTCGGCCACGTGTTGAAGGAGATGGAGAAGGGCACGTACAGAAACGTGCTCCTCGTCGCCACGGGGGCCCTCATGAGCCCGTTGAGTTTCCAGCAGGGCGAGTCCATCCCCGGCGTCGCCCACGCTGTGGTGATCGAGGCGTGAGTATGGGCGTGATCGTATGCGCAGGGGCGGCCACGGGCGCGGCCGCAGACCTGACGGCGGGCGGAATTGTGTCAAGGCACCCCGCCCGGGCCGCTGTCCCTCGAGCGCGAGCAGCGGCAACCGACAGTGGCCCAGTCTCTGGAGAAATGGCAGCGATTTGTGACGCTCCACATACTGCGGGCACGAGAGTGGAGGCTAGGCTGTGATTTACCTGTACGCGTTTCTCGTGGGCGGCGCCATCTGTGCCGTAGGCCAGCTCATCCTGGACTTCACCAACCTCACACCAGGCCACATGCTGGTGCTGCTGACCGTTGCCGGCGCGGTCGCCGGGGGGCTCGGTCTCTATCAGCCGCTTCTCGAGTTCGCCGGAGCCGGCGCTCTTACGCCGGTGTCGGGGTTCGGGGCGTCCATCGCCAAAGGCGCGCTTGCCGAGGCGAAACGCATGGGGATTCTCGGCCTCTTCACGGGCGTGTTCGAGTACACGGGCATGGGCATCGCCGTCGCGGTGTTCTTCGGCACGCTGGTGGCGCTCATTGCCAATCCGAAGTCCTGAGGACGTGATTGGGGCTTGGCCAGGAAAAAGGTCATCGTGGTGACCGATGGGGACGGCAGGGCGGAGGCGGCGGTGAGACAGGCCGCGCACAACCTCGGCCTTCACTACATCGAGCGTTCGGCTGGCACGCCGACCCAGGCTGGTGGCGCCGAGCTTGCCGGCATGGTCAAACATGTGCCGGTGGAGCCCGTGATAGTCATGTTCGACGACCACGGAAAGAAGGGCAAGGGATCGGGCGAGAGGGCCCTCGAGGACCTCGCGAAGGACCCGGGCATCGAGATCGTCGGCGCGCTTGCGGTGGCCTCCGACACGAAGGGCGACCAGTCCGTTGCGGTGGACGAGTCTGTCACGAAGGAGGGGGAGGTAACGGAGAAGCCGGTGAGAAAGTCGGGCGCTCCCGAAGAGCCGGGGCATGAACGCCTGGAGGGCGACACCGTCGGGGTCCTCTCCCGCCTCAAGATCCCGAAAATCGTCGGTGTGGGCGACCTCGGCAAGATGGATAATCAGGATGCCGTGGCGAGGGGCGCGCTCATCACGACCAGGGCGATCCGCGAGATCCTCGGCGATCAGGGCATGTAGCCCGGCCTCCCCGAAGAGGAAAACCCGGAGAACCGTCAAATCAGAGAACGTTGACGAAGGCAGGTGGTGTGTCGCCGTGGGAGAGGTCGTGGGGATCCCCCGTGCCCTTCTTTATTACCACTACTACCCCATGTGGAAGGTATTCTTCGAGTCCCTGGGCCAGACCGTCGTGACCTCCGGCCCTACCACCAGGGCTGTGGTAGACGCCGGCATAAAGGTCACGGTGGACGAGGCATGCCTTCCTGTCAAGGTCTTCCACGGCCACGTGCTCGCCCTTGCAGGGAAGTGCGATTACGTGTTCATCCCCAGGCTGGTGTCGGTGGAGAGGCGGGCCTTCATCTGCCCGAAATTCATGGGCCTGCCTGACATGATCCGGTGCAACTGCCGGGACATCCCCAGGATCATCGACTCGTGCATCAACCTGAGCCGCACCACCAGGGAGTACATGCGCGCCGTATACTCAACAGGCAGGATGTTCACGGGAAGCGCCCTCAGGATCCTCGCCTCCCACAACAGGGCGAGGACCGCTCTCGCAAGGTACACGCGGCACATCGAGGGCGGCCTCACCCCGGACGAAGCCATGGCCGTCATGGGCATGGCGCCTTCATTTGATGAGCCCGCTCATGGAACCGTGGCTGCGGCGTCATCGTCCGGCGGCGGCCCGGCCGCTGCCATGGGGGCGGGGCGAGTGGTGGTCGGTCTCGTGGGACACCCTTACATCATCTACGATCCCTTCGTGAGCATGAATGTTCTGCGCAGGCTGCGCGAGATGGGGGTGACCGTCGTGACCTCGGACATGCTTCCCGCGGCCGTGACCGAGCGCGAGGCCGCGCGGTTTCCCAAGAGAGTATTCTGGACCCTCGGCCGGAGGCTCCTCGGGGCGGGGTTCCACTTCCTCCGCTCAGGGGCTGTCCACGGCTGCCTGCACATGAGGGCGTTCGCGTGCGGGCCAGAGTCGCTCATCGGCGAGGTGCTGGAGCGCGAGTGCGCGAGGCGAAGGGACGTGCCTTTCGCGACCATCACCGTTGACGAGCACACGGGGGAAGCAGGCATCCTCACCAGGCTGGAGGCGTTCGTCGACGTCATAGCCCGCAGGAGGAAGCCATGAAGGTCACGTTCGCTCACATGGGCAACCTCTACATAACCGTCAGGGCGCTCCTCGAGGACCTCGGGGCGGAGGTGGTGGTGCCTCCGATGCCGAGCAAGCGCACGCTCTCCATAGGCTCGCGCCACTCGCCCGAGTTCGCGTGCCTACCCCTCAAGGTGAACATCGGCAACTACATCGAGGCCATGGAGCTCGGGGCCGACACCATCGCGATGGCGGGGGGCGTCGGGCCATGCCGCTTCGGGCTGTACGGCGAGGTGCAGAAGGAGATCCTGACAGCTCTCGGCTATAAGTTTGAAATGATCATTGTCGAGCCCCCGCAGGGGAGGCTTCGCCACGTGCTGCAGCAGGTAGGGCGCCTCGTGGGGCGCAATCCGGTGGGGAGGTACGTGAGGGCTGCCAGGCTGGCGTGGGCCAAGATGACGGCCGTGGACGAGCTCGAGAGGCTGGCCCAGGCCGCGCGCCCGTTCGAAGGCCACAGGGGCGCCGCGACCGCCGCGCTGGCGTCCGCCCTCGAGCTGGTGGATGACGCCGGAAGCCCGGCCAGGGTGAAGCGAGCGCTCGAAGAGGGCAGGGAGGTGCTCCGGGCCGCGCGTGAGCCGGGGGGCGGCAACTCAGATCCTCCGAGGATAGGCATCGTGGGCGAGGTGTACGTGGTGCTCGAGCCCTTCGTCAACTGCGAGGTGGAGCGGCGGCTCGGGGAGATGGGGGTCCTCGTGGAGAGGTCGATATACATTGGCGACTGGGTCAGGGAGCACCTCCTCAAGGATGTGCTCCGCCTTCGCAAGGGCAGAAGGCCGTATGAATTGGCGAAGCCATACCTCTGTCATTTCGTGGGCGGGCACGGCGTCGAGACGGTCGGGTCCACCGTGGAGTACGCAAGGCAAAGGTTCGACGGGGTCATCCAGCTTGCCCCGTTCACGTGCATGCCGGAGATCGTGGCCCAGGACGTGCTTCCCGCGGTCTCGCGCGACCTGGGGATCCCCGTGATGACGCTGGTCTTCGATGAGCATTCATCAGATGCCGGGGTCATCACGCGTCTCGAGGCGTTCGTGGATATGGTGGAGAGGTCGCGCCGCAGGCGGGCGTCGAGGGGGTGATGGGCACGATGGTCGAGATGGCAGGGATGGCGGGGATGGCGGGGATGGCGAGGAAGGCATACCTTGGGGTGGACGTCGGGTCGGTCAGCACCAACCTGGTGGTCCTCGATGAGCGGGGCGATGTCCTGGAGAGTCTTTACCTTCGGACCAGGGGGGATCCCATCGCGGTCATCCAGGAGGGCATGAGGACGCTCGCCCAGGCGGCCTCGGGGCTGGAGATGGCCGGGGTCGGCACCACCGGCAGCGGGAGAAGGCTCGCCGGGGTGATCCTCGGCGCGGATTGCGTGAAGAACGAGATCACCGCCCACGCGGTGGCCTCCGCGCGCGTCGTCCCCGATGTCCGGACGGTCATCGAGATCGGCGGGCAGGACTCGAAGATAATCATCCTGCGGGATGGCGCCGTGCTCGACTTTGCCATGAACACGGTGTGCGCTGCGGGCACGGGGTCGTTCCTCGACCAGCAGGCCGGAAGGCTGGGCGTGCCCATCGAGAGGTTCGGGGAGCTTGCGCTCATGTCCACGACGCCGGTGCGGATAGCGGGCAGGTGCGCCGTGTTCGCGGAGTCCGACATGATCCACAAGCAGCAGATGGGCCACAGGATCGAGGACATCGTGGCGGGCCTTTGCGAGGCGCTGGTGCGCAACTACCTCAACAACGTGGGCAAGGGCAAGGACATCCGGCCGCCAGTGGTCTTCCAGGGCGGGGTTGCCGCCAACGCCGGGATGCGCGCCGCCTTCGAGAAGGCGCTCGCCACCCCCATCGCCGTGCCCGAACACTACAACGTGATGGGCGCCATCGGAGCAGCTCTCCTCGCAGCCGAGCAGGTGGATCGCCGGGGCGGGGGGGCCTCGCGCTTCCGCGGGTTCCAGGCCCTCGACATGGACTACGCCGCTTCGAGCTTCGAGTGCAAAGGGTGCCCCAATCTCTGCGAGGTGGTGAACATAAAGATGGGGCACGAGGTCATCGCCAGGTGGGGCTCCCGGTGCGGCAAGTGGGATTCGTTCTAGAACCGGGCTTCCCCGGCACAGGACGGGCCTTCCGGGAATAATCTTGCATCATGGGCGGAGCGCTTGCAGGGTGCTTTCTTGACCCGCCTGCAACCTGCGTGCTATTATGGAGAAAACCACGGTGGCCGGGCCGGGCCGTAACTACGCAGCGCCAGGCGAAGAAGCAGGTGGAAGCGGCGGGATGCGGCTGATGGGCTAAAGCCCGTCGGCTTTTTGAATGGGAGCGGAGGGTCTAGTGGATCTTCGTGGAACTATGAGGGTCACCGGCGACGGGAGGCTCGAGATCGGAGGGTGCACTTGCGACCGCCTCGCAAGGGACTTCGGCACCCCGCTTTACATCATGGACGAGGAGGAGATCCGGGCAAGGTGCCGGGAGATGGCGGGGGCGCTCTCCCGCGCTTATCCCGACACCTTCGTTGCGTACGCGAGCAAGGCCTTCTCGACGCTTGCCATGTGCAGGCTGGTGCACCAGGAGGGCCTCGGGCTCGACGTCGCGTCAGGCGGCGAGCTGTACACCGCGCTTCAGGCGGGGTTTCCCCCCGGGCGCATTCTTTTTCACGGGAGCAACAAGTCCATCGAGGAGGTGGAGATGGGCGTCCGGGCGGGGGTATTGAGGTTCGTCGTGGATAACCTCCGCGAGCTGGATCTCCTGGAGGAGACGGCAGAGAGGTTCCGAAGGACGGTGCACGTCCAGATTCGTCTTACCCCCGGCATCGAGGCGCACACCCACGAGTATATCCGCACCGGGCAGCTCGACTCCAAGTTCGGCATGGGGATCGCGAGCGGGCAGGCCATGGCGGCGGTGAGAAGGGTGCTTGCAAGCGAGCTTCTCGTGCTCGAGGGCCTGCACTGTCATATCGGCTCCCAGATACTTGCCGTGGAGCCTTTCGGCATGGCGGCAGCGGTCGTCATGGACTTCGCCGCCGAGGTCAGGCGGGCGACGGACCATGCCGTCCGCGAGGTGAACCTCGGGGGCGGGCTCGGGATCAGGTACAGGGCGGGCGACGAGAGAGTTCCGCTTACGAAGTATGCTTCAGTGGTTTCGAAGGTCATCCGGGAGAAGTGCCTTGCCCACGGGCTCGAGCCGCCCCGCCTCATGGTGGAGCCCGGGCGATACATCGTGGGCGAGGCCGGTACGACCCTTTACACCGTCGGCGCTGTCAAGGAGATCCCGGGCGTCCGAAAGTACGTGGCCGTGGACGGCGGGCTTGCCGACAACCCCAGGGTGGCGCTTTACCACGCATCCTACGAGGCCGTGGTGGCGACGAGGGCGTCCGTGCCTGCCGAGGAAGTGGTGTCCATCGCGGGCAGACACTGCGAGTCCGGTGACATGCTCGTATGGGACATCCGCCTTCCGCGCGCCGAGCCGGGAGACCTCCTTGCCGTGCTCAGCACGGGAGCGTACAACTATTCCATGTCAAGCAACTACAACAGGTACCCCAGGCCGGCCGTGGTCTTCGCAAGGTCCGGCATGGCAGACGTGGTCGTTGTGAGGGAGACCTACCAGGACGTGGCCGCCCGCGACCGCATCCCGGCCAGGCTCGAGATCGTCCAGGACGCCTCGTCGTGCGCCGGCACCGCCTGAGCGGCGCGCAGGGTTGGTCGGAGCGGGGCGCGGCAGGAAAAGGCGGACGGCCGGAGTATAAGACGTGCGGAGGGAAATAGATGCCAGACCTCGCTTCGATTCTGATAGCGCTGCCCATCATACTCCTGTCTCTGACCGTGCACGAGTACGCGCACGCTGCTGTGGCGAACGCGCTCGGTGACCCGACAGCCAGGTGGCAGGGAAGGCTCACGCTGAACCCCATTGCCCATCTGGACGTGTTCGGCACCCTCACCCTGATCCTCACGCAGAGGTTCGGGTGGGCCAAGCCTGTGCCGATAAACCCGGCCTACTTCAAGGACTGGAGGCGGGGGATGATGCTGGTGGGGGTGGCAGGGCCGCTCGCCAACCTCGCCCTCGCTTTTCTGTTGGGGCTCCCATTGAGGCTGGGGATCCCGATGCCGTATACCCTGGGCCGCCTCGTCGTGTCGGGCCTCATCATAAACCTGGGCCTTGCGGCCTTCAACCTGATACCCATCCCGCCGCTGGATGGGTCCAGGTTGCTGCTGGGGGTTTTGCGGGGCAGGAACCTCTACGTCTACCACCAGATCGAGTCGTACGGGTCCTTTATCCTGCTGCTGCTGGTCTTCAGCGGCGCGACGAGGGTGATTATCTTGCCCATCATGAACCTGCTCGCGTTGCTGGTGATTGGGCAGAGGCTGTTCTAGAAGGCGGACGTCAGCGGGTTCGTTGCGGTTCAGGTTGACATTGATCGAGTCCGGCCATGCTATGTTTGCTGCGCACAGGGCCGTCTGACGGCGGCCTGTCAGGGGCCACCGGGGGGATGTGAGTATGGCAAAACCGAGGATCTTCAGCGGCATGCGGCCCACAGGGAAGCTGCACCTGGGTAACCTTTTCGGGGCGCTCATAAACTGGGTCAGGCTGCAGGATGATTACGAGTGCGTTTTCGGGGTCGTGGACTGGCACGCGCTGACCACGGCGTACGAAGATACCAGCGAGATTCGGGCCAACACCAGGGAGCTTGTGATCGACTACCTCTCGGCCGGGATCGACTCGAAGAAGAGCGTCGTGATGCGGCAATCCGATGTCAAGCAACACGCAGAGCTCTGCCTTCTGTTCTCCATGATCACGCCCATCTCGTGGCTCGAGCGCTGCCCCACGTACAAGGAACAGCTTCGCGAGCTCGAGGGCCGTGAGATAACGACCCACGGGTTCCTGGGCTACCCCGTGCTCATGGCCGCCGACATCCTGGTGTACAAGGCCGACGCCGTGCCAGTCGGGGAGGACCAGTTGCCCCACCTCGAGCTTACCAGGGAGATAGCAAGGCGCTTCAACTTCCTGTACGGCCCGGTCTTCCCTGAGCCCCAGGCGAAGCTGAACGAGGTTGTGCTCCTTCCGGGCACCGACGGGCGGAAGATGAGCAAGAGCTATGATAACGTCATCCAGATGTCGGCGGGCCCCGACGAGGCGCGCGCCGCGATAGCGAACATGATCACAGACCCGGCCAGGATCCGCCGCAGCGACCCCGGCCACCCCGAGGTTTGTTCCGTGCACGCGCTCCACAGGGTGTTCTCCAGGACCATGCTCGACGATATAACGAGGGAGTGCGCAAGCGCGGGCATCGGGTGCGTTGACTGCAAGAAGCGGCTTGCCGCTGCGGTCAACGAGTTCCTCGAGCCCATCAGGGAGCGCAGGAGAGCCCTGGAGAGAGATCCCGGGCTCGTCGATGACATCCTTGCCGACGGGGCGAGGCGCGCAAGGGTCATGGCCGAAGCCACCCTGGAGGAAGTCAGGAAGGCGATGCGGATTTGACAGGGGTTCCGGCGAACGTCTCAGGTTTCTCCGGCACGCTCGAGGACCTCGCGAGGGCGGTTGAGAGGGGCGACGTCGATGCTCTCTCCATCTCCGCCTACGACGCGATCCGGGCCTGCTTCGAGGAGCTTGACCTCGGCGCCGGAAAGCCCGGCCTCGACGAGGTGGGCCGGTTTCTGGCCGCCGCAGGCGCCCTTGTGGCCGCCAAGGCGAAAGCCCTTCTGCCGCCGGAGGGAGAGGCCGATAGTGCCCAGCAGGTCGCGTCCGGCGAATGCGACTCCGAGGGTGAGGGCGGGGGCGAGAGCGACGACGGAGACGACGAAGGCGACGGCAGCAGGGCGCTCATCGCCCATCTCATGGAGTACCGCATCTTCAAGGAGGCCGTGGAGGAGCTTGCCAGGCGGGATGAAGCGTGGCGCGTGATCTATCTGCGAAACTCCCCGCCCCCCGGAGCCGGGAGCGCGTCCCCCCCTTCGGAGGGAGTTGGCCTCTCTGACCTCATCATGGCCCTTCGGAGGATTCTCGAGGGCATTCCCGGGGAGGAGTTCACCGAATTCCCGGCCGACGATCTCTCCATCGAGGAGAAGATGGATGGCATCCTCACGCGCCTCCGGCAGAAGGGCAAGATCATGTTCCGTGAGCTTTTCGGCGGCCAGGTCATCACCCGCTCTGAGGTGATTGCCGTGTTCCTGGCGCTCCTGGAGCTTATCAGGCTCGCCATGGCAGTGGTGCGTCAGGACTCCCATTTCGGCGAGATACTCATATTGCCTGCGCCCGCGCCCGGCGGGGCCGGGGGGCCGAACGATGGAGTATAGGGAGGCCAGGGCCGCCATCGAGGCGATGGTATTCGCGTCGCCTCATCCTGTTTCCGCCCGGGAGATGGGGGAGATCCTCGGCGTCGACCCGAGAACCGTCGATGCCGTTATAGACGATCTCCGGCGCGAATACGGCCGGGAAGGCCGCGGCATGCAGATCGTCTTCGTCGCAGGCGGTTACCAGATGGCGACGCGGCCGGAGCATGCCGACTACATAGCAAGGCTCAGCGTCGGGACCAGGCAGGCTCTGTCCAGGGCCGCGCTGGAAACAGTTGCCATGATAGCCTACAGGCAGCCTGTCACCCGGGCCGAGCTTGAGATGATCCGGGGAGTCAGGGTGGACGGCGTGCTTGGTACCCTGATGGAGCGCGGGCTCGTGCGGCCTGTGGGCCGGAAAAAGGCACCCGGACGGCCCGTCCTCTACGGGACGACCCCGGAGTTTCTTCGCTGGTTTGGCCTTTCGTCCCTCGACGATCTTCCCCCGATCGAAGGCGACGAAGCGACCCTGCCGGGCTTCGGGCTGCGTAGCAGCGCCGTGCCCCGGCCTGCCTCATCCCGCCGCAGGGATATCACGATGCCGGCGCGGGGATAATACTGTGAACGAGCGATCCTGGAACGTCCGGGCCTTTCGCCCTGCGTGCGGAGGCGACGAAGTTGCGATGGGGTGTTGTCGTCGCCGTCATCTTCAGCGTTGTGGCGGCTCTTCTCGTCATCATCATGCTGCCCCTGAAGGTGTCGGTGCGCTTTACCAGGGCGCGCGGGAAAAGCACCGTTCGGGTATGGGTGGGCGTGCTGTCGGGGCTTGTGTGGATTCCGGTATACCGCAAGGTGCCTCCGCGCCCGGGGGAGGAGCGCGGCCGCCCGGCGGCGACCGCTCCGGCAGCCGGCGGTGGCCCTGACGCCCACGAGGACGGCGCCGTCGTCATTTCGACGTGGATATCGCGCGCCAGGTCCATGGTGAAACGCCTCGGGGGCCCTGATGACGGCGTCGCACAGGGAGACGGGAAGGGCCGGTCCCCCGACTGTCGCCGCCGGGGCAGCCGGCGCATCGCGAGCTTCTTCTATGCCGTCCTGAAATCAACAGGCCTCGACGTCCACAGGCTCCGGGTCCGCGTGGCGCTGGGGTCCGGCGAGGCCGCGACGACCGCTATCGGGGTTGGGCTTGCGTACGCGCTCATAAACACGGGGCTGGCCGCCTCCCCCGTGCCACTGCGGTTTTTGCGGGGAAAGCCTGACATCAACATTGTGCCACGCTACGACCGCGCGGGTCTCGACGCCTCCGTGGACTGCATAGTGGCTCTGACCCCAGGTTATATTATCCTCCGGGGCATCCGGGTGAAGCGGAGGAGGCGACGCATGTCATGCCCGACCACCCGATAGAAGCACTCATGAAGACCACCATGGACAGCATCAAGGAGATGGTGGACGTCAACACCATCCTGGGGGACCCGGTGGAGACCCCTGATGGGACAGTCATCCTCCCCGTGTCCCGCGTTACGTTCGGGTTCGCCGCAGGCGGCAGCGAGTTTCCTGGATCAGGTGATCAGGCCGCCGGGCAGGCGCAGCACGGGGCGGCGAGCAGCGGGGCGGGGGAACTCCCCTTCGGCGGTGGCGCCGGAGCAGGGATAACTGTGCAGCCCGTGGCGTTCCTTGTGGTGGGCCAGGGGCAGATCCGCGCGCTGCCGGTGGACGGGGGGGCCATAATAGACAGGCTCATCGATGTCGTGCCACAGCTCCTCGGCCAGATGTCCGGCAGGAAGCGCCAGGGGTCCCCGGCGCAGGAGGCGCAGGCCCAGAGGCCCAACGTCCAGGGCGGCGCCCAGTGACGTCGACGCCTCGCGCCCAGTGATGACCGGGGCATCTTGCGTGGCACCGGCACCGGCACCGGCGCTGGGGCCGGAGGCCGGAGGCGCGACCAATCCAGGGCCGGGACCTCCACGTGCCGCCTTCCGTGCCCGTCATTCCCACACGCTGTTCTCACCCTCCCCAGGGTGGGGCACTCTTCAGGCAACCCTTCCCAAGGTTGCATTCTCCCCCGTTGTGCTGTAAGATCGTCCTGAGCAGAGCAGGCGCTTTCTGGCGGAGGGCGGGACGGCGCCCTGTTGTTTTGCGCGCCTCGTCGGCCCGCCGACTGCTGTACAGCCGGGACGGAGATGATAACGATGCGCCAGTTTGCGGTGGTCGGGCTCGGGAAGTTCGGCACCAGCGTGGCCCGCACTCTCACGAAGATGGGCCACGAGGTCGTCGCCATCGACCTCGACCCTGACAAGGTCCAGCATGTCGCCGACGATGTTACCCATGCGGTGCAGGCGGATGCCACAGACGAAGAGGCGCTGCGGGCCCTCGGCATCCGCAACGTGGATGTGGCCATAGTCACCGTCGGGCAGGACATCAGGTCGAGCATCCTTGCATGCATGATACTGAAGGAGATCGGGGTTGCGTACGTGGTCGCCAAGGCCACCGACGAGCTGCACGGCAAACTCCTGGAGAAGCTGGGCGTGGACCGGGTGGTTTACCCCGAACGGGACATGGGGGTCAGGCTGGCCAACAGCCTCGGGTCGTCCAACATCCTCGAATACATTGAGCTCTCCCCGGACTACGGCGTGGCGGAGATCGTGGCCACCGAGGAGTTCGCCGACAAGACCCTGAGGGATCTCAACCTCCGGGCCCATTACGGCGCCAACGTGGTCGCCATTCGCTCCGGCAACCAGGTGAAGGTCTCGCCGGGCGCCGACGACAGGGTGCGCGAGGGCGACGTACTCGTGATCCTCGGCTCCACCGAGAGCCTGGACAGGCTCAAGAAGACGAGGTAGCGCGGAGCCGGTGGTTTTGGAATGGAACGACTGCAGAAGGTGCTTGCTGACGCGGGTGTCGCCTCCAGGAGGCGCAGCGCCGACATCATCCGGGAAGGCCGGGTGGAGGTTGACGGCGTGGTCGTGCGCGAGCCCGGGGCGGGGGTGGACCCCGCACGCGCCGAAGTCAGAGTCGACGGAAAGCCCATCGCCGTCGATGACAGGAAGGTGTACTTGCTTCTCAACAAACCCGCTGGCTATCTTTCCACCACCCGCGACCCGCAAGGGCGCCCCACCGTGCTGGACCTCGTTCCATCTGCAGGCCGGAGGCTGTTTCCTGTGGGCAGGCTTGACTTCGGCACCGAAGGGCTCCTCCTTCTCACAAACGACGGCGACGCGGCGTACGCCCTGACCCATCCCAGGTTCGAGGTGCCGAAGACATACGTGGCCAGGGTGGAAGGGGTGCCTGGCGAGCGAGAACTCGAGGCGCTCCGGCGAGGCGTGAGGCTTGGCGATGTGGTCACGGCGCCGGCGAAGGTCAGGGTCGCAAGGAGCGACGGTATATCCGCTGTGCTGGAGGTGGAGATCCACGAGGGCAGAAAGCGGGAGGTCAGGTACATGCTCGAAGCCGTGGGCCACCCTGTGGTTCACCTGAGGAGGACGCGCCTTGGCAGGCTCGTTCTGGGGGGCCTTCCGTCTGGAGCCTGGAGACACCTGTCAGATGGGGAGACCCGATGGGTGCGGGAGCTTGCTGCGAAGGCCCGCGCCCGAAAGGCATCGCGTCCGGTGCGGCGGAGGGATGAGGTGGACGGGAACGCGAACCTGGACGCAGGTGCAAGACGCTGACGCCGGGCCGGCAGGATATTGACGGCTCGTAGAGAATAGCTTCCCATGTGCCACCGGGCCTGTAGCGACCCGGTTATTCCATGCAAGGTGCGAGGGTGGCGAGGAGTTGAGGCGAGAGCCTCGCCGGGGACGGCGCGTGATCGTGATGGGGGGTGGGCCCGCCGGCCTCATGGCCGCCGCCACGGCGGCCGCGAGCGGGGCGAGGGTCATCCTCCTCGAACGCAATCCCGAGGTCGGGCGCAAGCTCCTTCTGACCGGAGGGGGCAGGTGCAATTTCACGCACGATACCGATGTCGACGGTCTCGTGGCCGGGATGCTCGGGAACGGCAGGTTCCTGTATTCAGCGTTATCCACGCTCGACTCCGCAAGGCTGAGGGACTTCTTCGGCAGCCTTGGCGTTGGGAGCAGGGTTGATAGTGATGGCAGGGTGTTCCCGTTCTCGGGGATCGGCAGGGACGTGCTCACCGCTCTCACCACCCATGCCAGGAAAAAGGGGGTCGAGACGAGGTGCGTCTGGAAGGCCGAGCGCATCCTCGTCAGGGATGGCGAGGTGCGCGGGGTGATCGCCGGCAGGGTTCCGATGGCGCCGGGGCTCGTCTCGTGCGATGCGGCGATAATCGCAACCGGCGGGATAACATATCCAATGACGGGGTGTACCGGCAACGGCTACCGTATGGCTGCCGAGATCGGCCACACGATAGTGGAACCGAGGGCGTCCCTGGTGCCCCTGGAGACTCGGGAGCCGTGGGTGCCCGGGCTTGCCGGCCTCGCGCTGCAAGGCGTGACCGTGACGTCGTTCGTGGCCGGGCGGAAGGTGGAGACGGGGTTCGGGGAGATGCTGTTCACGCACTTTGGCGTGTCCGGCCCTGTGATCCTCGCCCTGTCGCGGGAGATCGCCCTCGCCCTCGCGCGCGGCAGGGGCCCGGCAAGGCTCGTCGTGGACCTCAAGCCGGCACTCACCACAGCAGGGGTGGATGAGGAGATACGGCAGGCCTTTGACCGGCACTTCCGCCGGCGGGTGCCTAACTCCCTTATGGAGCTTGTGCCGGCAAGGCTCATATCCATCGTGGTCCGCGAGGCGGGCATACCCGATGCCCGGCTGGTTTCGCAGGTGACCCGGGAGGAGAGGCTCGCGCTGGGAAGAGTCATCAAGAGCCTTGCCCTGACCGTGAGGGCGACTCGACCTGTGGAGGAAGGCATGGTCACCGCGGGAGGGGTGAGCGTGGAGGAGATCGATCCGCGCACGATGGAGTCAAGGCTTGCGCCGGGCGTGTATTTCGCCGGCGAGGTCATGGACGTGGACGGCACAACGGGCGGGTTCAACCTCCAGGCAGCATTCTCCACGGGGTACGTGGCGGGCCTCTCGGCCGCCAGGGGAGGGGCTGTGGCAAGTGGTGCAGGATGAATTGAGTGGTTCCTCCGGCGGGCCCCGGCACCTTCTCGTCCGCCTCGAGAGGGGTTTTTGCCTGGCGCTTCTGGTGCTGTTGGCCCTCGCCGCCCTGGGGCAGGCTGCCCTATTCACAGCCCGGGGAAGAGAGCACCTCAGCAGGGTCGACCGGCTGGAGGGAACAAGGCTGAAGGTCGTCGAACCCGGGCATCCCGGGCCGGGGCCAAGTTTTCCGTGATTCGCCGGGCAATTCCCTGTGGAAGAAGAGGAATCGGGATATAGATGTCGAATAGACAAAAAGTTGGAACGAAGCGCCCTGTGATCGCCATCGACGGCCCTGCTGGGGCAGGCAAGAGCACAGTGGCGAAGGCGATCGCGAGCATGTTCGGGCTGCGCTACATCAGCACCGGTCACTTTTACCGGGCGGTGGCGCTGGAGGCCCTGCGTCTCGGGGTTGACGTCTCTTCCGAGGAGTCCCTCACGGCGCTCGCCAGATCTACCGACATCACCATATGCTCGGATGCGCGTGGCAACTCGCGCACGTTCGTTGACGGGGAAGACGTCACTGACAGGCTTGCCGCTCCCAAGATTGACGCATGCGTGTCGGAGGTGGCCCGGGTTCCGGGGGTGAGGCTCGCGCTTCTGGACCGGCAGAGGTCGCTCGCCCGCGAGGGCGGGGTGGTGATGGACGGGCGTGACATCGGCACAGTCGTCGCGCCCGACGCCGACTTGAAGGTATTCCTCGTGGCCACGCTCGAGGAGAGGGTCCAGAGGCGGATTGCCCAGGCTCGCGAGCAGGGGCACGAGGCCTGCCGAGGGGCGGTCGCCGACGGGGTAACCCATCGCGACCGGATCGACAGTGAGCGCGAGGCGGCTCCGCTGCGCCCGGCTCCGGACGCGGTCATTATCGACACAACGGGCAAGACCCCGGATGAGACGATCGCCGAGGTCGCTGGGATCGTGGCGCAGGTAATAGGTGGCCATGCACCTGGTCCTGACCGTGGTCATGAGCCTGAGCCGTCGCGCGTCAAGGGGGAACGAGCTTGTTCTACGTGACTGTCCGGGCGATCCTGAGGATGGTCCTCAGGGTTGTCTTCAAGACAAGAGTCGAAGGCGAGGACAACGTTCCCTCCGAAGGGCCCGTGATCCTGGTGGCAAACCACCTGAGCATGCTCGACCCGATAGTCCTGGGCTGCGCGGTCCGTAGACCCGTGAGGTTCATGGCCAAGCACGAGTTGTTCTCGAGCCGCCTGTTCGGATGGGTCCTCACGATGCTTGGGGCGTTCCCGGTGAGGCGCGGGCAGTCAGACAGGGAGGCTTTTCACACGGCGCTCGGGGTCCTGTCGAAAGGCCAGGTTCTGGGGATGTTCCCCGAGGGCACGCGAAGCCTCAACGGCCAGCTCCAGGCGCCGTATTCGGGGGCTGCGATCCTTGCGGAGAAGACCTGTGCGCCCATCGTGCCTGTGGGTATCGTGGGCACAGACAGGGTCATCCGAAAGGGGGGCCGGCTCCCGAGGCCGGGGAGGATCACCGTGCGAGTCGGCAGGCCCATATACGCGTCAGATCTTTCGCAGGGGCCCGCGCAGGAGGCGGGAGGGGCGGCCGCCGCAGACGTAAAGAACATCATGATGCAGCACATAGCGGACCTCATCGCCAGCGGTGCGCAGGCGACGAGATAATTTTTGCCGGGCCTTGGGAGATACTACGTGAAAGGGAACAATGGGTTGCGTGTCACTGTAAGTAGGCGTACGGGATTCTGCTACGGGGTCTGTCGCGCGGTGGAGATTGCGGAGAAGGCGGGATCGAGGGGGCCGGCGTTTACACTCGGGCCTCTCGTACACAACCCGCAGGTAGTGGAGAGGCTGAAGGAAAAGGGAGTCTCGCCTGTTGCGAGCCTGAATGAGATCGAAGAGGGAGCCCTCGTGGTGCCGTCTCATGGCCTGGCGCCTGATGTGCTGGAAGAGGCCGAAAGACGGGGCCTCGAGGTGGTGCACGCTACCTGTCCCAATGTTCGCCGGGCTCAAGGGCTGGCCGCAGATCTGGGACGCAAGGGCTATCAGGTATTCATCGTCGGAGACGAGGGGCATTCCGAGGTCGTCGGGATTGTCGGTTGTGCCGGAGGCGCGGCCCGGGTTGTAAGGTCAGCCGGGGACGTCCTCTCCGGCCTCGTGAGGCCCAGGGTCGGTGTCGTTTGCCAGACCACCCAGACGGTTGAGGCGTTTCGCCAGGTGCTTGCCGCCCTAGCTTTGCGGGCGAAAGAGCTTGTGGCCTACAATACAATATGTAACGCAACTGAAGAGAGGCAACAGGCAGCGCGCGAGCTTGCACGGTCAGTAGATGCCATGATCGTGGTGGGCGGGCGGACCAGCGCGAACACGCGAAGACTCGCCGAGATCTGTGAGGCCGAGGGGGCGAGGGTATGCCGGGTCGAAACCGCGTCCGATCTGGATTCTCTGGATCTCTCCGGCGTGAAAGAGGTGGGGATTGCGGCGGGGGCATCGACGCCGAATTGGGTCATCGAGGAGGTCATGGAGAGGATGAGCGTGCTGGGCGAAGACAGGATGGACGAAAGGGAGGAACCAGTGATCGCACAAGAGGACGAGAAAAGCCCGCCGGAGTCCTGCGGCGACGGCGAACCACAGCGCCGGGACAACGAGTGCTGCAGCGAGGGCGACGTAGCAGCCAGGGACGAGGAGCAGGCAATGGGGGCTGCTCCCGGCAACGCGGCCGCCGCCCCGGACGACGTGCGCCCTGAGGGCGGGGAACCGGAGGAGCCGGAGCGCCCCGAGGAACCAGAGCATCCGGAGGAACCGGAGCGCCCCAAGGGGCCGGAGGAGCCAGCCGGGACCGCGGAGACGGTAGAGGTAGAGGCAGAGGCCGAACGGGAGACGGCGGAGGCGGCCCAGCCGGCTGACGCAGGCGATGCCGGGGAGCAGGAGGAGACGGCGCCCGCCGGTCCCGATGAGATGGTCGAGGCCGAGGAGATGCACGTCGAGGAGCAGGTATCCGAGGGCGATATCGTCAAAGGCACGGTCGTCGCCGTGCAGCCTGACGAGGTCCTTGTTAATATCGGGCTCAAGTCCGAAGGTATTATGCCGAAGTCCGAGGTCTCCAGAAGGTCGGTGCAGTCGTGCGTCGGCGTCGTTGATGTCGGGCAGGAGATAGACGTGCTCGTGGAGAGGCTGGAAGACAAGGAAGGCAGGCCGCGCCTCTCCAAGAGGAAAGCCGATGCGGAGCGAGCCTGGGCGACAGTCCAGGGGGCGCTCGATACCGGCGAGATCATCGAGGGCGAGGTCACCGACGTCGTGAAGGGAGGCGTGGTGGTGGATGTCGGCCTGCGGGGATTTGTGCCGGCGTCCCACGCGAGCCGTCGTCCGATGGCGGATCTTTCTCCCCTCGTGGGCCGCACCTTGCGAATGAAGGTCCTCGAAGCCGATCGCAGCAAGAAGAACGTGGTGCTCTCGGCCCGGCTTGTACAGGAGCAGGAGGCGGCCCAGGCGAAGGCCAGGGTGCTCGAGTCGCTGCAGGAAGGCGAGATCGTGGACGGCATCGTGAGGCGCGTCGTGAGTTTCGGCGCGTTCGTCGACATCGGCGAGGGCGTCGAGGGCCTCCTTCACGTGTCCGACATGGCGTGGACGAGGACGACAGATCCCCACGACGTGGTGTCGGAGGGCGATCACATCAAGGTGAAGGTGCTCTCCGTGGACAGAGACCGCGAGAGGATCTCCCTCGGGCTCAAGCAGACCTTGCCGGATCCGTGGGAGGACGTTACGTCCCGCTATCCCGTGGGCGGCATCGTCACAGGCAAGGTGACGAAACTCGCGGACTTCGGCGCCTTCGTGGAGCTGGAGCCGGGGATCGAGGGGCTTGTCCACATATCTCAGCTCGCTGACAGGAGGGTCGCGCGACCCGATGAAGTCGTGAAGCCCGGAGACGAGGTGTCGGTGAAGGTCATCAGCGTGAGGCCCCGCGACCACCGAATCGGTCTCAGCCTGAAGGAAGCCCAGGCCGAGGGGGACAAACAGGCATACAAGAGGTACACCGACAAGAAGGATGAGGCTGGGCCCACCCTCGGAGACGTGTTCGGGGATCTTCTGAAGAACTCCAGGGAGGAGTAGAGCGTCCCGGGCGCCAGGCGTCGCCCGGGGTATCATCGCGGTAGAAGAGCTGGAACGAGGTAGAGAACGAGGTAAAACAGGAAGGCCGGCGGCCAGGTGAGGCTGCCGGCCTTTGCACTGCGCATAACCCCGGGCGTTTCCGGGTACCCTACCTTCCAGAGTGTGGTAGAATCGTCTTTCGCGCCGGGCAAGGACGAGGTCTTCGCCCCAAGTGGAGGGTCACAAATCGCTGCCATTGTTCTAGAATGCGGGCTCGTCGCGGCTGCCGGTGATGCGCTCTGGGGACGGCGCCCCAAGCGGGGCGCCTTGACGGAATTTCGCCCGCAGGCAGATGGCGAGATTTTGACACCCCGTCGCGCAAGCACCGGCAACCTGGAGCCTGCTGGAAAAGTGGTGCGAACTTGCGAACCTACACTTCGCCCAAACCGGAACCAGAACACAGACGATTCGCCATCGGGAAGGGAGGCGGCAACACAACGTGACTATTGGGCTTGTCATTCTGCTCGCCGTGAGCGTTCTCGTTTTCCTCGGGCTCACCCACCGGGTGCTGGACAGGATGCACCTCACCGACAGGCAGGCCCTCGTGGCGCTTGGTTTGATGCTTGTCGGGAGCTTCATTGACGTGCCGGTGTACCGTGGCCTCCAGTCCGTGACCGTCAACCTGGGAGGAGCGGTGGTGCCCATCGTTCTCGCCATATACGTGCTCGCGCGTGCCGACACCCCTCTCGAGACCGGCAGGGGGGTTCTGTCGGCCATCATAACAGGGATAGCCGTGTTCGCCCTCACCAGGCTGTTCACCTTCGAGGAAGGCCGCACGATCCTCGATCCCCTCTATGCGTTTGGCCTCGTGGCAGGGGTCGTCGCGTATCTCGCAGGAAGGTCGAGGCGGGCGGCGTTTGCTGGGGCCGTGCTCGGCGTCGTGCTCCTCGACGTCGCACATCTCGTGGAGGTGGCGACCAGGCGCATGCCGGCCACGGTGCACCTGGGCGGGGCGGGGGTATTTGACGCGGTGGTGATAGCCGCTGTTGTCGCGGTGGGCCTTGCCGAGATCTTCGGCGAGGCCATGGAGCGGGTGCAGGGAGGCCCTGTTTCCAACGTCGAGCGCGAGGTGAGAGTGGACTCCCCCATCGCCGGGAAGGGACCGGCAGGCGGAGCGCAGGAGGGATCGCCCACGCAGCAGCGCAGCGCGGGGAGGGATGACAGTGACCGACTTTGAGTCGAGCACGCAAGGCAAGGTGCCCGACGCGCGGCTACGCCGGGTCGCCATGACGGCCATGGCGGCGCTCGTGGTCGTGGTCGCGACGGGGATGGTCGCGGCGCTATCGCCCTTTGCCTTCGCCCACGAGGAGCGCACTGAAGGGTACTATACGGTGCTTGACGAGGACAGGCGGGAGATCCTTATGACCGCCATCATGGTTGCGCCCGGCGACATCTTCATCGCCGAGGACAACCGCGCCTACGAGATCACCGTCGTGGAGGGCGACAGGGCGCGCGCGGTGTTCCTGGACGTCATGGCGCCCGAGGAGGAGGATAAGGCAGGGAGGCGGGGCGCCCTCGGGCGGGCGTTCTCCACCGCTGTCTCGGCGCTGCGCGGGGTCTTTCTGGGGGAGGGTGCGGCGGGTGAAGGCCGCACTGTTGTGCTGTACAACACCCATAGCGACGAGTCGTACGAGCCCACCAGCGGCACCTCCACCAAGGACTGGGGCGACGTGTACAGGGTCGCGGCCACGTTCGAGAACGCCCTCAAGAAACAGGGCTTCCGCGTCGTCAGGTCCACGGCAAACCACAATCCCCATGACGGTGGAGCCTACGCAAGGTCAAGGCGCACAGTGGCCCAGCTCATGAGGCAGAATCCCATCGCCGCCTTTGACGTCCACAGGGACGCTGTGCCGCCCCGGGCGTACAGGGCGACCGTAAAAGGTGAGGACGTCACCAGGATCACGCTGGTTGTGGGCCAGCAGAACCAGACCAGGGGCCAGAACATCCACTTCGCAAAACAGCTCAAGGCCGCCACTGACCGACGGGACCCGGGGCTTATCAAGGGCATCCTGTGGGCGCAGGGCGACTACAACCAGGACATGTTGGGCCGTTCGGTGCTCGTCGAGGTGGGCGCGCACACCAACCGTCTTGACGAGGCCGAGCGCGCGGTGGACCTCTTCGCGTCGGCCATCGGCCCGGTGCTGGGCGCCGGAGCGCCCGGGGTCGGGGCCGCGAGGGGCGGCGTGGGGCGCGCGGTGGCCTGGATAGTGGGTATCGTGGTTGTCGCGGGCGGAGCATACCTCGTCGGCAATGCGGATAACTGGCGGAAGATCCGGTCGAGGCTGGCCGGGATCGGAGCGCGCGGGCTCCTCAACCTCCTGGGCCTGCGCCGGAAAAGGAAGTAGTGACGGCCCGTGAATGAGGGGCATCTCCTGCGGATCGTCGCGGCGGTCGTCGTCGGCACGCTTGCCCGCCTCGTCATGCTGCGGTCCGACTACAGACAGTATCCGAGTTACCCTCACGCGTACGTGGTCCACCTCGGCCTGGGGTTCATAGCGGCCAGCCTCGGGGGCCTCGCCGTCCCTGCGATAGTCACCCGCGACTTCATGGCAGCGAGCATCCTGGCGCTTGCAGGCCAGCAGTTCCGCGAGGTCCGCGACATGGAGCGGAGGAGCCTCGAGAAGCTGGAGGATACGGAGCTTGTGCCCAGGGGCACCGCTTACATCGAGGGAATAGCCCGCGTATTCGAGGCCAGGAACTACCTGGCCATGGCTGCGGCTCTTGCCACCAGCACTGTGTCATATGCGCTTCCCGTCCCGCGGGCCATGGCCATCGTTGCAGGCGCCGCGTGCGGGCTCGCCACCGCCGCCATCATCGCCGGGGTCTTCGGGCGCAGGACGGTGGGGGACATCGCCGTCGTGCGCGAGGGGCGCATCAGGTTCGACGGGCCCCTCCTCTCGGTGGATGGGATGGTGCTGTCGAATATCGGCCTCGAGGAGGCCAGGGCTGTCATCGAGGCCAAGGGCGTTGGGGTGGTGCTGGAGCCGAAGGACGACAACGCCAGGGCGACAATCGCCAACATCGGCCAGAGGCAGGCGATAGTGCACGACGCGGCGAGCATAATGGGCATAAGGGTTGACATCAGCGAGCGCGACTTCACCCCGCTCATGCGCCTCGACATCGCCACGGGCAGGGCGGGCATGGTCATGGTGCCCATAGAGAAGGACATCGGCGCGCTGCTGGAGGTGGTGAGGAGGGCGCCCATCATCGAAACGTCCATCCGTAAACCCCTTGCCACCCGGGCCGGCCGCATCGCCGCCGACTAGACCGAAGGCTAACAGGCCACGCTATACCCATGGATGTCACACTGGAACACGCAATCGCAGCGGTCATCACCACCAGGCGAGACAGGGTCGGGGGTGGAGCTCCCATATTCTTCGCCGACGACGAGGACGACCTGCACAGGACGGCGATCTACCTGGCGAAGATCCTCGACGGCGTCGTGCATGACCTCGGAGGCGGCACATACATCGTGGTCAAACACTGAAGTCGAGCGCCAGGTCAAACGCTGACGGGAGCAAGGCGCCACACCCCGGCTGAGCTGATGGACGGAGGGTACCCCTGGATGAAGGTGATCTACCACTGTTACGGAAGCTCACACTCGTCGGTCGTAGCGGCAGCCATTCACCTCGGGTGGCTGCCTTCTGATAGGGTGCCGGAGCCGGACGAGATCCTGGGGCTGCCGCATTACGACAAGACAAACCCCGACCAGATCGGAATCTGCTTCTACATGGGCACCGACGAGGCCGGGAGGGAGGTGTACATCATCGGCATGGGCGCCGCCAAGGGCGTCGTGAGGCGGGCCGTGGAGAGCATATTTCAGATCTGCGGGGTGTCGCGCGACGAGTACACCCTGGTCGATACCTTGCCCGAGGTGGGAATCGTGACCAAGATAGGGGGGTTCCTCTCCAGGGCGGTGGGCCTCATCGGCGTCGGGCGTCCGCTCACCGTCTGGGGGATGAGGCGCTCTTACCCGAGGTTCGTCCAACTGGTGCAGGGCGTAAGGGCGCGCCTCGACGGCGGCGCGGGCGGGGTCGCTCCCGGCGGCGCTGCAGGCGGCAACAATAGTGGCGGCGTCGGTCCCAGCGGCGTCGCACGCAGTTGACACTCGAAATGGGGTGTGGTACACTGGTTCCGTTCTTGTGATGCCCGTATCGGGTCCCAACTGAAAGGAGAGGAACCAGGGGTGAAGAGCAAGAGGTCGCTTACCGCAGTCATAGCCATCGTGGTTCTTGGCCTCGTAGCTATCGGTGCCGTATGGACGTACTCCGATCTCAAGGCCGTGGCGAAGATCAACTCAACCGCCATCACCTGGAAGCAGTTCCACTCAGCCCTCGAGAAGCAGTCCGGCAAGCAACTGCTGGCGAACATGATCCGCGAGGAGCTCATCCGGCAGGGCGCTGCGAAGTACAACATCCAGGTCACCGACGAGGATGTCGCCGCCGAGATAGACAAGCTCAAGGCGCAGTTCGGCTCCGATTCCGGCCTGGAGCAGGCGCTCACCCAGTACGGGATGACCCTCGACGACCTCCGCAGCCAGATTCGAACGAGCCTGCTGCTCGAGGCGATCGCCACAAAGGATGTCACGGTGAACGATGACGAGCTGAAGAAGTACTATGAGGAGCACAAGGATGAGTTCAAGGAGCCCGAGCAGGTAAGGGCTCGCCACATCCTCGTCAAAGACGAGAAGACCGCCGGGGAGATCGAGAAGGAACTTGCCGGCGGGGCTGATTTCGCTGAGCTTGCGAAGGCGAAGTCGGAGGATCCGGGCTCAAAGGATAAGGGCGGAGACCTCGGTTACTTCGGCAAAGGTGCCATGGATCCGGCGTTCGAGAAGGCCGCATTCTCCCTGAAAATAGGCGAGACCAGCGCCCCTGTGAAGTCCTCGTTCGGATACCACATCATAAGGGTCGAGGATAGAAAGCCTGAGCGGGTTCCGCCTTTCGAGGATGTCCGCGACGAGATCACAAGACGGATCAAGCGGGAGAAGGCGAAGCCTGCGTCGACCGTGATCGCCGAGCTCAAGGACGCATCGCAGATCAAGATCAACGACAAGGATCTGCAGGACGCCCTCTACGACATCATTTACTAGTCCGGGATAGCTCGGCACGTGGCGCTCATCTCCATGAGGAGGGCATATGTCCCTCCTCTTCTTGTAATCTGTGGCGCCCATCACAGGGCGGGGGCGGGAGTGATCACCAGGGACATGGCCAGGCGTGCAGCGCGCACCGCCATCATCTCCGGGGTCCGGCCGGGGAGCATCGCGGACGAGGCGGGCATCCGCCCGGGAGATAGGCTTGTCAGCGTGAACGGCAGGCCAGTGAGGGATATGATCGAGTACCGCTTCCTCTGCGCCGAGGAGGAGGTTTCCGTCGTGGTGGAGAGGCCAGACGGGGAGGTGCTCGTGGTCGATGTCACGAAGGACTACGACGAGCCCGTCGGCCTCGAGTTCGACGACGCCATCTTCGACGGCGTGAGACGGTGCCGGAACCGGTGCGTGTTCTGTTTCGTGGACCAGCTTCCGCGCGGGGTCCGCAGAGCCCTCCGCGTCAGGGACGACGACTTCAGGCTCTCGTTCATGACCGGAAGCTACATCACCCTCACCAACCTGACGGAGGAGGACTACGACCGGCTGGTGTCCATGAGGCTGTCCCCCCTCTATGTCTCGGTGCACTCGACCGACCCCATAACGCGCGGGCGACTGCTGGGCCGAAAGGGCCCCAGCGATGTGATGAGAGGCCTTGCCAGGCTTGCTGCGGCCGGGATCGCCGTCCACACGCAGGTGGTGCTGTGCCCGGGGATCAACGACGGCGACGAGCTGCAAAGGGCCGTCCACGACCTCGCCGCCCTCTACCCGGGGGTGAGGTCGTGCGCAGTGGTCCCGGTCGGTCTCACGCGGCACAGGCGAGGGCTTCCCCCGCTCGCCCCGGTCGCCCGGGAGGACGCGGCGCGGGCGGTGGACGCCATCGAGCGGTGGCAGGAGGAGTTCCTCTCGATCTTCTCGTCGAGGTTCGTCTTCGCCTCCGATGAGCTCTACCTGAGAGCAGGGAGGCCGGTACCAGGCCGGGAGGCGTACGAGGACTTTCCGCAGATCGAGAACGGCGTCGGCCTCCTGCGTGACTACATCGATGAACGCGACGAGATGAGGGAGACGCTGCCGCGCGGCGAGGCGAGGGTCGCAGCGAGAGTGGTCGCGGTCACCGGGGAGGCCGCATTCCCGGTGATCGATGAGACCTGCAAGTTGCTTTCGCGCACGAGGGGCCTTTCGTGCCGGGCGCTTCTCGTCAGGAACAGGTTCTTCGGGCCGCGCGTGAGTGTCGCAGGCCTTCTCGTCGGGCAGGATATTGCCAGAACGTTCGTGGCGGCGGTGGGCCGTGGAGGGTGCGATGCCGTGATCATCCCGAGGGTCTGTCTCAAGGCGGGTGAGACCCGGTTCCTCGATGACATGACAGTGGGTGACCTCGAGCGCCTTGTGGGTGCACCGGTGGATGTGGCGTCTCCTACTCCCGGCGCGCTCGCGGCGTGCGCGCTGAAGAGAGGTGGCCTGGAATGGCAGCCCCGGTAGTCGCCATAGTCGGCAGGCCGAACGTGGGGAAGTCGGCGCTTTTCAACAGGATAACCCGCACGCAACACGCGATCGTGGAGGAGACACCGGGGGTCACGCGCGACCGGATATACGCCAGCGTGGAGTGGGCCGGGCGGCGGTTCGTGCTGGTGGACACCGGGGGGATCGAGACCGGTGGGGAGCGCGACTTCATACAGGAGATGACGATGGGGCAGGCCAGGGCGGCCATAGAGCAGGCCGATGTCATCCTGTTCGTCGTGGACACAAAGGCAGGCCTCATCCCGCAGGACCAGGACATCGCCGATATCCTCAGGCGCTCGGCCCGCCCGGTGATCCTGGTGGTCAGCAAGGCGGAGGGTGCCAGGCGGGAGGACTACGTGGAATTCTACGCTCTCGGGCTCGGCGACCCCATCCCTGTATCCTCGGTCCACGGCGCCGGGATGGGGGACCTTCTCGATGCCATTGTCGCCTATCTGCCAGAGCCGGCTGCCGGGGAGGCCGGGGAGGCCGGAGACCTCGAGGCTGAGCCCGCGGTGAGGGTGGCGGTGGTCGGGCGTCCCAACGTGGGCAAGTCATCCCTGGTCAACGCCATCCTCGGCGAGGAGCGGTCCATCGTGAGCCCCGAGCCCGGCACGACCAGGGACGCGCTGGACACGCCGTTCGTATGGCAGGGCCGGAGGTTCGTCATCATCGACACGGCGGGCATGCGCAGGAAGGCGAGGGTGAGGACTCCCATCGAGCGCTACAGCGCGCTTCGGGCCGCGAGAGCGGTGGAGAGGTGCGACGTGGCTCTGGTGGTGGCCGACGCGGCGGAGGGGCTCGCCGCACAGGACGTGAGGATAGCGGGGTACGCCGACGAGGCCGGGCGCGCCGCCGTGATAGTGGTGAACAAGTGGGATCTTATTCGGAACGAGGAAGGGGCACGGGCGAGGCTGGCGAAGATAATCGATGTGGATCTCGCCTTCCTGTCGTACGCGCCGCGGGTGTTCGTGTCCGCCCTGAGCGGTGAGGGCGTGGAGCGGCTGATGGGTGCGGTGGCGAAGGTCGCCGACAACCATGCCCGCCGGGTGACCACCTCGGTGCTCAACGAGGTGCTGGAGGAGGCCCAGATGAGGGTCGAGCCGCCGCAGGACAAGGGCCGCCGGCTCAGGATCTTCTACGGGACCCAGGTGGGGGTGAGGCCTCCGGCATTCTCGCTCTTTGTGAACGACCCGGACCTGGTTCACTTCTCGTACAGGCGATACCTCGAGAACAGGCTCCGCCAGGCCTTCGACTTCGAGGGGACCCCGGTGAAGCTCGGCTTCCGCCGGAGAGGATAGAAGGGATCGGAGGAGAGATCATGGATTGGGGAAGGCTCGTGCTGCTGGTAATCTTGAGCTATCTCCTGGGATCCATCCCCTTCGGGTATCTTATAGGGAAGTTCTGGAAAGGCGTGGACGTGACGCGGCGCGGCAGCGGGAACATCGGCGCCACGAACGTGCTGCGCGTCCTCGGCCTGGGGCCCGCGCTTGCCGCGCTTGCGGGCGACATGGGGAAGGGGGCCCTCAGCGTGTACCTGGGCCACGGCGCTGGCGGCGTGGCAGGGGCCGCAGTATGCGGCATCGCCGCGGCCGCGGGGGGAGCGTGGTCTGTCTTTCTTGGGTTCAGAGGGGGCAAGGGCATGGGGGTCGGCAGCGGCATCATGCTTGCCAGCATGCCCGTGGCCGTGCTGGTCCTCGCCCCGATCTGGGCGGTGCTCGTGGCGCTGACGCGATACGTGTCCCTCGGGTCGGTGGTGATCTCGGCGCTGGCGCCCGTGGTGGCGTGGGCCCTTGGGATGCCCGGGGGGTACATTGTGCTCGCGGCTGCGGTTGGTGGGATCGCCCTGGTGAAACACCACTCCAACATCAGGCGCCTTCTGGAAGGCCGGGAGCGGCGGCTTGGAGAGCCAGCGGACTAGCGATGGGAGGTCAGGGGTGGCTGGCATGAGGCGTGCGGGCGTCATAGGGGCCGGGGGATGGGGGACAGCGCTTTCCATGCTCCTCGCGCGCAAGGGGTACCATGTGGACCTCTGGGCGCGGGAGGAAGAGGTGGCGCGCGAGATCTCGACCTCGCACACAAACGAGACGTTCCTGCCGGGGGTCGTGATCCCCGAGGGCGTTTGCGCCACCACCGACCTTGCGGAGGTGGTCCGGGGAAACGCCCTGCTGCTCATGCCCGTCCCGTCGCAACACATGCGCGGGGTCGTTCGAGCGGCCCGGTCGCACCTCACGAGAGACCACGTCCTCATCCATGCGGGGAAGGGGATCGAGGAAGGGTCGCTCCTGCGCCTGTCCCAGGTGATAACGGAGGAGATCCCTCCCGAGCTCCACGACAACGTCGGGGTGATATCCGGCCCGAGCCACGCTGAGGAGGTCGCGCGGGAGGTGCCCACCGCGATCGTGGCCGCGTCGGCCGTGGAGAGGGTGGCACACCTCGCGCAGGACGCCCTCATGTGTCCGACCATGCGCGTGTACACAAGCCACGACGTCATCGGGGTGGAGCTCGGAGGCGCCCTCAAGAACGTGGTCGCGCTTGCCACCGGTATCGCTGATGGGCTCGGGTTCGGCGACAACACGCGCGCAGCCCTCATGACGAGGGGCCTCGCGGAGATCGCGCGCCTCGGAATAGCAATGGGGGCGAGCCCGCTCACCTTTGCGGGGCTATCAGGCATGGGGGACCTTGTGGTGACGTGCATGAGCATGCACTCGCGCAATCGCCGGGCGGGGATGGAGATAGGGCGCGGCCGAAAGGTGGACGAGGTGCTGGCCTCGACGCGGATGGTGGTGGAAGGCGTTCCTACCACCAGGGCTGCGCTGGCTCTCGCGCGCCGTCTTGGCGTGGACATGCCTGTGGCAGCCAAGCTGCAGGAGATCCTGTTCTCGGGCCTCGACCCGAGGCAGGCGGTCACCGACCTGATGACGCGCGGCCCGCAGGCGGAGACAGCTTCGATGTTCGTCCACTGAACCATTCATCCGACGGGGGAGGGGAGGCCGGCTCATAGAGCGGCAGAGATGCCGCTCGGCCGGCGACGGAGCCATGAAACTCGGTGTAAACTGGCCTGTTACCATCGCCACCCTTGTGGTGGCGGGTATCGCCGCGTGGTGGACCTTCCGGGACGCGCGCGGCCGCGACGCCAATCCCTTGCTCTGGGCGGCAGGGATCGTCATAAGCGCGCTGATGATGAGGTATATCGGGGTCCCGATCATCTTCGGAGCGTACCTTCTGCTGAGGCCGCGCGGCGCCCTTCTCGTGTGCCCTCACTGCAAGCGCAGGTACATTCACAACCTTGCTTTCTGCCCGCACTGCGGGAAGCCTGTCAAGAAGGAGTGCCTGAGGTGCCACGACACGATGCCCCTCGATGCGGACAGGTGCCCACACTGCGGGATGAAAGCGCTCTGAGTTTCAGGGTGGCGGCAGGAATCGACCGCCCCACGTCGAAACACTGACATGCTTCCGACTCTTGTCTCTTTCAGCTACCACGTACTATCGTGCACCTTGGAGGCGCCGGCCCGGTCGCCGTGGCATGGTTTTGCGCAGGCGGCAGTGTCGCAGCCTTCCTTGTGCCGACCCCCGGGCGAGTGGGGACGAGGCCAATTCGGGCCGGGGTGACAGGGGTCCCGGCGAGGTGCGGGGGTGATCCCGGTGCTGGACAAAACCGACAGGATCGATGTCCTCATCCACCAGTTGACGTGCCTCGAAGAGGACCTGGATAGGCTCGGCGGCGAGGGGCGCGACCAGGCTCGGGTCGAGGTCGCCGTGGTCCGGGGGCAGATCGTCGATGTCCTCATCGGGGCTCTCCGGGAGGGCGACGTGTTTGCCCGGCGGGGCGCGGCGTACGGGTTGAGCAAGCTGCCTGAGCCGAGGGCGGTCGATGTGCTCATATACGCCCTCGACGATGTGGACGACTCCGTTCGAAGCTGGGCCGCGGAGGGCCTGGGGTCAATCGGTGACGAGCGGGCGCTCGAACCCCTTGTGAAGGCCCTCAAGGAGGAGAGCCCCTACGTCGGGTACAGCATCACCCACGCGATAATGAAGTTCCCGAGGGATGCGGTTGCGCGCGCCGTAACCGCCGCCGTCGACAGCCCCGACAGGAACGTCCGCCGGAGGGCCGCAAAACTGCTCGGGGAGCTCAAGTATAGGAAGGCGGTTCCGCGCCTTTCGGCCGTGCTCGGCGACGCCGACCCGCAGGTGAGGTACGAGGCGGTCGAGGCCCTGCGTAAGCTGGGCGACCTCAGGGCCCTGGAGCGCCTGATCGCGGCGCTCGCAGATGAGTCCACCGACGTGCGGTACGGCGCCATCCAGGCGCTGCGCGCGCTGGGCGACCGGAGGGCGGTGGAGCCCCTTGTGAGGGTATGCCTGGAGAATGAGGATCTCCGGTTTTATGCGCTCCAGGCGCTCAGGGAGCTTTGCGGCGAGGACGCCACAAGGCCGGTGCTCGAGGCGCTGGAGCACGTCAGGGGCGTCGTTCACGCGGTCGCCATGCGGGTGCTCAACGAGCGCGACCAGGGCGCGCAGAGGGCGAGCGGCTAGCGATTTCCGGTATTTGCGCGTGTGCGAGTTGTGAGTGGGTGGAAGTTGAGCCTGGCGGCGAGTGGGTTTCGGCCGCGGCCTGCGGCCGGAACGCATACGCCGCCTCTTGTTCCCTTTCCGGGGGCGGCAGGGTGTGCTATAATTCAATTCAACCAGTGTGCAGGTGGCCGTGGGCTGTGGCGGGAGATGTGGAGAGAGTTGCCGGAGGAGGGCGCCCGCCTGCGCCAGTCAGGAGGTGGCGACATGATTCCCCAGACAGAGATGGTGCTGCGCCTGGTCCTGGCGGTGTTGTTCGGGGGCCTCATTGGGCTGGAGCGCGAGAGCCACAAGCGCCCCGCCGGGTTCAGAACTCACATCCTGGTGTGCGTCGGCTCTGCGCTCATCATGATGATCTCGCAGTACGCATTCGTTGGCTTCACACGGGTTATCCAGTATGATCCCGGGCGCATCGCGGCGCAGGTGGTCAGCGGCATAGGATTCCTTGGCGCGGGAACGATCCTGAGAGAGGGTGCCACCATCAAGGGCCTCACCACCGCGGCGAGCCTGTGGGTGGTGGCCGGCATCGGGCTGGCCGTTGGAACCGGGTTCTACCTTGCGGGCGCCATGACCACCGGCATCGTGGTGGTCGTGCTTATCGCGCTCGACCGGTTCGAGCGCAGGTTCATCTACACGAAGCGGGACACTCTCTTCGTGCAGATGCAGGACCGGCCCGGCCAGCTTGGGGCCATTGCCACGGTGCTCGGAAAGTACGGCGTGAGCATCAAGGACGTGGAGATGGAGACCCTGGAGGCCGGGCACGAGGCGTCGCTGCACCTTGCGCTGGAGGTTCCGTTCTCGGTGCGCAAGGACAGGCTGCTCGACGACATAGCCGAGGTCGAGGGAGTGTACAGGGTCGGGTACGAGGAGTGACGGCATGGCGGTGAGGATACTCGTGACGAACGACGATGGGATCCTGGCCGATGGCATTCGTGCCCTCGCTGCCGAGCTCGCCACCCTGGGTGAGGTCGTGGTGGTCGCCCCCGACCGGGAGAGGAGCGCCACCGGCCATGCCATCACGGTGCTCCGTCCCCTCAGGGTCGAGAAGGTTACGATTCCAGGGCTGGACGCTGAGGCCTGGGCCGTGGACGGGACACCGTCAGACTGCGTGAAGCTGGCCGTCGAGGCCTTGCTCGAGAGGCGGCCCGACGTGGTGGTGTCGGGCATCAACCGCGGCCCCAACCTCGGCACCGACGTGCTGTACTCGGGCACGGTCTCCGCGGCGGTGGAGGGGGCCATATGCGGGCTGCCCTCGATGGCGCTCTCGGTGGCGGCCTTCGAGAACTGCATCTACGACTTCGCGGCGAAGTTCGGGGTGAGGATGGTCTCGAAGGTGCTGGAGAGGGGCCTCCCCCCGGCCACACTCCTCAACATCAACGTCCCGTCGGTTGACGAGGACGATGTGGCGGGCGTCGCCATCACGAGGCTCGGCGCGCGCAAGTGGAAGGACGTGTTCGACCGCAGGATAGACCCGAGGGGCCGGACCTACTACTGGATGGCCGGGGACGTGGTCGACTGCGATGAGGACGAGGAGACCGATGCAGTTGCCATCCGGAGCAACATCGTCTCGATAACCCCGATCCACCTGGACCTCACGAGGTACGACCTCATCGACGAGTTGAAAGGATGGGGCATCGGCGCCTCCTCTTCGCATTTCCCCGGTGGGCGGCATACTATGTAGAAGACTCGCTTCCCGACCGGGGGTATGACCGTGGGTCTTGCCTGGATGCTGAGGTGTGCGGCCATTCTCTCTCTCATCATCATCTTCGAGATGGCCTGGGTGATCTATGCACACAGGTCCGGGGCGCTGTCGCGCGGGGTCATCTCGCTCGCCGTGGGCGTTGTGGCCCTGACAGCGATCCTGTACGTATCCCTGCTGTCACTCATCGCGGTGCGGGTCATGGCCCCGCTGATATACGGCTTATAGGCATGGGGCCTCGGCCCCTCGTGGAAAGGAGAGAAGGCGCTCCCTGGCCGCGGTTGGGCCGGGCGCGTCGAGGCGTCATGAAGAGAAGGGTTGCTCTGGTGTTGGGCGGCAAGTCCGCCGAGAGGGAGATATCCCTGCGCACGGGCGAGCAGGTCGGCCTTGCGCTGAGACGCAAGGGTCATGAGGTGATAGCCCTGGACCTCGATGAGGGACTGGTCCCCGCTCTCCAGAGGCAAAGGCCGGACGTGGTCTTCATCGCCCTGCACGGCAGGTACGGCGAGGACGGTTGCCTGCAGGGGCTTCTCGAGATACTGGGTGTACCGTATGTCGGGTCAGGCGTTCTCGCAAGCGCGCTCGCCATGGACAAGGTTATGTCGAAGAAGCTCTTCCAGCTCGAGGGGCTGATCTGCCCCCGGAGCACGGTTATCGCGGGGAGCGAGCTCGATGGCACATCCGGTGGCGAGGTCGCCGGCGAGGTCGAAGAGGCCTTCGGGTTTCCGGTCATAGTGAAGCCGAACAGGGAGGGGTCCACCATCGGCCTCACCCTCGTGAAGGAGCCGGCTGGCCTCCCCGACGCCCTGCGGCGCGCCTTCGAGTACGATGAGGAAGCGGTGGTGGAGGAGTACATCAGGGGGACGGAGATCACCGTGAGCGTGCTGGGCAACCGGGAGCCATGGGCCCTTCCCATCATCGAGATCATCTCCGCCACCGGACTCTATGACTACAAGGCCAAGTACACGAAAGGCATGAGCGAGCACATCATACCGGCCCGCGTACCGGAGCACACGTATGAGGCGGCCCAGGCCGCCGCCGTGAGGGCCCACAAGGCCCTGGGCTGCCGCGGCATGTCCCGCGCCGACTTCATCGTCGGGCCGGACAACGAGCCGTACATCCTGGAGGTGAACACCATACCGGGGATGACCGAGACCAGCCTCCTCCCCGACGCCGCCAGGGCGGCGGGCATCGAATTCCCTGACCTCGTTGACATGCTCATCGATTTCGCCCTCGAGCCATCCGGCGGCAGCCGCAGGCCCTGAGGGCGTGCGCCGCCTCTCTTCCTTACTCGCCGCTACTCCTCCTTTCCCTTGGACCCTGCTTTCGACGCGGCGCATGACACGGCTGGGCCCTGTCCAGATTTCCCGTGGAGGAGCCGCAAAAATGTGGGTGCACACCCTCCTTGCGGCAGGAGATTCCGGGGAGATGTCGAACGGTCCAGTGAGAGTTCATTCAGCGAGGCTAGAAAGTGCCGGTAAGCGCGGTGTCCCGTCATGAGGCCCACCGTGCTTGCGCTCATCGCGGGCCCTGGCGTGCGACGCGGCCTGTTTTCTCTGACCCGTGCGGCGCCTCTGACGAGCGGCTCTGCGTCGGTACCGTGTGCGTCTTGCACATGCGCAAGGCCGTTCGCCACGGAGCATACCTGGAGGCTTGCTGCGTGGTTCATTCAGCTAGACAACAAAGTAAGCCGATGGGTGCGCCTGGAGGTTCCCGGAGTTGCCGGGGCAGCGCGCGGGGGCAGCGCGGCGGTGAGCGATGGGAAGCGAAAGGGGGAGGTGAGCGGTTGTCGCCGTAGCGGCGCCCGGCAGGCGCGGGGCGGCCCTGGGCCGAGGGGTTGAGAGACTCCCCGAAGACGGTCCCGAGTCGCCGGTCGTGGGGTATCGCCAAGAAGGTTCCCTGGTGCGAGTCCTCGAGTGAACATCAAAGGAGGTTTTCAAGGTGCGTAAGGGTATCCTGATCGCGCTGTGCATTGCAGTGCTCATTGCCGCCTGCGGGCTCGGGGCGTCGGCGAAGGAGACGCTCAATGTCATCTACATGGCACAGGCGGGTTACCAGCCGGACGACATCCGCGACATGGCCGACCTCTTCGAGTTCCTGACGGACACCAAGGTAAACATCACTTTCGTCAAGTACGACGAGCAGCACGAGAAGATCGTGACCTCGGCGGTGGCGCCGGTAGCCACGTACGACGTGATACTCCTCGACCTCATCTGGACCGGCGAGTTCGCCTCGAAGAAGATGGTCGCATCCCTCGACGACAAGATCACTCCCGAGATGCGGAAGGACATAGCCCCGGCCATCATGGACGCCTTCGTGTTCGACGGCAAGACGTGGGCCATGCCGTTCCTCGCCAACTTCCAGTTGTTCTTCTACAACGCCGATATGATCAAGAAAGCAGGCTTCGACGGCCCGCCGAAAACCCTCGAGGAAATGGTCGAGCAGATGAAGGCCATGAAGGCCAGGAACGTCGTCAAGTACCCCTGGACCGACTCGTGGAACCAGAAGGAGGGCCTCGTGTGCGAGTATGTGTGGCTCACCGGGGCGTTCGGCGGTGACACGTTCGATCCGAGCGGCAAGCCTATCTTCAACGAGGGTCCCGGGGTCAAGGCTCTCGAGTTCATGGTGAGCCTCCTCAAGGAGGGCCTCGCCAACCCGAAGTGCCTCACCAACGACGAGACCGCGGCGAAGGACGACTTCATCTCGGGCAACGCCGCGTTCACCACGAACTGGACCTTCCAGTACGCCCTCATGAACGACCCGGCGGTGTCGAAAGTGGTCGGCGCCGGCCAGATGGGGCTCATCCCGGTCTCCAAGAGCGTGATCGACAAGGCGAAGACGACCTCGGTCAGCGGCTTCCAGGGCGCGGCGATCATGGCCAACTCCCGTAAGAAGGATCTCGCCTGGAAGTACGTGAAGTTCATAACGAGCCCGCTGGTGCAGAGGTCCTATCTGCAGGAGATGCCCGTGTGGACATCCGTCCAGAAGAGCGCGTACGCCAACATGATGGATAAGACGATGGCGGTGAAGGGTGAGCAGATCGCCGCCGTGCACCACAGGCCGAAGGTGCCGCCGTACCCCGAGGTGTCGTCCATCCTCCAGAGGTACATCCACCTTGCGCTCCAGATGAAGATGGAGCCCAGGGCGGCCCTGGACAAGGCGGCCGAGGAGATCAAGGCGGTGCTGGCGAAGTAGCAGCCGAGGTGCACCCTGGCGCGAGGGCCGCATCGCCTGCTGCTATCGCGGCCCTCGCCCGGGCGTCTTTCCTGGATCCTTTCCCCGTGGCGTCGGCAGAGCGGCGCCATCACGCGGGTTGTTGTCGTGGCGCCGTCGTGGGTGCGCCTGACCGGGAGCTACATCCCGAGTTCCGAACCGTATCTATGGAGGTAGCCTCGCCATGTTCCTGCGAAGGCCTGATCCCAATGGACGGAAGCTCGCGCGGTGGCTTCTCGCGCCCAGCGTGATCTTGATAGCAACCGTAGTCCTCGCTCCGCTCCTCTTCGCGTTCTTCTTGAGCTTCCAGGAGGCCGAGCCGACGGTGGGCGGCATAAACATGCGGTTTGTCGGGATCGCCAACTACGTGCACCATTTCGCCAGGTCCGACCTCTTCTGGCCTGCCGTGCGCGTAACCGTATACTTCACCGTCGTTTCACTCGCCATAGAGCTCGTGCTCGGGATCGCCATCGCGCTGGTGCTCAATGAGAAGTTTGCGGGCAGGTCCTTCGTGCGCGCCATCATCCTCCTCCCGTGGGCCGTGCCCACCGTGGTAAACGCCCGCATGTGGGAGTGGATATTCGCAGGCTCCGAGTTCGGCGCGCTGAACGGGCTCATGAAAGTGCTGCACGTGTTTCCTCCGACGTACGACCGCGTGTGGCTGGGGTTCGACGTGCCGCTGGCCGGTGCCCCTGTGCTGGGGCCGTTCCTGAAATGGATGGGCGTCACGCAGGCGCTGAATATGATCATCCTCGCTGATACGTGGAAGGTGACGCCCCTCGTGGTGCTGCTGGTGCTGGCAGGCCTTCAGACCATCCCTGATAGCCTCTACGAGGCGGCCACAGTGGACGGCGCGGGCTTCTGGCGGAAGCTCAGGCACGTTACGTTGCCGCTGCTCAAGCCGGTGCTCCTGGTGGTGCTGGTGCTCCGGACGATGGAGCTTTTCCGGGTGTTCGACATCATCTACATCATCATGCAGTACTCCATCAGGGTGCTGGGTGTGCTGACCTACGAGGTGGGGATGAAGTTCCTGCACTTCGGCAGCGGTGCAGCGTTGTCGTTCCTCGTGGCGCTGCTCATACTCGGGCTTGCGCTCATATACATCCGTTTGTTCTATACTGACGAAGGATACTGAGAAGAGGTGGGGGCCCCCGGCCCCCGGGCCCGGCCCGATCTGGCCGGATCTTGTGCGCGTGGAGCCGGTGACCCCGGGTCGGGCAGGGGACGGCATGGCAGACCCTGGTGAACCTCGGGGGGAGAGACATGAACGCTTTGCAGATGAGGACGCGAACGAAAGGCAAAACAGCGCTCCGGCTAAAGCGCGCCGCCCTTTACGTCGCTGTCGCGGCCATCGTGGTGTGGACGCTCGCGCCCGTTGCGTGGCTTGCCATCTCGAGCATCACGCCGTACAGCGAGCTCATATCCGATAGGGCCACCCACTGGCTTCCGCGCCACCCCACCTTCGCCAACTTCCGTGCGATGTTTGACCTGTCGCGCGAGACAGGCGAGCGCTTCGTGTACGCCATCCGCAACAGCATGATCGTGGCAAGCTCCGTGACTATCATCTGCCTTGTGGCCGGCACGCTCGCGGCGTACGCCCTGGCGCGCCTCCCTGTGAGGGGGAAGAAGACGCTGGTGCTGTCCCTCATGTCCATCAGGATGCTCCCCACCATCGCTCTCGTGATACCCTTCTTCGTGATCGTGTCTTACATTGACTACGGGTTCATGAACATCGGGTCGTCATTCCACCTCTTCGACACCAAGCTCAACCTCGTGATCCTCTACACCACCTTCATTCTGGGGTTCGTGATCTGGATAATGAGAGGGTTCTTTCTCACCATCCCGGCGGATCTCGAGGAGGCTGCCCGCATCGACGGGTGCACCAGGCTGCAGGCGCTCCGGCACGTTGTGCTCCCGCTGTGCGCGCCCGGGCTCGTGGCCACCGGCATCCTGTCATTCCTGCTGGCATGGGACGAGTTTCTTCTGGCCCTCATCTTCACAAGGTCCAACAACGCCATCACGCTGCCGCTCTTCATCGCCGAGCTGGGAAGCCAGTACATAACGGCCTACGACCAGATATCAGCGGCCGGGGTCATGGCAGCGATCCCGCCGGTGGTGCTGGCGCTCCTCTTCCAGAGGTTCATCGTTCAGGGCCTCACGTCGGGAAGCGTGAAAGGCTGACGCTGCTCGCGCTCGCATTCGCGCCGCGTTGCGTCACGCTGCGCCATGCCATGCCATGTTGTGTTGGTCTGTGCTGTGTCCGGCCCGGCACGTCCTCTTGAAGGACTTCTGGTATTGCGTGGAGAATGTATCGTGCGAACGTGTTCTCGCGGCCGGTCCGACCCGGGAGGAGGCCTGGTCCGGCTGCAGCGCCCGGAAGGGAGCGTAAGGCGTTGGGAGGGCTATCGCGCTTAAGACCCGCGGCGATACGAAAGGGCAACCAGAAGCTCGTGAAGAGCATCAACCGGAACATCGTGCTGAACATCGTGAGGCAGCACGGACCGATCTCGCGCGCTGATGCGGCGAGGATGAGCCAGCTCTACCCGGCCACGGTGTCATCCATCGTGAACGACCTCATCGCCGAGGGGTTCGTCCGCGAGGTAGGGCTTGGAGACTCGACCGGCGGCAGGCAGCCTGTGATGCTCGAGCTGAACCGTGGGGTGTACGCGGCATGCGGCGCATCGATAGAGGTGGGCCGGGTGCGCGTGTGCCTTACAGACCTCGATGCCCGGGTGCTGGCCAGGGTCGAGGGTCCCCTCGTATCACAGGAAGGTCCCCGCAGGAACCTTCCTGCGATTGCCTCCGCCATTCGCGAGATCATCGGGGCCGGCCAGGTCCCCCCGGAGAAGGTGCTGGGCGTCGGGGTTGTGTACCCTGGGCCTGTGGACACCGCCACAGGCACCATCCAGGCCTCGCCACACATGCCCGGGTGGGGCGGGTTCTCCCTCAAGACAGCGCTGGAGAGCGAGATCGACTACGAGGTGATGGTGGACAACGATGCGAACGCCGCAGCCTGGGGAGAGAAGTGGTTCGGCGCGGCAAAGGGATACTCCAGCTTCCTTTACGTGATGGCCGATTACGGCCTCGGCGGCGGGATCGTCATAGACGACCGGCTTTATCGCGGCCGGAACGACGGGGCCGGCGAGATCGGCCACATGACCGTGGACGTCGACGGCCCACAGTGCAAGTGCGGCAACTTCGGGTGCCTCGACGTCATGGCCTCGGGCACCGCCATCGCTCGCAAGATGATAAGCGATATCAAGCGAGGCGCGAAGACGCTCTGCAGCGAGCTTGCGGGCGGAGACATCGAGGCCGTCACCATGGACACCGTGCTCGAGGCCGCGGCTGCGGGGGACCCTCACGCCCGGGCGATAGTCGAAGAGAGCGGCAGGTATGTCGGCATCGGCCTTGCCAACCTCGTGAACTGCTTCAACCCCGAGCTCATCGTCCTCGGGGGGCAGCTCGCCCTCAGGAGCAACCTTTTCTTCGCAAGCGCCAGGGAGACCGCCAGGCGCCGCGCGTGGCCGGTGCTTGGTAAGGACCTCGGCATCGTCGTCTCGGCGCTGGGGCATGACGCCTGCGTGATCGGCGCGGCGAGCCTCGCGCTCACGAGGGTGTTCGAGTCGCCGAGCATAAGCGCGTACGCCTGAGGACGCGTCCAGCGAGTGAGGTGGAGGGAGAGGGGAGGGGCGTCGGTGTCGGTCCCGCATCCAGACCATCCGGGCCATCCGAACCGTCCAGGCCGTCCAGCCCGCCTGTGCCATCCTGGCCGTTCCGGCCGTTCAGTCAGGATCTGTTATGCCCGCACAGGCATTCCGGGCCGCGCGGCAGGCCTCGTCCGTGTCCTGATGCTCGTCCTGGCCGTCGCGGCCGCCGGGCCTCTCGCCATCGGGGCCGGCACCTTGCGGTGCGCCGCGGCCGGTCCCCAGGCCGGGTTGAACGTGATCTACATGGCCCAGGCAGGCTACCAGCCCGAGCAGTTCGAGGAGATGACGCGCGAATTCACGAGGGAGTCGGGGATCGATGTCGCGCTCAACATAGTCCGCTACGACGAAGAGTATCAGAAGATCGTCACCTCCGCCACGTCCCCTGTGGCAACCTACGACGTGGTGCTGGCCGACCTCATCTGGGTCGCCGAGTTCGCGGAGAAGGGCTACGTGGTTCCGCTCGACCGGAGCCTCGCCGAAAAGGCGAGGCACGACGTCTCCCCGGTCATCCTGAACGCCTTCGAGTACGGCGGGCGGGTCTGGGCCATGCCGTTCCTGGCGAATCTCCATTTCCTCTTCTACAACGAGGACATGCTGAGGCGCGCGGGCTTCGGCGCGCCGCCGGCGACCGTCGAGGAGATGGAGGCCCAGATGCGCGAGATGAAGCGCAAGGGGATGATCGACTACCCCATGATCGCCTCGTGGAACCAGAAGGAGGGCCTCGTCTGCGAGTACGTATGGCTTGTCGGGGCGTTCGGCGGCGACATCTTCGACCCGGGGGGCCAGCCCATCTTCAACCGGGGACCGGGGGCGCTCGCGCTCGACACGATGGCGAGGTGGGTGCGGGAGGGCCTCATAAATCCGCTCGCGCTCACCGCCGACGAGCTTGTGGTCAAGGACGTCTTCATCGCGGGGAAGGCGGCGTTCGCACCCAACTGGACGTTCCTCGGCGCCCTCATGAGCGACCCCACCGCATCGCGCGTTGCAGGCCACGCCAGGATGGGGCTTTTGCCCGTGGCGCGGGCGGTGCGGGAGAGCACGGGGCAGGTCTCCTCATCGGTCAGCGGGTTTCAGGGCCTTGCGGTAATGGCCAATTCCTCCCACAAGCAGGAGGCTTGGACGTACGTGGAGTTCATGACCAGCCCCGCCGTCCAGGGCCGGTTCCTGCAAGAGGTGCCGGTGTGGACGTCCCTCCAGCTCAGCCCGGAGGCCCGGGCCAAGGACCCGTCGCTCGACATCAAGCTGAAGCAGATGCGGTGGCTCCATCACCGGCCCAAGCTCGTGAGATACCAGGAGATCTCCGCGATCATGCAGAGGTTCATCCACGCCGCGCTCGAGGGGACCATGACTCCGCAGGACGCACTGGATGCGGCTGTGGAAAGGATACGCCGCCTGCCGTAGGCGCGCGACGCAGATGCGGGCAGCGGCCTTGCGAGGCCGCCTCAAAGGGTAGCTCCGCAGCGAGGCCCAGGGCGTGGGGCGGGGCTGTTGGCAGAGGCCCAAGTCAGGGAGGGGCGCCTGGTGGCCTGACCGCGGCCAGGCCGGGCTACGGGGGGTTCTTAAGTGGGTGCTCGTCGAGGAAAACCGGGCATGCGCGTGACGGAAAGGGTGCGGCTGGGCTTTGCAGCCATCGTCTGGTCCACGCTTGTCCTGAGCCTTCTTACGCTATACGCGATCTCCAACCTCACCGCGGCCCTCCACCAGATCAACACGTGCGACGTTCCCGCCATCCAGCTCAGCGGCGAGATCTCCAAGAAGATATACCAGACCACCGGAAACGTGTATCTCACCATCGCAGGTGGCGGCGAAGTCCTGCGGCCCGAGGACCAGCTCAACGAGGTGAAGATGCTGCTCGGAAGCCTCGAAGAGCTGCTCCGGCGCCATCCTGACCGGAATGTGCGCAAGATCCTCCCCATGCTCGACGACATCAGCGACGCGGCGGGCGAATACACGAGCGTGCTCGTGGGCATGCAGGCCGAGAAGGACCCGAACCGGATGTACCTGCTCCTGAGGGCGCTTTCTGGGAAGGGCGAGTGGCTCATCAGCCGCTCGGAGCACGTGCAGCTCAGGATATGGGAGCAGATAGGCCCACGGATGGCGCGCACCGAGCGTCTCTCGACGGTGTTGAAGGCGGGGGTGGCGCTTGCGTTCGCGTTCGCCTTCATATTCGGCCTTCTCGTGTCGGGGGTCATCACAAGGACCCTTGTCGATGTCTCGCGAGGGATCCGCAAGGCCGCCGAGGCAGCCCACGGCGAGAGCGAGAGGTCGGCACGCCTGTCCTCTGGCATGAGGGCGTCCGCCGGCAGGACCCAGGCCGCCCTCAGGGCGGTGCTTCGGGCATTCCACGGCGTCGTCGAGACGAGCAAGGTGTCGAGCGAGGCGTCCCAGAGGATAGCCTCCCAGATGGAGACCGGGGCCGACGCTGCCCGGATGCTCGCTGACCGCACGCAGGTCACCGCGAGGGCTGCCGATAGGACGAGGTCCACCGTATCGTCGCTGGGCCGCAGGCTCACCCTGGCGAGCGCCGTGATTCGCGAGACCATCCTCATGGTGGACGGCAACGTGAGGACGGCCACCGAGGCGAGCTGTCACGTTGACGCGCTGCAGGAGCAGATGGATCGAATCGACGTGGTGCTGCAGGGGATCACGAACATCGCGGACCAGACCGGTCTTATCGCCCTCGACGCTCGAATAGCGTCGGCGCGGTCGGGGGAGGGGGGCCGCGAGTTCGGCAGGGTGGCCCAGGAGGTCGGTAGCCTCGCCGAGATGAGCGTGAGCGCTGTGGAAGAGGTCAAGAAGCTAGTGGAAGGGATCAAGGCGTCCACCCTCGACGTGGTGAGGTCGCTGGGCGCGTCGGTCGAGCGCGTGCGCGGCCTTTCGCGGCAGTCCTCCCGGGTTGAGGAGGTCTTCCGGGCGATACAGGGGTCCTTCGACGAAATCCTCGGCCTCATGGACGAGGTGAAGGACGCGGCGGGCAAGGGCGCAGGCGAAGCCAGGCTGGTGCAGGAGGCCATGGGCGAGATCCTCGAGTCGGCGCGGCAGGTGGCGGGGCAGGCAGGGGAGCTGGCCGGCGAGATGCAGGAGCTTGCCGAGAGCGCCCAGGAGGCCATAGGAGCCAGTGAGGTGCTTGTGGATGGCATCGCGGCCCAGGCCAGATCGGCGGAGGAGCAGTCGCGGCTTGCGGGGGACGTGATCAGGGAGATCGAGACCCTCGCCTGATGGCGTTTTTTGCATATGTGATCACCGTCACGCCGCCAGCCCGTGCCGGCGTTTAACATGTAAGACAGAAGGAGATCCACACAAACCACGGGGAGGGATCATGATGACGCTTGCAAGGAGAACCGTTGTGGCGCTTGTAGTGGCTGCTCTTCTGCTGGGCGGGACGGTGTACGCAGTCAACCCTGCGAACCCTGAGGACGAGTGTATTGCGACCAGTTCGTTCATAGCCAACATCATCGCCGGCTTTCCGGAGCTCGCCATGACGGCTGAGCAGGTCCAGGCGCTGAGAGACGCAGGTTACGGCTGGGGCGAGATCGTGATCGCGTGCAGCATAGCCGTGAACTCCGGCCAGACCCTCGATGGCGTGCTGGTGCTTGCCACAGACGGCGCAGGCTGGGGCGAGATCGCAAAGCAGCTCGGGGTCCCAACGAGGGCGTTCGGCCAGTACGTGCGCGAGATCATCGGAAGGGGCGGCGCCAGGGTGAGGGCGAGGCACGGGCGGAAGGAGCTTGACGACGCCGCGGCCATGGACATGGCCCGGGATAGGTTCGGCCTCGAGGACGACGATGTGCGGGCGGTCGCCGCCATGGGCCTTGACGCGCAGGACATCCTCTGCGCTGTGAGCCTCGCGGCTGGCGCCGGGGAGGCAGCGCGGGTGAGGCTCGCGCTCGAGCTTCGCGTGAAGGAGCAGACCTGGCTTCGCATCGCCGAGGCTGTCGGGGTCGGCAGGGACGGCATCCTCGAGAAGGGCGTGGCCGTACGCAATCGCGTCGAGTTCAGGAACGCCCTGAAGGAAGAGATCAAGGCGCAGGTCAGGACCCACAAGGAGGCCCACAAGGAAAAGGGCAAGCCTGAAGACCCGGGCAAGGGCAAGGGCTCCGGCGATGGCGCAAGCGGCGACGGAGCAGGGGATCCCAGCGGCCAGGGCCGGCCCCAGGGCAACGGCCGCGGCGGCGGGGGCGGGAGGTAGAGGAATAGAGGCGACATGCGATCCGGCCCCGCGCCCTGGATATCCCAGGTGCCCGGGATGCCCCGGCTCCTCGATGAGCCGGGGCATCTTCTTCGTGCCTGTCCTCCCTGTTGAGTCAACGTTGCCCGGGGTGCCAGCTAAGTGAGGGTGCGTTAGTTCGCGCCCCTCTTCCAGTAGTTGCCGGGTTGCCGGTGTTGCACTCGGGGACGGCGCCCCAAGCGG
>DKEX01000078.1:4246-4495 GCA_002452295.1 Firmicutes bacterium UBA6811 | reverse complement strand
TCCTTCTCAAACATCATCTCGAGCGCCCCAGGCCCCACCTCTATGCATAACACAAGCAGCCCGTCCTTGGCCCTCTTCCGTGTTGCTTCGAGGCTCGCTGCCACCTCGCGGGAGATTCGTGCTTTCGCTGCGCTCTCTTTCCTGTCGACCCTTTCAGTCTTGCCCTTGTTACGATGTGCTGACATCGGCAGCTCCCTCCATTGTCTTCTCTCTACAGCTCCGTTTTGCCACAACAGAGCCGGGAGCCGC
>DKEX01000078.1:0-4147 GCA_002452295.1 Firmicutes bacterium UBA6811 | reverse complement strand
CTACCGACCTCTGCCAACGGAAGACTTCTGGCAGACTCCCGGCGGACTTTCCGGCAAGGGTCGGGTGGTGACTCAACATGCATCTCCCTGGAGGTGCTCCCTATGAAGGTCCCGGTTTTGATCTACGAGGGGTTCGCGGAGTTCGAAATGACTCTTTTGGGCTTTATAGCCCGGCAAGAAAAGAGTGTCATATCCACCGTGGCCCGGGCGACACCCCCGGGTGACCGCCGCCGGCGGGCTGACAGTCCGGGCTGATCCTAACCCTCAGCCAAGTCAATCCTGATGAGTACAACGCGGTCGTAGTACCCAGGAGGCAGCGAGACGGCCTCCTCGACCGGGACGAGGTCTGCGGGCTCATCCGCCGCTTCAACGACTCCGGCAAGCTCGTTGCAGCGATTTGCGCTGCACCGGTGCAACTCGCGACAGCGGGGGTGCTTGCTGGACCACGCTACACCACCAGCTTGAGCAGGAACTACTGCGACCTCTTTGCTCGGGAGACCCTTGCCATGCTGACCATGACTGGAAGCAGTCAGCTTGAGCCTTACGATCCCGCGACCACTCCGACCAGGAACATGGGCATTGTCGCCGAGACGTTCTGTAGAATGCCGGGTGTGCTGTGAAGTGGCCATCCCACATCGTCCCTCCCCGCCTCCGGCCCACACGCGCAAACCGCAGTAGCACCTCAACGTGCCGTCGGGCATTATGACCACAATGATCGGATCAAACGAATGATTGGATCAAACGAATCGAGGGACATACGTGTCAGAATCGGTGGCGTTCCGAATCGGCAGGCTTGCGTGTTACGAGGCTCGCGCTGCGAAGTGGTCGAATCCTGCCCGAGCCAAGACCCTGCTTTCCAGTGAACCTTGGAAGGAGTGGAAACCGAAGAGCCTGATCTGCCCAGGTAGACGGGGCATACGACACCTGACGACACCGGACGGGATACCGCCTATCGGACCTCTGACCAGCGGGCCGAGGGTTTCGCTCCGCTCCGGCGTACCAACTATCCGATCCGAGGAACGCCTTCAAACCCATTTCCCTGCTTGTTGCCACGAGGCTCATCCTCCTGCGCCGTCAGAAGATCTCGCCCCACCCGTACGTGAGAGCCATGTAAGCCACGCGGGTCTTCTCTGCGTAGCTTCCGCTCCTGTCGAGGACCAGCCCCCTGCCGATGGCGGTCGCAACATCCCAGTCTGCTCTATCAGAGGCTTCCCTTTCGAGCACCTGCAGCAAGTCCGCCGCTCCCTGGGGCGGGCTGCTCCTGCCGTCCAGGACCAGGTGAAGCTGAACCGGCGTAACCCCGTGTGCACGCGCGGCCTCCAGGACTGGCCAACTCCTTCCTTGATGTTCCCATGCGAGCTCTTTTCGGATAACATCATAATGATATGCACTTTGCCCCCATGCGCGGACGCCTTCTTGAACCCCCACATGAGCGCAGGATTCTCCGAAAGCTCCCCACGGGCGACAGCTCTTGCTATCCTAAGTTCGTCCTGAAGAATCGTCCGGCCGGCTCCGATGGTGAGGTGCCCTGTCTCAGAGTTTCCTGGTCGTCCCTCCGGAAGCCCGACGGCCAGTCCAGCCGCCAAGAGCGTGGTATAGGACCATTGTTCACCGAGGATGGCCGTCGTGGTGTCTTTCCCCACGAACACCGGGACCTCAAAGTGGCGCTGAAGGATGGACTTGAGCGGCACATGGTACCAGTCCAGCCTCACCGACAGGACCATGGAACAGACCATAGAGCAGTCTCGCGAAGCTGACGCCGCTCGGCGCGAGAAGGGCCTTCGTTCTGATGGGCGTTATCTGAGGCGTCTGGCACTGGCCGGTCATCGCCATGGAGCATAATTGCGGGCTGGACTATCCCGGTGTGCCCTGGCCGGGGATGCTGGCGATGGTATGGTTCACGTTCCTGATAGGGACGTTCCTGGACTGGGCGACTCTGCGTAGCGGGAGCGTGTGGCCCGCAGTAATCGGCCACGGCGCCATCAATGGGATAGCGGGGATCGGAATGCTCTTCGCCAGGGGGCGGCCGAACCCGCTGCTGAGGCCGGTGATACATTACACTCTGGTCCTGGATGAGGTCCGCGGCCAGCCCGGACTTCACCATCCGCCCTTGCTCGAGCACGTAGGCCCTATCCGCGATGGGAAGCGCCGCGCAGGCGTCGCGTCGGATCGGGTCCGCTCAAAAACCTGCTTGCTATAGAGGAAATGCCACGGACAGGTTGAATAGTAAGACTGGTACGTATGTTATTACCTACCTCCGAGGGGGTGAGCTGCGGAAACTGGGGAGTGGCTCGAGACGGCACTGATTTGTACGTTCACGGTTTGTGCAATGCTGAGGGCAACGCCTGATGACGAGGAGGCGAAGATCCGTGAGGGTGTCGAGGCTTCTGGTTGCGTGTTTGGTGTGCACCGCGTTTCTAGCCGTTGTCATCGGTCCTGCCGCGGGGGCGGCCGGGAAGACGGAGCTCACGTTCTGGAGCTGGCGGACGGAGGACATCGATGCTTACGGCAAGTTCATCAAGGTGTTTGAGGCGAAGAACCCTGACATCACCGTGAAGTTCATAGCGTATAAGAACACCGAGTACAATACGATACTGGCTACGGCGCTCCAGGGCGGCACAGGCCCGGATATCGCGCAACTCCGGTCGTACGGTGGCATGGAAGCCCTCGCAGCCGCGGGTTATCTCGTCCCGCTGGACACCACCACCGTCCCGGGCCTGGCGAAGTTCCCGAAGGATCTTCTCAAGGGCGCCACGAACCGTCACGACGGGAAGGTGTATGGGGTCCCGTTCGCCATCCAGACGATTCAGGTGCTTTACAACAAGGCCATCTTCGACAAGCTCGGGCTCAAGGAGCCTGCGACCTGGGACGAGTTCCTCAAGCTTGGGGCGACCCTGAAGGAAAAGGGGTACATCCCGCTTGCGAACGGCGGCAAGGACGGCTGGACCCTCGAGACCCTGTTCGGTGGAGTGGCGCCCAACTTCTACGGAGGGAACGATTTCGCTAACGACGTGATCGCCGGCAAGACCACGTTCAACGATCCGCGCTTCATACATGCCCTGAAGAAGATGCTCGAGCTGCGGCCGTACATGCCTCCGAGCTTCATGGGCGTCGGGTACACCGACATGCAGATGATGTTCGCGCAGGAAATGGCGGCCATGATGATAGCCGGGTCGTACGAGGTTGGGACGTTCGAGCGGCTCAACCCGAACATCAAGATAGGGGTGTTCCCCGTTCCCGGCGAGAAGGCCGGAGATGGCGGCTACGTCGCGGTCTACGTGGACGGCTCCTATGGCATAAACGCCGCGTCGAAGCACAGGGAGCAGGCGCTACGGTTCATCAACTTCCTGGCGACTGTCGAATACGGTCAGATGTTCGCGGATGAGCTGTCCCAGCCGTCGGCGGTGCCCGGCGTCAAGCCGAATCATCCCGTGCTGGCCGAAATGCTGTCACTGGCGGAGAAGAAGTCCACGCCTCACCTCATGCTGGTGGGCTTCAGGTTCGAGCAGCCGAGCGGCTCGACCCTGCTGCAGACGAACTTGCAGGGGATGTTCTCCGACAAGCTTACGGCGGAGCAGGTGGCTGCGGAGATCCAGAGCGGGCTTGCCAAGTGGTATAAGCCGTTCCAGAAGTAGGACGCGAAAAGCGAGGCGCGAGCCGGGTGAGCTATCGCCCGCGACCCGGCTGCGCAGCGGCTCGGCTGCGCGGCGGCCACGCAATTCGTGATTGCGCCGCCGCGCCGCCGCGCCGCGGTGCCGGCCATGGCTGTGCTCTCGTGGGAACGGGCGGACTCATGGGGGAGCTTATGGGGGAATCAGCGTGCTGGAGCGACTCTTTCGCCGCAGGGTTTACTGGCTCTTTCTGGCGCCGGCCCTGATCGTGTACACGGTCTTCATGGTGTACCCGCTCATGTCCTCGTTCGGCTATAGCTTCTTCCAGTGGGACGGTTACGTCAGGGAAGGATTTGCGGGCCTCGCGAACTATGCGAAGGTTCTCTTCGAGCGCCCGTACAGCGACAGGCTGGCTGGGGCCCTCAAGCATAACGTGATGTTCTTCACGCTCACCTTCGCCATTCAGACCACCTTCGGGCTCTTTCTTGCGGTGATGTTGAACCGGGGCGGGAAGTTCCTCCGGGCATGCCAGGTGG
>DKEX01000059.1:6697-16716 GCA_002452295.1 Firmicutes bacterium UBA6811 | reverse complement strand
GAGCCTTCGCCGCCAGGGCCCGCCTGGCTCTATGTAAAGATGAGACGGGTCAGACGGGTATGTCCCCCGGCCGTCGAGCGTGAACTGCTGCACAGAGGCACACGAAAGGCCCGACCTCTCGACAGCCTCCGCGATGGTTTCCGCAGAGTTGTCCCTGCCCGTCTGGATCACGATGTTCTCGACAGGGTCATAGTAGCGATACGTGTTCCCGTGGACGGCGGGCCACGCGCCCGTGACGATGCTGGTCTGCATCGGGTTGGTGATGCCCGGGAAGCCGTTGCGGGCTGCTGTAAAGAGGGCGCCGCGCGAGGCGAGGAGATTCAGGACGGGCGTTCCCGGCCCGCCGGCAGTGTTCGCCCATTCGTAGTAGTCACAGGCAAACCCGTCCCAGTTGATGTATATGACGTAGTCCGCAGGAGCACCCTGCGCCCCCGCCAGGCGAAGCGAGGCGCCCGGTCCATCTGTCACGTTATCACCCGCTTCCAAAGCTCTTTCTTTCTGCGCGTCCCGCCCGGACACGGAGACGGAGACGGAGACGGGTACGGACCGGGGTCGGGACACGGACCCGGACTCAGCCCCGAAGCTGGAACTGGAACTGGAACTGGAGTTTGGGCTGCGGCCAGGGCCAGGGCCAGGGCTGGGACTGGGACTGGGACTGGGACTGGCACCAAAGCCTGCCCCGGGACCGGACAGGTCCCTGGAATGCAAGCCAGGGCGCGACCCGGCCTCGACTGCACCCGGTACGTCGTCCGCCGGGCCGACGACCTGCCGTCCGAGCGCCGGGGCACACCGCCGCGGCAACGACGCGACCGCCATGAGCGCGGCTCCCAGGACAAGGGCGCAACCAGCGCAGGCAAGGATGACCAGCGTCCGAATCTTCATCGCATCACCGCCGTCCGTACCACCCGTCTCCGTCTCAGTCTCAGTCTCACGCCGCACGTCACACATCCGGCGAGCCGGGCCGGGTGTGGGTTCACAAGTCCGTGCCAGTCGGCCCATGAGTTCGGGACCGGAACTTTCACGACGGGGTGCCCCTGATTTGGCAGGCCCGAACACCAGAACCAGCGAGGCGCGCCGCAAACGCGCCGCCCCCCGCCCCCCGGTAGCGCGGCACCGGCACCGCAGGTAAAACGGCCGCAGACTCCGAACCTGCCACTTAGAGGCCGCAACGGGCTTGCACGCGGTAGCTCGTCATCCCGCCTTCGCCCATCTCGGGGAGATCGTCAGCGGGCGTTTGGTTCCAGTAGAACCTGTCGAAAACAAGACCCGCGAGCCCGAGGGCGACCGCCATGTCCCCAAGTTGCGACGGCAGGACCCTCGGCATCTGGCCCGGCGCCAGAAGGGCCCGCTCTTTCGCCGCCGCCTCCACACGCGACGCGAAATCCGACCGTCCGCCGATGTCGCCACCGAGCACGACCAGCTCGGGGTCGAGCAGGTTCACAAGGTTAACAAGGCCCGTAGCAGTGTATTCAACGAGGTCCCCCTCGGCCCCTTCACCCTTCCCGCCCTTCCATGCCTGAATCGAGGCAGACGCCACCCCTGCAAGGCACCCGATGTTCCCGCACGAGCACCGCTCGCCGTGCATGTCCACGGTCATGTGCCCAAGCTCGCCTGCGTGCATGCGGGCGCCCACGTAGGGCTTGCCGTTCACTACGAGCCCGGCACCGAACCCGCCTTCCCCTACCGCCATGTAGACGAAGTCGGTCACGTTCCGCGCATGCCCGTAACGCCGCTCCCCCCAGGCCGCAGCGCGCACGTCTCGCTCAACCAACACGGGCAGGCCGAATTCGTGCTGAAGCCGCGCCGCGAGCGGGAGGTTGGTCCAGCGCAGCCGGGTTGACTTCAGGATGGTCCCGGTCCTGCTGTCAACCACCCCCGGGACTCCAACGCCTATCCCGGCAGCAGCCCCGGCGCCCGCCCGCGGCAGCTTTGCGAGGGCCCGGGCGGCCGCCCTGAGGACCTGGTCCACGGTGCCTGCCGGGCTTGAGAGGTCCACGTCTTCCTTCATGACACATACCGGGCTCCCGGCGAGGTCGACGATGCCATACAGTATCCTGGCCACCTGCACGTCGATGATGGCGGCGAGAGCAGCGCCCGCGTTCAGGGTGAGCAAGATCGGCCGCCGGCCGCCGGCGCTCCCGGCGTCACCCTTCGTCTCCCTTACGAGACCGGCCCTGACGAGGCCAGATACTATCCCGGAGACCGTGGACGGGCTGAGCATGGTAAGCTTCGCCACCTCAGCCCGGGAGAGCGGCGAGTACTTCCTGACCGCGTCCACGACGACCATGGTGTTGACCTTCTTCGCGAGCGTGGAGTCGGCGGTGCGTTTCAAGCCGGTCATGCGCCATTACCTCGCAATCATGGTAAGCTCCCGGTAAGCCCCGGACCGACTGCAGTGACCCCGAATGCCAGATCTGACGAGTGCCGCCGCAAGCGCGCCGTCGCCGGAGCATCGCACCGGAGACTCGAACCGGATGCTGGCGACCCGGAACGTCTCCCAGGCCTCCGTTCGTCGTTGAGACGATGCGGGGCCGGAAACTCGAACCGGAAGCCGGCGACCCGGAACGCACTGGCAAAGCGGTGCAGACGGTTGAATCGATAGCCAGCGCAGTTAATTCGTGACAACGACAAACTCCCCGGCTGGTCCTTTACAGCTATGATACGACACATTTACTGGAATTTCAACACCGTAATGGATGGCGGCCCAAAAACGTGTTATGCTGCCTCGTTACCCCTGATCAGGCTATGCTTGACTCCATTGGCTGAACTTGATATACTCTGATCGGGCATCAATCGACAGGAGAATAGTTTGTTCTGGTCCCGCAGTAACCCAGCGAGAGGGGTGTTAGGGTGCACAAGGTTGCCATCTGGGGCGCCGGCACCATGGGGAGAGTACATGCCGGCTGCTACGAGCGCAGTGAGGAAGCGCGTGTGGCGTACGTGATCGATCAGGATCTTGCGAAGGCGCAAGAACTCGCCTCAACATGCGAGGCCCGTGCCATGACCGACCCGGGTGTGGCCCTTTCAGACCCGGAGGTTGACGTGGTTGACGTGTGCCTTCCCACATACCTCCATAGACAATCGGTGGAGCAGGCCGCCCGTTCGGGCAAGCACATCCTGTGCGAGAAGCCGGCGGCGCTTTCCGCCGCCGACGCGAAGGCCATGATAGACACCTGCAGGGCGTGTGGCGTGAAGCTGGGGATAGCACACGTGTTGCGATACTTCCCCGAGTATGAGATGGCGCGCCAGATGATAACCTCCGGAGATCTCGGGCAGATCGGCACCGTCCGCCTCTCGAGGGTAGGGCCGTTCCCCAGGGGCTGGCGAGATTGGTACGCAGACGAAGCACGAAGCGGCGGATTGCTTCTCGACCTCTCCATCCACGACTTCGACTTCCTCAGGTGGTGCTTCGGCCCGGTTGACCATGCCTACGCCCGCAAAGTGCGTAATGATAGGCCTCTTGAGTATGCCCTCGTGGTGGTACGCATGAAGAACGGCGTCATTGCCCACGTCGAAGGAAGCTGGGCGCACCCGGGGCCGTTCTCATACAGGTTCGAAGTGTGCGGAAGCTCGGGGATGATCGAGTATGACAGCCTCAAGGCCCGCCCACTCTCCATCGTGACCGCCGCCCCGACGGGCGGAGGCGGCAGGGGCAATGGCCAGGGGACTGATACCGGAAGCGGAGGCGGAGGCGGGGGTGGAGCGCCCGGGGTGGCGGTCCCTGAAAGCCCCCTGAGGGACAGGGAGCCATATCTTCGCGAGATCCGCGACTTTCTCGCGTATGTCCGGGGCGAGGGCATACCGCGAGTCCTGCCGGAGGATGCCGTGGCCGCCCTCGAGATAAGCCTCGCTGCCACCCGCTCAGCACTCACGGGCAAGGTGGTGAGCGTGTCATGACGCACGCGACAGGTTGCCGGCGCGGCGAGGTGCGCATCGGCATGGTGAGCTTCGCGCACATGCACGCTTACAGCTACGCACGGGCCGTCCGCTCCATGGCCGGCGCGACCCTCGCAGGCATCGCAGATGACTCGGAGGAGCGCGGGCAGGCAGCCTCGCGCGAGTTCGGGGCGCCGTATTACCGCGATGTGGACAAGCTTTTCGCCGCCGACATCGACGCTGTCATAGTATGCTCCGAGAACGCCCGCCACAGGGAACACGTCGTCGCCGCCGCACAGGCGGGCAAGCACGTGCTGTGCGAAAAGCCGATAGCGACCACGCGTGAAGACGCCGCCGCCATGGTAAAGGAGTGCAGGGCGCGCGGCGTCCGGCTCGCCACGGCGTTCCCCGTCCGACACGCGCCCCCTATCATAAGAGCCAAGCACCTCATCGATGAGGGCAGAATCGGAAAGGTGCTCGCCGTAAGCGGCACCAACCACGGACGAATGCCCGGGGGCTGGTTCATCGACCGCGCCCTATCCGGCGGAGGGGCGGTGCTCGACCACACGGTCCACGTGGCCGACCTCCTCAGATGGTTCCTGGCGGACGAGGCTGAGCGCGTGTACGCCGAGGTGGACACGCGGATGCACGACGTCGCCATCGACGACTGCGGCACTTTGTGCATAGAATTCAGGAACGGCGCGTTCGCAACCCTCGACCCAAGCTGGTCCAGGCCCAGAGCGTATCCAACTTGGGGCGATGTCACCATGGAAATAGTCGGCACTTCGGGCGTGGTCTCGGTGGACGTTTTCGCGCAGGTCCTCGTGCACGCGAGCGACCCGCAGAACGCCGTCCTCTACAGGCACTGGGGCGACGACATGGACTTCGCTCTCGTAAGGGACTTTGTGCAGGCGGTGCGCGAAGGCACACCCCCGGCGGCGAGCGGCGTCGACGGCATGAGGGCGCTCGAAATAGCTCTGGCCGCCTATGAATCCGCGAGAGAGGGCAGGCCGGTTGAGCTATCGTGGACCGATTGAGGGCAGTACGTGGACGTGGCCAGAACGCGGAGAACAGGTGAAAGCGAAAGGAGGCTAGTAGCAACACGCAGACTCGCGAGAACGAGAAATGGTGGTGTGTGCGGCACGGATCGGGACGACCGGCCTGGCTTGCCAGCCAGGACCATCATCTTGGGCCTTTCAAGGAGGTATGAACCGTGACCAGAAAGATGCGACGGATTTTCGCGTTCAGCATCGCCGCCCTGCTTGTAGTGGGAATAGCAAGCGGAGTAGTGCTCGCGAAGAAGACAACGATAGTCCACTGGCAGCATCACTCCCCGGCCCGTAAGGAAATGGTCGAGGCGTTCGCGGCGGAGTTCATGCAGAAAAACCCCGACATCGACATCCAGATCGAGTCCATACCTGAAACCGACTACTTCCAGAAACTCCTCCCCGCGCTCGCAGCGGGAGCCGGCCCAGACACGTTCCAGATCCCGGCGGGCCAGGTGTCGTCGTACGCGGCGACTGGAGTGCTCCAGCCCATAAGCCCGAAGGTGACGACCGCTGCGCAGATCGAGGCCGACTTCGTGCCGTCTGCCGTAAAGCGGCTCAAGATGGGCGCCGATTACTACGGCTTCCCCGTTGACACGCAGACGATAGTCCTCTTCTACAACCCGGAACTCTTCAAGGCGGCCGGGCTGGACCCCGCGAAACCCCCGCAGACGTGGGCTGAGCTCATCGAATACGCCAAAGCGATACACAAGCGCGACGCAAACGGCGTCACCACTCAGATGGGCGTGGCCACAGGCGGATACGGACCCGTGCTCGCATCGCTCATGCTGCAGAACGGCGCGTCGCTGTGGAACAGCGCGACGGACCTGCCCGACTTCAGCTCCCCGGCGGCGGCCGAGGCGCTCAAGTTCGCAACGGACCTCGTGACCGAGTACAAGGTCGAGGACAGGCAGATGGGTTCCAGGTGGAACGCCTTCCGCCAGAGCAAACTCGGGATGGTGTTCGCGCACCCGGCCATGATAGGCAGTTTCAGGGCCACGGTGCCGGACCTTGTATACAACATCGCGCAGATCCCGGCCCCCAAGCCCGGCGGACCGCGCACAACACTCCTTACGTCGTGGGCGTACGTCGTGTCCAAGAAAGCGCCGTCGGAAGCTGCCTCGAAGTGGATCGCTTACCTCACTTCGGCGGACGCCCAGAAGAGGTGGATAACGAAGACCGGGGACCTCCCCACGCGCAAGGCGCTCCTCGACCTTCCGGAGTACAAGAATGACCGGCTGCTTGGGCCGTGCATGGAGTCGATGAAGAACAGCGTCCCGGCGCCATGGACCACGCGACGGCTCGACGATGAACTTCTCCGTAAGGCGTACGAGCTTGTCATCCTGAAGGACGAGAGCCCCGAGAAAGCCATGAAGTGGCTCTCTGAGGAGGCCATCAAGGCCGAGAAAGAGCAGAAGGCTCTTGCGAAGCCCTGACGACCCCAGACCGACCGCCCCCTCACTCAGGGCGCGAGTCCCGGGTGAGGGGGCGCGTCTCATCCCCGGCCAGGGCGGGCCGGGCCCCGGAAGGAGGTTGGTGAGGGTGAACTCGGGTTCGAGAGCAGCGGTCGCCGTAAGGGGCCGCCCGCTTACGTGGCATCGCGTCCAGAGGATGATCGCACCATACGTGTTCATATCGCCTGGCGTGGTTTTCTATCTCATGGTGACGATCATACCGATGGTCTGGGGGTTCTGGATCAGCTTTCACAAGTGGAGCATCATATGGCCCGCCCACCCGTGGGTGGGGCTTGGCAACTACACCGCTCTCCTTTCCGAGGACCTCTTCTGGACCTCGCTGCGCAACACCGCGATCTACACCGCGGGCGTCGTGCCCGTCGAGGTGGCAGTCGCGCTCATGGTTGCGCTGCTCCTGAATACCAGGCTGCGCGGCCGAAGCTTCTACCGGCTCCTGTATTACCTGCCGGTGGTGACGCCGCTGTCTATCTCGGCAGTGATATGGCAGTGGATCTATCATCCACATGTCGGGCTGTTCAACTGGGTCATGCGGCTCCTCCGCCTCCCCACCCACGACTGGCTTCAGGAGATCGGCACGGCGATGCTCGCCGTGATAATCGTGGCAATATGGTCCGGGGTGGGCTACAGGATGGTGATCTTCCTCGCGGCGCTCCAGGGGATCCCGCAGACGTACTACGAAGCAGCGATGATAGACGGCGCGGGGAGGTTCGCGCTGTTCAGGTACATCACGCTGCCGCTCCTGAAACCCGCAACGCTCTTCGTGCTCGTCACGAGCATCATCGGCTCCTTCCAGGTGTTTAGCATAGTCAACGTCCTCACGCAGGGCGGGCCGCTGGACTCCACGCACGTCGTGGTCTACTACATATACAAGCGCGCGTTCGGCGACCTGCAGTTCGGCCTCGCGGCGGCGATGTCCTTCGTGCTGTTCGCGATAATCCTCGTGGTGACGGCGATCCAGTGGAAGCTGATCGGAAGGGAGGTCAGCTACGAATGATTGGAATGGGCGGTGCAATCGGCTCGGGCAGCGCAAGCGGCAGGGGCGGGGCAGGCGGCGCGGGCGGTGCAAGCGGCGTAAGCAGCGTAAGCGGCTTAAGCGCCGTGGGCGCGCGCGCCGAAGCATCCAGGAGGAGCGGCCCCGATGCCATGCGAATCCTGGGACGTGTCCTCACGTATGCCCTGGTCACTGCCGGCGCGGTCGCGACCGCGACTCCCTTCGTGTGGCTCATCCTGTCGTCGTTCAAGTCGCTGCAGGAAGTGGTGCTGTTCCCGCCCACCTTCCTTCCGAAGAAGCCGGTGCTGTCGAACTTCGTCGAAGTCTTCCGGATGATCCCGTTCGGGAGGTACTACCTGAACAGCGTCATCACCTCGGTGATCCCCACGGCAGCGACGGTCCTCACCAGCTCCATGACGGGGATGGGGTTCGCCAAGTACCGGTTCGCCGGGAGGTCGCTTCTCTTCTGGATCATCCTCTCCACGATGATGGTCCCCTTCCCCGCCACGATTGTGCCGCTCTACGTGATGGTCTCCAGGGCCGGCCTGGTGAACACGTACGCCGGGCTCATCGTGGTGGGCCTCTCGAGCGCGTTCGGCATCTTCATGATGCGCCAGTTCATAATGAGCATCCCCGACGAGCTGCTCGACGCGGCCAGGATCGACGGGGCGGGCGAGTTCCGCATCTTCCTGCAGATCGTGATGCCGCTCACCAAGCCGGCCGTGGCGACGCTGACTTTGTTCACGTTCACGGGGCACTGGGGCGCGTATATCTGGCCCCTCATAGTGGTGAACTCCGATCGGCTGCGGACGCTGCCGCTGGCCATTCCGTATTTCTCCGGGCAGTACCTCAGCTTCCAGAACCTCATCAATGCAGCGTCGCTCATGGCCATAGCGCCGGTGCTCGTGCTGTTCCTGTTCACGCAGAGGTACTTTGTGCAGGGCATTACACTTACAGGCCTCAAGACCTGAGGATCGGGAGATGGCAAGCGCGCAAGTGGGCGTGCGGCCAGCCACATGTTGGCCAGGGCTCCGGAGCGGAGCGAGTCTGCAACGGGTTCCCGCCTGCAAGATGCTCCCCTGTCGGCCAGCCGCTACCCGGCCAGCCAGCCGTCCCTCGGCCATGGTCAGGGCCGTAGCCGAAGCCGTAGCCAGAGCCGCAGCCAAAGCTGCAGTCGCGACGGCTCGGAAGACACCTGACCTGATGACCCGCATCGAACGTGCATGTCGCGCACGCGCGTCGCAGACGTATGTCGCACACACATGACGGGCACGCGTGACAGACACGACAGACACGGGGGTTGAATACCATGCGCAGACTGCTACTGGTTACTCTTGTCGCCGTTGTCGTCGTTGCGATCACCACGGTCCTGCCGCCCACGCTTTCATGCACATGTGGTGCCGGCACCGGCACCGGCACGGCGGAGATGGACCCTCGCGGGCAGGCGGCATGCTGGGCGGCCGAGCGTGAGCCGGCACGGAACGTCATCCTGTTCATCGGGGACGGAATGGGGCAAGGTCAGCTCCATGCTGGAAAGCTCGCGAAAGGCAGGCCGCTCGCGATGGAGTCCATGCCTGTGCGGACGACCGTCACGACGCTATCCTTCGGCGGCAACATCACCGACTCCGCGGCCGCCGCGACCGCGCTCGCGACCGGGCACAAGACCGTCAACGGCTCCCTCGGCGTGCTCCCCGATGGCACCCCGGTGCGCACGATCCTCGAGGCCGCCCGCGACGCGGGGTGGCTCGTGGGCCTTGTCAGCACGTGTTCCATAACCGACGCGACACCGGCGGCGTTCGCGGTGCACGTGGAGAACAGGCGCGAGAAGCGCACCATCGCTACGGCCATCATCGGGGCGAAGGTCGATCTCCTCATGGGCGGCGGGGCCGCGGACTTCCTCCCCGCCCTCTTCGCTAAAGGTGAGCCGCCGGTAGAGCTGGCGCGCAAGGCTGGCTACACTGTATTGCAGGACCGCAAGGGCTTCGACGAGGCGTCGTCCCTGCCGCTCCTGGGCCTCTTCGCCATGACGAATCTGGAATGGGAGAGGGACAGGGACGCACGCCGCGAGCCGAGCCTCGCGGAGATGACGGCAAAGGCCGTCCGGCTCCTATCGTCCACCGGGAGGAGGTTCCTGCTGGTGGTGGAAGGCGGCCGGATCGACCACGCATGCCACAATAACGACGCCGAGGCACTGCGCGGCGAGATGGCGGCATTCGACGATGCTATCGCGCGCGGCCTCGAATTCGGCCGAGAGCGAAAGGACACCCTTGTAGTGGTCACGGCCGACCACGAAACCGGGGGACTTGCGGTGGATGCTGACGGCAAGCTCAAGTTCGGAACCGACGGACATACCGACGCGGAGGTGCCCCTCTTCGCCGAAGGGCCGGGCCAGGAGATGTTCGCGGGGCGGCTGGACAATACGGATGTTCCGAAGATCATAGCGGCAACTGCAGGACTTGCGCTGGGACCGGACACGGTCGCCAAAGCGGCGACCGCACCGGTGGAGACCGCAGCGGAGGCGTTGGCCATGAGACAGCACACCATTCCTGCACCCATGCGCCTGACCGTCATGACCTACAACATCCACAGCGGGGTCGGGGCCGACCTCAAGCTGGACCTCGACAGGATCGC
>DKEX01000059.1:0-6683 GCA_002452295.1 Firmicutes bacterium UBA6811 | reverse complement strand
AACCAGGCGCTCCGGACGGGTGGACCAGGCGCGGCACATAGCCGAGAGGCTCGGCTATCATTACACGTACGGCCCGAACTTCGTGTATGACGGCGGTGCCTTCGGCAATGCCGTCCTCAGCCGCTATCCCATCGTATCGTCGACGAACCACCCGCTCCCGAACATACACTTCAACGAGCCTCGGGGTCTGCTCGAGGCGCAGATCGACACGGGCGGAGGCGTCCTGAACGTGTTCGTGACCCACCTCGACGTCGAGTATGCCGACTCAAGGCTCGCCCAGGCCCGGGCGGTCGTGGAGATCTCATCGAGGGTCGCGGGGCCGAAGGTCGTGATGGGCGACCTCAATGCATCGCCCACAGATACCCCCGAAATCGCGACGCTGATGCGCTGCTTCAACGACACCCAGCAGGTATACCGGGTGCTCGTTGACAGCGCCGAGCTTGTGAAAGAGGGCCTCTTCGCCAGGGACTACCTCAAGGGCGGGTACACATACGACGCATACGACCCGGCCAGGCGGATCGACTACATACTGACGTCATTCGACATCAAGGTGCCGGCTGCGGCGGGCGCGGCGCGGGTGCCGCGCATCCTTGCCTCAGACCACCTCCCGTACGTCGCCGCCATCGAACTCCCATGGCTGGCCCCGGAGCGCGGCGCTGCGCCGGGCGCACTGGCCGGTGCGGCAGCAGCAGCGGCGGTAGAGGCGCCAGCGGCGCAGCCTCTCGTTGCCATCTTCACGAGCGAAGCGAACAGGGCGTGGTATGACGACATGCGGTGGGACTACGAGGACGATACGACCGCCCTCGTTGAGATCGTGCAGGCGCTCGGCTTTGAGTGGATCATGGTTTCAGGAGACGATCTCGAACGCCTCCCCGCTATCGCAGGGAACCGCGCGACGGTGCTGATTCTCTCGAATGCACGGCGCATGTCGCCCGCGCAGGCTCAGGCCGTTCGTGACTTCGTGGCAGGCGGGGGGCGCGTCCTGGCGACCGGCCAGACCTCGCTCAAGACCGAGGACGAGCGCCCCGGAGGTTTTCACGGCTTTCAGCTTGCGGATGTGCTCGGGGTGGCATTCGTGGGATGGCAGGGAGTTGCTCCGCTGCACGGCGCCATCGTGCCTCCTGACAACCTCGACCCCGGTACCGTCCTTCGCGCCCTCTGGGCAGGAATCGGGGCGTCCCTCCAGCTCCCCAAAGCGCAGGGCGCGCTCACAAGATGCCTCCCCGGCGCGGCCGCGCTGGGCGTGTGGGTCGACGCAGACGGCTGCCCCACGCACCCCGACCCCTTCAATGTCGCAGTGGCGGCAAACGGAGCCGCCCTCTACATTGGCGCAGACATCCTGTCCAGGGACATGCTCTCCGACCCGGCGGTGCGGTCTTTCGCGGAGAACGCCATACGGTGCCTGCTCGAGCCATGACCTGGCTTGCGCGCTCTCAGAGTATCAGGCGTCTTTCAGCCTCTCGTGACCTCTCATGACCCCCGGTTGCGCAACGCGACAGACCCGGGGCGGCGCGGCGTTGCAGGATCGGCCTCAAACACCCGTCAAGATAGGCGCCCCCCGCCCCGCGTGTCGCGGGTGCCGGGGGGCGATCAATGCTCCGCAATCCTTCCGTGCCCTTCATTGAAGCATACGCATGCTCCTCAGGGGAGCCTGCGCATACTCAGGGCGTCGCCGTTCTCTCCCAGTAGAGTTCACCCTCCTCGTTAGTCTGCGCCGACTGGAACCTGCCTCCGATGGCGTTTCCCTGGACGATGCCCTGGAACTGATAGTACACGCCCCCGATGAAGAGGGTGAACACCATCTGGTTGCCCTGCACCTGCCCCTGGATGGGGCCGCCCTGGCCAGGGGGATCGAACTGGAACTGCCCCTGCACCGCCGCGCCCTGCTGCTGGAGCATGATGGTGGCGTAACCCTGGCCGAGGCTGGGCCCTTTGACGATTCTCACGAGGCCACGGTAAGTGCCTGTCACGTTGACCACACCCGGAGCAGGCTGGGCAGGCGGCTGGGGCTGGGGCTGCGGCATCGGCTGCGGTTGCGGCATCGGCTGCGGTTGCGGTTGCGGTTGCGGTTGGGGGATCGGCTGGGGTTGCGGTGCCTGGCCCGGAGCTGGCACCTGCGCCTGTCCGGGCGCCTGGGCTTGCGGCGGCGCGCCCCCGGCAACCGGGAGCCTGTAACCCCACTCGTATGCGACAGAGAGCAGCGCCGCGCCCACCGTCTGGAGACCCGCAGCCACGGGCACGGCCAGCAGCATGCCGCCGATCCCACCGATCCTGAAGCCCACGAGCAGCGCGACGATGGTGAGAAGCGGCGGGATCCCGAGCGCTTCCCGCATCACCCTCGGCACCAGGAAGTTGCCCTCGACCTGCTGCAAGACCACGTAGAAGACGATCACGGCAAGGCCGCGCCATAGGGAGATCCCCAGGGCGACGAGGACCGCAGGGACCGCCGAGAGAACGGGCCCGAGGATGGGGACGAGTTCGCCAAAGCCCGCGGCAGCCCCGAGGAACAGCGCGTACGGGACGCCGAGGAGCGTGAGCCCGAGAGTGGATATGGTCGCTATGACGAACATGAGAAAAGCCTGCGCCCGAAGCCACGAGCCGAAGCGGCGTCCGACTGCCCGGAGGACGTCTCCGATCATCGGGTGCCAGGCGGCCGGGAAAACCACGAGCAAGCCCGCCTTCAAGCGCCCGGCGTCGAGCAGCATGTATACCGTGATCACCCACGCAGTGACCGCGTTGGCAACAGCTCCAGCGACGCGCGCCGCCGCACCCAGCGCCGTCCCAAGGACCGGCGGGCCAAGGGTCGTCACCTGCTCGAGGAAGCGGTTGATGAGGGTGGCGGTGTCGGCAAGCGACGGGTAGCGTGCCTGCAGGTTGGTCACCCATCCGCGTACGAGGTCGATGTATCGCGGGGAGTCGGCCACGAGGCGCGTGGCCTGCGCTACAAGCGGCGACACGACTGCTGCAGCCAGCGCGGCCACAAGCACTGTGAGCCCCACGAGCACCACGAGCACTGTGACGCCGCGCGGCACCCGCAGGCGCCGCACAAGACGCGTCCTGGCTACTCCGTCTACGATTGGAGAAACCCCCGACGCTATGATGACCGCGACAACGAGCATCACCAGAATGTCAGCGACCCGCTGCAGAAACCAGATGAAGCCGGCCGCAGAAGCCAGCACGAGCACGTAGATCCCGGCTGTTATGAAGCGTTCCCGAACCGACATGCGTACCCCGGTCTCCTTCCAGGGCCCCGGGCTCGCGGCGCGAACAGATGACACCGCCGCCGTCTAGACCCCCATGTGTAACCCGTGTCGCACCAGATTATACCATAGGAGAATGCCCCGGGGCAACGCAGCAAGAAGCCGCACCATGCAACAGCAGAAGGAGAACGCGGCCGCCGCACCGAACACAGTCGACGGCGGAGGCTTTCGCAGGTGGAAGCCATCGCGCCAGGATGATGCTGGGACGCGAGGATACGAGGTGAGGTGTGCAGGATGAGCGAGATAACTTACGCCGACTTCGAGAAGGTCGAGATGCGGGTAGGCAGGATCATCAAGGCGGAGGAGTTCCCGAAGGCACGTAAGCCCGCCTACAAGCTCGTCATCGACTTCGGCGAGCACGGCGTGCGCAGGTCGAGCGCCCAGCTCACGAGGCTGTACTCATGTGACGAGCTCGTGGGCAAGCTGGTCATCGCTGTCACGAACTTCCCGCCCCGCCAGATAGCGGATTTCATCTCCGAAGTGCTCGTCCTCGGCGTCGCCTGCGGCGACGAAACCGAGGTGGCGCTCATCCAGCCTGACCGTGCGGTCCCTCTCGGACGGCGGGTCTTCTAAGCGGCACCGTTCTCCGCGTCATGCGTCGAATCCAGCTGCTGACGCATGTCACTCTTCCGGCCTTCCCCGTTCCGCACATCACGGGTCTCCGATGGACTGCACGCTCGAGGATGAGGGCGACCTGAGCGCGGAGGTTTCCCATCCGCCGTGGTCACGCGCCGAACTCGCTCAGGAACGCCTGCACGACGGCTGGGTCGAAGAGCGTCCCGGCGTTCTCGCTGAGGTGGCGCAGGGCCTCCGAACGCGGCCAGGCCTCTCTGTAAGGCCGGTCCGAGGTGAGGGCCTCGTAAACGTCGGCGACTGCGAGGATGCGCCCCTCGAGAGGAATCTCGCTACCCCGTAGCGCCCTCGGATATCCGCTGCCGTCGCAACGCTCGTGGTGCGTCCAGACGGCGGGCAGGGCCGGGGCGAGGACGTCCACCTGCTCGATGATGCGGCGCGAAAGGTCGACGTGGGTTCGGATGTGGTCCCGCTCGTCCAGGGTCAGCGGGCCGGGCTTGGCCAGCACGTGCTCGGCGACGCCGACCTTCCCGAGGTCGTGGACGATCCCGGCCCACTTGAGGATCGTGGCCCGCTCCTCGTCGAGCCCCATGCGGCTGGCCACGCGGACCGCGTACTCCGAGACGCGCTCTGAGTGGTAGCGCGTGTACTGGTCGGCCGACTCGATGGTCCGGGCCATGGTGCGCAGGACCGTCTCGGCAAGGTTCTCGAGATACCCTGCGACCACGCCAAGCTGGGCGATCCCGGCCGCCATGCGCTTGCTATCGCGCTGGACGGCATCGTACAGCGTGCTCACCACGGCCCCCACCGTTGCGAAGAAGATCGTCCTGAAGACCCAGCTGACCGTCGGTTGCATGAGGCCGACCGAGGCGTCCAGGGGCATCCACGGACCTTCCAGCAGGCCTGCGGCTAGCCCGGAGACCACCCCGCCCACCGGGCCGAACCACAGGGATGCGGCGATCATGGGGATGTAGAAGAGATGGCCCCAGGCGTAAGCCGTCCCGCCGGTCACGTAGATGACCACCGCCGACAGGACAAGACCCACTGCCACTGCGGCGAGGCGCGCGGCGGCGCACAAGCGCCGGATGGCGGCGCGGCCGCGGCGGCCCAGGAGTGTCGCGTCTGCCGCTACCGCTGCCTCGCGCGCGGCTGCTACCCATGGTGGCAATGATGGCGGCGATGATGGTGTTGGTGTTGGTGTCGGTGTCGGTGTCGGTGGCGGTGTCGGTGGCGGTGGCGATGTTGCTGACGGTTCCGCTAATGCTGCTGCCGTCGATACCGCTGCCACCGTGCCTGGTGCTGTCGTTCTCGCTGCGGTCGTTCTCGCAGTCGCTGTTGCTGCTGCCACCCTTGCCGCCATTGCCGTCGTGTCCGCTGCGGCCGCTGCAGCCGCTACAACCGCTGTAGTCGTTGTAGCCGCTGCCGCATCCTCCGCCGCCTGGCCTCGAGAGCGCACCTCTTGCGATATGAACTCCGCGACGCGCCTCGTGAGGTCCGACGAGAGCGCGTCGACATCGTCCTGCCCGGGGGCGTGTTGGACGCTTTCGCTGCAAACGCTCTGCCTGAGGGCCTCAACCACCGCCGGGTCGAAGGCCGACCCCGCCCCGCGCCCGACCACATCGAGCGCGACGGCAGCGCTGTGGTCCACGTTGGCAGCAGCATGGTTCCCGTCGGCAACGGCGCGGTCCCGGTCACCGGCTTCGCGCTCCCAGCCAGGGGACCGTTCGTGTGCGCAGGTACCCCGGCCCCATCCGTGCATCGCGTGGTCGTATGCGTCCGCCACCGCCACTATCCTCGCCGTCAGAGGGATCTGCTGGCCCTTCCGCCCGTCCGGATATCCGGACCCGTCCCAGCGCTCATGGTGAAACTCCACAGCATCGCGGATAACATCTGTAGCAGGGATGGCCCGGAGCAAATCGCGCCCTGTGACCGGGTGCCTCCGAACGATGCTGTCCTCCTCGGGTGTGAGAGGGCCAGGCTCATCAAGAAGGCGCTCCGGCACGCCCACCTTCCCGATGTCGTGGACGAACCCTCCCCACCACAGGTCAGGCAAGGCCTCCGCGGAAAGGCCGAGCGCCCTGCCGATCGCAACCGAAAGGCGGGCGACGCGAAGGGAATGATGGTCGCCGCGCTCGCTAAGGTGTGGCTCGATGCACGCCACGAGCGCACGCATGGTCTGCTCCACCGAACGGCTGAGCGCGGCCGTCTTCTCGCGGAGCACCCGATCCTGCGCCTCGAGGGCAGCCCGCTGCCGGCGCAGCATGTGCATGAGCGTGCTTATGGCAAGGGCGATGACGATGAAGAGAGCCATGCGGTACAGCCAGTTCGCGGCGCTCTGGGCCTGCCCGAGGGCGACGTTTTCCGGCATGGCTGGGCCGGCGAGAAGCCCTGCGGCTATGGCAGTGGCTGTGGTCACGAGGCGGCCGTACTCAAGGCCGGCCAGGATGATCGGCACGTAGAACAGCTGCCCCCAGGCGAGCCGCATCCCGCCCGTCGAATACACGAGCACGTAGACGGCCACGAGGAGGACGCCAAGAAGGACGGCCCCCCGAACAATGCTCGCCCGACGGGTGCCAGAAGCAACCGACAAGACCATCGGGAACACTGCCCGCCACGCTCCTTCTCGTGAGAGTAGAATCGTAGCGCAAAATCGCAGCGCGGATGCACGATTGCGCGGTCACAACGCACTCCCCTCGCCCACGCCGGCCTGCGGCGGAGAATAGGGGCAGGCACTCTGCCCTTGTTTGCGTGGTTACAAGGCGCTCCATCCCCCATGCCGGCCTGCGGCCGGCGGGCGCCGCCGGACAGCGGAGAGCGCGCAGCGTCGCCGAGAACCGCCGGGACGCGCAG
>DKEX01000089.1 GCA_002452295.1 Firmicutes bacterium UBA6811 | reverse complement strand
GAGCCTCTTCAGCAGCGCCATCATGACTCACACCTCCTTTCGTGCGTGTGTGTGCCCGACGACCGCTCAAAGAGGCTCCTGGGGTCAACCGCATTTCAAGAATCAGGTCAGGTCAGGTCAAAACCGCTCGACTGGTGCAACCTGGCTGACCCGCAGGCCCCTTTCACGGCCTGCCGAAGAGACTCCCCGTAAACACGAAGCCTGCTCGTCGGCGTTGCCAAACGGGCAGGCTCAAAAGTCCCTTCTCTTCGGCAACCCGGCTATCATGGCCAGAACCCCTCCTGGCTTTAGACCCGTGGCTTTGCGTCCCCGCCTTTCGACGGGTTTACCTTTGTCGGGAGAACCTTTTTCTATTGTGGGAAAGACTCGCCTCCTATCTAAAAAACTACCATGGATGGCAAGTCCTGCCTATCGGTCTGATGGCTCATCTTTGGCTAGGACTTTGGTCGCAGAGCCTGCGCCCTGGGACCCCGAAAGGCCCTGGCTGATGGCCCATATGGCCGCCTGGGTCCGGCGGTCGGCCCCCAGCTTGCGAAGGAGGTTGCTGACGTGGTTCTTCACGGTCTTCTCGCTTATGGAGAGCATGCCGGCGATCTCGCGGTTGCTCTTGCCGCGCGCGACGAGCGCGAGCACCTCGGACTCCCTCGCGGTGAGCCTGTGCCTGGGCCCTCCCGCCGCCGTGCATGAGACCTGCCCGGGCGGGGACTCCATCGCGTGCACGACCGCCTCCTCGAAGCCAGACGCCACCTCGCGGAGCCTCACAAGGCCGTCTATCAGCAACCTCACCACCCGCGAGGACGCGAAACAGCGCCCGTGTGAGGCCGCCCGCACCGCGTGCACCAGGTCCTCAGGTCCGACGGAGCGGTCGAGGCACCCGAGGGCCCCCGCTCCGAAGGCGTCCACGATCGTGTCCAGCGCCTCACGGCTGTCGCCGTCGATGTCGACCACGGCGACCAGCGCACACCTGCCGCCCGCTCCGCCTGCCAGGCCCGCTCCGCTCGCTCCGATGGTCCCCGGCGCCCCCGTCAGCCCCGGCGCCGCGATCGAGCCCGCACCGGCGCTACTCGCCCACGCGGCCGTGACCGCCCGCCAGGACGCGAGATCACCCGTTATCGCGCCGGCCACGATCACGTCCGGCCTCTCAGCTGCGACCGCCTCGCCTGCCTGCTGCAGGTCGCCGGCCTCGCCTGCCACCTCGAGGTCAGGCTCGGCCTCGATGGCCCGGCGCATCCCCGACCGGAACAGGGCGCTCCAGTCCACCACGAGCACCCTGATGGTCCGCGCGCCCCGGGCGCCTTCACCCCGCACCGTCACGTCCCTCACTTCCCCCCGGCCTCAGACTCGCCCCGATCCTCGATGGGGATCCGCACGGTCAGCTTGGTGCCCCTGCCGGGTGCGGTGTCTATGTCGAGGGAGCCGCCGAGGAGCTTCGCCCGCTCCTTCATCCCGGCGATGCCCAACTTCTCGGACTTGCCCACGCCCCGCGAGATGGTGCTGAGGTCGAAGCCCTTGCCGTTATCCTCGATGCTCGCCCCGACAGCGCTCACGCCGTATCCGAGCGTGACCACCACTTTCGAGGCCAGGGCGTGCTTGCGCGCGTTGTGGAGGGCCTCCTGCACAATGCGGAAGAGCGCAAGCTCGATGATGGGGTCGAGCCTCGTCTCCTTTCCAAGGACGTTCATCTCCACGGGCAGCCCGTGCCTCGAGGTGAAATCCGTGATGTACCGGCGCAGGGCCGGCGCGAGCCCAAGGTCGTCGAGGATCATGGGCCGCAGGTCGAAGATTATCCTTCTGATCTCGCGGAGGCTCTCCGTTATGGTTTTCCGCAGGTCCTTGATCTCCCCCAGGGCGCGGGATGGGTCCTCGGCGGTAAGCCTCTCCACTATCTCCAGTTGCAGGATGGCGTTGGCGATCATCTGGGCGGGGCCGTCGTGGATGTCCCTGGCGACGCGGCGCCGCTCCTCCTCCTGGGCCTTGATCACCCGCTCCACCGTGTCCTCCCGTTTCGTCGCCGAATACACCAGCGCGTCACCCCTCAGAACCCAAATGACGCCCGGTCGAGCCCGGGCGCGAGATCCGTGTTGTGCGTTGCGCGACGGCCGAAGGCCGCTTGTAGACGAAAGCCGGGCCGGACCGGGCAGGACCGGACCGGAGTGGACTGGACTGGACTGGACCGGACGGGACCCAGCGTGATCAAGCGGGACCCAGCGGAATCCGGCGGGGTCCGGCAGCACCTGACGCGTCAGGACCGGGCGGCTCCAGGCCAGCTCAGAGCCCCAGGCCCTTCCAGAAGGACCTCGCCCTGGCCATGAACCCGTCCTTCGCGGCGGCAGCCGCGACCCCGGACTCCACCGGCACGTACTCGCCCCCGCGTCGCAGCGACTCCTCGGCCCTCTCGAGCACACGGATTACCTTGGAGCCATTGGCGCCGTCGGTGAGCGGGCGCCTGCCCTCCCGGATGCACTCCAGGAAGTGGAGACACTCGTTCCGAAGGGGCTCGCTCATCTTGAGCTTCGGGATGTACACGTCACCGTAGGTGAACGTGTACTGGAACGCCGCAAACCCGCTCAGCGTATCGACGCCATTCGAGTTGTCGCCGGCGCTCTCAGAGGCAACTTCGCCGACGCCGTTGGGGTGGCCGCCGTTCTCGGGCTTCTTCATGAAGTCGCGGCGGCGGTTCACACCCTTGTTGTACACCTTGACCTTCTCGAGCGTCTCGGCGTCGTCGAACACTATCATCTTCTTCTCGCCGATTATCGTGGTCCTGCTCGCCTTGCACGGGTCGAGCCAGCTCAGATGGATGTTCGCCATCACGCCCGAGGCGAACTGCACCGTCACAAACGCCACGTCTTCGACGCCGTCGTTCACGTAGGCCTGCCCCGTCGCGGCGACGCTCACCGGCTCGTCCTCAAGGAGATAAAGGAGCGTCGCGATGTCGTGCGGAGCCTTGTCCCAGAGCACGCTCACGTCTTCCCTGACGATCCCGAGGCTTGTCCGGGTGGCATGGAGGTAGTAGACCCTGCCGAGCTCGCCCGCGTCGACGTACTCCTTCACGACGCGCATCGCGGGGTGGTAGTCCATGATGTGGCCAACCATGAGGACCTTGCCCGCCTTGACCGCGACATCCACGAGATGGTCCGCATCCTCCGAAGAGAGAGTGAAGGGCTTCTCCACGAGGACGTGCTTCCCTCGAAGAAGGCACGCCCGGGCTATGTTGAAATGCGTCTCGGGCGGAGTCGCAACCACCACGGCATCTATCTTCGGATCAGACGCGACGGTCTGAAAGTTCTTGGTCAGCTTCACCAGCGGGTATCTCTCACGGATAGCCATCAGCCTGGAGTGGTTGGTGTCGCAGCAGGTTACGAGCTTTGCCTCGGGAATCTCTGAAAGGTTTCTGACGTAGTTCTTCCCCCAGTTGCCACAGCCGATTACGCCCACACTTGTCACTCTGATTATCCTCCTCACAATGCCCGGAGGCGATAAACCGACGCCATGAACGCAAGCCTGACCCCCCCACAAGGCCTGCGCAGCCACCCGGCCTGCCAGCGCCCACGCAACCCGCCTGGCAGGCCGACGTCTACATCTACTTCTACATGAAGCTGCAAATTCCTCTTCCTAGTATGTCCCCGGCATCACAAAAGCGGCAGGGCGCAAAGGTGGCCGTGGCGCGTCGCTTTCGCGGCCTGCGCCGTGCGACCCCGCGCGCCCCGCGCGCGATTCCTCGAGGAACTCCGAGGCGATCCTGGACGAACCTGGGCGAACCTGCCTCCCCCCACCCGCGCGCTCGTCTGTCCGCCTGCGTACCCGGGCGCCCACCAGGATACCTGCATGCGCGCCTTCGCGCCCCTGTGTGCTTGCGCGCCCGCCCGCCTGCCTGCCTGCCTGCCAAGTCCATCCGCGGCAGACAGGGCCGGCAGGCCTCCTGTCCACCGGTGGGATCAAAACGCGTCGGCCCGGAGAACGTCCACCCTGTCCAGCTTCTCCCATGGAAGGTCCAGGTCGGTCCTGCCGAAGTGGCCGTACGCCGCCACCTGGCTGTAAATCGGCCTCTGCAGGTCGAGCCTCTCTATGATGGCGGCGGGCCGCAGGTCGAAGTGCTTCTGGATGAGCGCCAGCACCTCGTCGCCGCCGAGCCTGCCGGTGCCGAACGTGTCCACGCCTATCGAGATGGGGCGCGACGACCCGATGACGTACGACGCCTGCACCTCGCACTTGTCCGCGATGCCGGCGGCCACGATGTTCTTCGCCACCCACCTGAGGGCGTAGGAGGCGGACCTGTCCACCTTGGTCGGGTCCTTCCCCGAGAACGACCCGCCGCCGTGGCGGGCCGCGCCGCCGTATGTATCGACGATTATCTTGCGGCCTGTAAGCCCCGAGTCGCCATGGGGGCCTCCCACCACGAACCGGCCGGTGTTGTTTATGAAGAACCTCGTCCGCTCGTCGAGAAGCGGGGATGGGATCACGCGGCGGATCACCTTCTCGATGATGTCGCGCTTGAGCGTGTCGTGGTCCACCTTGGGGTGGTGCTGGGCGGAGACGACGACCGTGTCCACCCTGACTGGCCTGTCCCCGTCATACTCGACGGTCACCTGCGTCTTCCCGTCGGGACGCAGGTAGGGCAGGACCTTCTGCTTGCGCACCTCGGCGAGGCGCCGGGCCAGCTTGTGGGCGAGCATGATGGGCATGGGCATGAGCTCCGGGGTCTCGCGCGTGGCAAAGCCATACATCAGCCCCTGGTCGCCGGCGCCTAGGTGCTCGAAGCCGTTTACGGCGCCCGCCGCCTCTATCTGTCTCACTTCGAGGGACTGGTCCACACCCATAGCTATGTCAGACGACTGCTCGTCAATGGACGTAATCACGGCGCACGTGTCGGCGTCGAACCCGTACTTGGCCCTGGTGTAGCCGATATCCCGTACCGTCTCGCGGACGATCCGGGGAATGTCCACATAGCACGACGTGGTGATCTCGCCGAAGACGACGACCAGGCCGGTCGTTGCGACGACCTCGCATGCCACGCGGGCGTCGGCGTCCTCCTTCAGGATCGCGTCGAGCACTGAGTCGGCGATCTTATCGCAGAGCTTGTCCGGGTGGCCCTCCGTCACCGACTCGGACGTGACCAGGCGCCGCGTCCTGGTTGAGCGTGTCTCGATGGAATCCGTCATGTTGCACTCCTCCCTTTCCAGACGTTCTGTGGGCGCGAGGGCACAGTGCCGCGGCACCGCGGCCCGGCACGCGCCGTCCGACTCACTGTTCGCTGTCCGGGCGCCTGTTGGCTGCTCGACCGGCTGTTCACCGTCCGGCCGCCTGTTCGCCGTCGGGCCGCCCGCTCCTCGAAGATCCCGGTAGCCGGCTCTGAAGCTATGATCTCCAGCGCCTGCCATGCTTAAGGCGCACAAAAATGCCCCTTCCGCGTTGGGGAAGAGGCATGTGTCTCTCATCTCCCAGAACGGAAGTTCTGCAGGATTTGGCACCGTGCATGCAGCCTCGCCGCCGCCGGTTGCCGGGCTTCATCGGGCCAGTCCCTCCACCGCTCTTGATAAGAGCCTTCCGTATTGTGTTTTCCAGGCTGCTACCATTATTATATTGCCCAATCCCAGCTGGCGCAATGGGCTTTCGCAAGAATTCCGGGTTTTGCGATAGGTCTTCGAAACGCAGCCCCGCCGTATGGTCGGTCGATTCGCTGCTCAGCGGCGCCGGGCGTTCCATTGAGCGCTGTCCTGCCGTTTGCCTCCTCTTCGTCGCCGCCAAACGTTACCGACGTGCAAAGATTCTTGGCAGCGTGCGGGCGCAAGTGCCAACATTCTGGTCACCTTGGCCGCCTTCGTCGCCGCGATGCCAAGTTTCTGGTCATCT
>DKEX01000039.1 GCA_002452295.1 Firmicutes bacterium UBA6811 | reverse complement strand
GGCTGTGGTCGCGCAGCAGCTTGTCCCGAGGAAGGACAAGCCCGGGCGGGTCCCGGCGGTGGAGGTCATGGTGGGCACGCCTGCCGTGCGAAACCTCATCCGCGAGGGGAAGACCCACCAGCTCCGGTCGGTGATCCAGACCGGGGCGAGGTACGGGATGCAGACCATGGACCAGTCCCTGCGACAGTGGGTGGAACAGGGCGTGGTGGGCCTGGAGGACGCCCTCACGATAGCGGCGGACCAGGACGAGCTCAAGCGGCTCATCAGGGGCGCGTAGGAGGGTCGCCGGAGTGGAGCGGGTTTTTTCGTATCGGGCGCGCGACGCCCAGGGGCGCGCGACACAGGGCACCGTGAGGGCCGCAGACGAGGCCGCCGCAGCGGAGATGCTGCGTGCCCAGGGCCTGTTCGTGACCGGGCTCTTCGGCGGCGAGAAGGGCGAGGCGCAGGCGGGTGCGTCTGCCGGTGCGGCGACGCGATCGGTCGGCGGGAGGCTGAACGTCCAGAACCTCGCCAGGCTCTCGCGTCACCTTGCCGTGATGATGCAGGCAGGCGTGGGGCTTTCAGCGGCGTTGCACACTCTCGCCGGGCAGGCCGAAAACAAGCTGGAAAAGCGCGTGCTCGAGGCGGCGAAGGCGCGCGTGGACGCCGGGAACCCGCTCGCGGGTGCGCTCGCCGAGACCGGCGCGTTCCCGCCGCTCTTCATCCACATGGTGGAGGCGGGGGAGGTGACCGGCCGCCTCGACGAGGTGCTCGCGCGGCTCGCGGACTACTACGAGAAAGACCACGACCTCCGCCAGAGGGTCAAGGGCGCGCTCACTTACCCGGCGGTCGTCGCAAGTTTCGCCGTGATAGTGGTGGGCATCCTGATGACGTTCGTGATACCGAGGTTCGTCGAAGTGCTCTCCCAGTCTGACGTGCCACTGCCGAGGGTCACGCAGATCGTGTTCAGCGTGGGGAAGTTCGCGCAGAGCAGGTGGTACCTGGTGCTGGGCGTGCCGGCGCTCATGGCGCTGGCGGTCGGGTACTGGCTCAAGACCGACCAGGGCCGCCACTGGTACGACTCGACCGTGCTCAGGCTGCCGGTCATAGGCAAGTTCATGGAAAAGGTCGTGGTGGTGCGGTTCGCCCAGACCCTGGCAAGCCTCGTGGCCGCGGGCGTGCCGATCCTCCAGAGCCTCGAGATCGTGGAGAAGGTCGTGGGCAACAGCCGAATCGCCATGGGCCTACGGCAGGTCCGGTCTGGCGTGAGGGAAGGCGCGGGGATAGCCCTTCCGCTCGCGCAGGCCGAGATATTCCCTCCGGTCGTCACGCAGATGATGGCCGTCGGCGAAGAGGGCGGCGCCCTCGACAGCCTGCTCATGAAGCTGGCGGGCTTCTACGAGCAGGAGGTCGACCGGGGGATCAAGTCGCTAACGAGCTTGATAGAGCCCGTGGTGATCGTCTTCTTGGGGCTGTGCGTAGCCTTCGTGGCCGCTTCGGTGATACTGCCCGTCTTCCGCATGGTGCAGGTGGTGTGATTGAAGGGCATGCCTGCACTCCGAAGGAATCGTCCAGGGAGGTGAAAGAGGGAATAGCAGCTTGAGTATAGCGATTTTCTCGACGAAGGAAGAGGAATGTCAAGATTCAACGAGTCCAGTGAGGAGGGGACAAGATGTTGAAGTCGGCTGTTGCCAGTCTTAGGAAAAGGGTTCGACAGGTTGTCAGGAACAAGAGGGGCTTCACTCTCATCGAGATACTGGTCGTGGTCGCCATCATAGGGATACTTGCAGCGATCGCGGTGCCGAACGTAACGAGGGCCCTTCAGACGGCCAAGAATAACGCCGACGCCGCAAACATCGCGTCGCTGCAGAATGCTGTAGAAATGTACTACATAGATAAGGGAACGTGGCCCGAGGTAGGAACCCGGTTCCAGACCGTGCTAGTAAACGAGGGGTACCTCAAGAAGCCAGTGTCACCGCCGCAGGGCCTGCCCGGGAGCTATAGGCTCACGATAGACGCCCAGAGGAACATCGCTACTGTAACACGTCAGTAGTGGCTGGCGCCTAGTGCACGGAATTGGCCCTTTTTGCCATGGGTTGCCGGCCGGCGCATGAGGGCGACGGTAACGTGGCTTTGCCATTTCGCGGGGAATCCGTTCATGCGACACCGGCAACCCTGCATAGACCCCAGACCCCAGACACCGGGACCGGGACCAGTTGAGTCCATAGGACGTTGTATGTCTGGAATACGTGGGCACGGCATTGTACGATATGCAGTCGTATTGGTGCGCGGTCTCAGGCCCTCGACCGGCGCTTTGCTGCCCCTTCAGCAGGGCGAGGCGGATTTCCAATTGTTCGAAGCAAGGAGGCAGGGTTTATCGGGTGGTTTATTGTGTTCGCCGCAGGCAGTATTGCCGGTAGTTTTCTGGGTGTCTGCATCCATCGCCTTCCCCGCAGGGAGTCGGTGGCGTGGCAGCGGTCGCACTGTCCGAAGTGTGGCGCAACGCTCGGCCCTGTGGAGCTCATCCCGGTGCTCGGCTACCTCCTGCTCCGGGGTAGGTGCCGGCACTGCGGAGCGAGGATATCTATCTTTTACCCCGCCATCGAGGTCGGGGTCGGATTCATATTTCTTTTGATCGCCATGGGGCGCGGGGCCGCCGTCGGGACGCTCAACTACCTCGTCCTCGCGAGCCTGGTGGTGGTTGCGGCGGGGATTGATCTCAATCACGGGGTGATCCCCGACAGGCTCACGGTCCCTTGGATGGTCGTGGGCGTCGCGGCGGGAGCGCTCTGGGGCCTGCACGAGGTTGCCATGCGCGCTATTGGGCTTGTCGTCTGCGGAGGGCTGGTGTTCGTCATCGCCGTCTTGAGCCGCGGCGGCATGGGGGGCGGGGACGTGAAGCTGATGGCGCTCGTGGGGAGCTTTCTCGGGCCGTGGGGCGGGCTTGCGTCGTTCGTGATCGCGTGCTTCATCGGAGCGGCGGTCGGGGTCGGGCTCATCATCACCGGCCTGAAAAAGCGCAAGGACGAGATCCCGTTCGGGCCTTTCATTGCGGCGGGAGCGATCATCGTGTGTATCTCGGGGA
>DKEX01000036.1 GCA_002452295.1 Firmicutes bacterium UBA6811 | reverse complement strand
TGGAAGGCTATATCGAAAGCCGAGAATCTGTGCGCAGATTCGCTCTTGACAGCCCACTCCGCGAGCTCCGCAGCGCGCTCTTTTGACGCTGCGTTCCGGGCTTCGAGATAGATGCTGCGCACGGTGTCTTTCGCGCGACGTTCAACTTCACCGGTGTCGTCTACGCGCCACCTCCGCTCGTCCCAAGCGAGCCATTTCCCCCACGCCTGGCAAAAGCGCAGGTCAGCACCGTGCCGCGCTACGAGGCGCTTCGCGTTTCCAAGGTCGGTTTCGCGCACGGCGTCTGGGCCGCGTTCCTCGCCTGAGTTCGCGGCGTTTCTTTGGTCATCTGCGCGCAGGCCCAGGGCCTCCGCGAGCGCCGCGCCGCCGGGCTTTTTGATTTCAGCTTTCAAGAGTTCTGAGATGCTATCCATCGGGTCCCCTCCCGCAGCGCCCAGAACTGCGCTTCCGCATCCCGGGATTCAAGAGAGTCAAGCAGGTGTTCTAGCCATTCCCGGCGATGAACCCAGTACGCGAGTTTTTCGTACGTCTCGAAATCTGCGTCTAGCAGCGCGAAGTTCACGGCGCGCACGTAGACGCACAGTCTTCTGTGGAGCTCGTCGCACGCTGTCTCTATGCGTCGTCGCAGCTCCGCTTCGACCTCCGCACGCCTCGCGGCCTCGCGTTCTGCGCGAGTCAGCCGCCCGCCCCGGCCTGGCAGTGGCGCGGAGAACAAGTCGCGCCACGATAGCCCGAGGGCCGTGAGGACCGCCGCCGTGGGGCAGCCTGCGTGACACTTGAGGAGCACCGTGCCGTTGCTCGTCTCGCGGATTGAGAGAGAGGGGGAGCGGTCTTCGTGGGCAGGACATAATGCGGTCCAGCGACCGGGTCCTACTTCCCGCACACCGCGCAACCGCGAGAGGACGGTCTCCACAGGCCGGGCCGTCATGGCTCGCCACGCGCGCGTTGCCAGCGGAGAACCTCCTGGTCAACGAACTGCCGCAACCAGCACGCCGGAACCCTCACGGCTCTCCCGCCCAGGCGCACGACCGGCAGCCGCCCCGCCTGAATTAGCTCATAACAATGACTCCGTGAGATGCCCAGGGCCTCGGCCGCCTCGGACACCTTGAGAAGCAGCTTTTCAGTCCCGCCCGCGTTCATCGTCCGCCGGCACCTCCCCAAATAGGACTTCCTCGGGCAAACCGAACGCCTCCGCGAGCCGACGCCGCCAGCCCGGGCCGCAGGGCCACTTGCCGCGCTCGATTTTTGACAGTGCCGCCGGGTCGATGCGCGTGAGGAAGCACACATCGGTTAAGGACCACCCGCGCCGCAGGCGCTCTTGCTTCAACCTGAGCATACGAGCTCACCTCCAGGGGTTGACTCTGGTTTCAAGATAATGATAAAATGCCAATAGAGACGGAGTCAACGTAACACATGCCGTTACGCCTGCAGATTATCCCGTTACGTTTAGCGTTACGGCCTGCGTCTTCTGGGAGGGAGTGGCAGTGGAGGACAGTTTCACGGACCTGCAACAATCGTATTTCGTGCAGTACGTGGCCGACCACGGTTATTATTGGGACGACGACGCAAAGCCCGATGGAGTCTTCGTGGACAAGGACAAGAAAGCGGGTCTTTCGCCGCCGTTTCTCATCGAGTCGCCCGACACCACAGGCTACTATAGCAAGAAAATCCTCGAAAAGCCGGCGCTGTTCCTGGAGTTCGCCGAGGTCGAACCCACCCGCGAGGGGATTCTTGCTTTCGCAAACGAATACGGGATGCTCAACCTCGCGGGCGCGACGGAGGTTCTTTCCCCGGTCTACTCCTTCCCCTCGGGTGGACCCATGCCGCGCAGGAGAGGGCTTGGGATGGGCGTCTATCACAACCGATATAAAGACGGCAGGGACTACTTCAGCGTTTTCGGCGAACCGCTCCGGTACTGGCAAGAGGAAATTCGCGACATGCGCCGCGTGGTCGCCCTGTGGAACTGGTGGCGCGAAGGGGATGCCGACAGTCTCAGCCAAGTTATCAGGTGGCAGGGCAACAGCGTTAGCTACGCCCTCGGAGACCTGGAAGAGATACGGGACTGGTTCTCAGGCTCCAGGGAGAAGGGCATAGAGCTGGGCCACCTGGCATTTCCCGGCTTCCAGGACTGGATGCTGTCCCGCTTCCGTCCGGGGGACTGCTTCCTTCCCGCCCAATACCTGCTCCAGAAGAAGATTAACGAGAAGCTGAAGGTCCATCACACGAAACCCTGGCTCCTGATGAACGAGAAGAACAGGCTCGAACCTTACTTGTATCCCGATAGCCTCATCGCCGCGCTGTGGTTCCAGTTCTACCAGGCAGTGGTCGGTGAGAAGAAGCTGAAACGGTGTTCCGTATGCGGCAAGTGGGAGGACCTGACGGACAGGACGGAAAGACAGCGCGAGCGATGGACAAGACACGCGAAGTGTGCCAACATGCTCAGGCAGCATAGGTGGAGAGAGAGACGAAAACGCGAGAGGGAGGGTGCGTCGAATGCCGCGGAGGAAAGCTGAGAAACCTTCCCGCTCAAGGCGGGGCGACGGCTCCGTATACCGGCGCCAGGACGGGAAGTGGGTCGGAGAGGCCACGGTCGGCAGGCGGGCTGACGGCGCGAGGGACCGCCGCTTCGTGTACGCCGACACGCGCGAAGAAGCTCAGGAAAAGCTGAGGAAACTCCTTCACGAGCGGGACAGGGGGCTTCTCGCGGACCCGGCGAAGCAGACTCTGGGCGAATTCCTCGCGTCGTGGCTTCAGGACGTAGCAAAGCCCGCCGTACGGCAACGCACCTACCGCAATTACGCCGGGGTGGTGAAGAGCCACATAAGCCCCGCCCTGGGGGGGATTCGCCTCGCGAAGCTGTCGCCCCAGCGCCTGCAAAGGTTCTACCGCGAGAAGCAGGAAGCGGGCCTCACGCGGACCGTGCGGCTCTGTCACGCCGTCCTTCACCGCGCCCTGGGCCAGGCCGCGAAGTGGAACCTCGTCCCTCGAAACGTCGCGGACCTCGTGGACGCCCCGAGGGTCCCGAAGAAGGAATTCACACCGCTCTCCCCTGAGGAGGCTCAGAGGTTCCTTGCCGCCGCCGAAGGGGACAGGTTCTATGCCTTGTATGTTCTTGCCGTCACGTGCGGTCTCCGGCAGGGCGAACTATTGGGCTTGAAATGGGAGGACATAGATGCGGAGCAGGGCGCCCTCCAGGTGCGCCGTCAGCTTCAATGGGTGAAGGCCGAGGAGGAGCGGAAAGGTGGCAGGAAGCGCCCGGAGCCGAACTGGGTCCTCACGGAACCGAAGTCGGCGAAGTCGCGCCGGGTGGTGACCCTGCCTGCGCTCGCCGTCGCCGCCCTGAAGAAGCACAAGGCGCGCCAGGGCGAAGAGAAGCTGAAAATGGGCGAGGTATGGCAGGACCTCGGCTTCGTGTTCACCACGCCGATAGGCACGCCGGAAGATGCCTCCAACCTGCGCAAGCGGTCCTTCGTCCCGCTCCTGGAAAAGGCGGGCCTGCCGAAGGTGCGGTTCCATGACCTACGCCACACGTGCGCGACGCTGCTCCTCGCGCAGGGGGTTCACCCGAAGCTGGTGCAGGAGCAACTCGGGCACTCGCAGATTTCGCTTACGCTCGACACCTACTCTCACGTTCTCCCGGCCTTGCAGAGGGAGGCAGCCGCGAAGATGGACGCGCTTTTCGGCGCGAAGCAGGGGCGATAACGCCCGCAGGCCACGAGAGGGGGCCGGGGTGAGAGGAGCACGAACCATGAGAAGGCAAGTCGTGGAGCGGGAAAAGACCATGCAGCAGATGCACGTGGAGGCGTTCGCCGAATGCGCTTGGGAGCACTACACCGGGCCGGGGGGCGCCCACGGGGACGCCGAAAAGGCCATAGCGGAAGCGTACCGTCTCGGGAGCGACCGGCTTGACGGCTACACCATGCGCGAGGGCGAGAAGCTGTTCCGTAAGTGGGTTGCCGGG
>DKEX01000137.1 GCA_002452295.1 Firmicutes bacterium UBA6811 | reverse complement strand
ATCTCCGCGACGTACTCCTCGGGCACGATGGCCCCACCTGCCTCGAACACGGTCTCCGAGAGCGCTTTGACGAGCTTGTCGTCCTTCCACGCCTTGGCCTGTGCAATGGCGCGATCGGGGTCGCCCTTCGCGCACGCCATCACGCGCAGGTAGCGCGCCGCCATGATTCCCTTTTGCTTGTCGTCTTTCGGTTGAGCGGACTCATCTCCCGCCAGGATGCCTTGGGTGTGCTTACGATTCACCTGCTCGAGCTCTTTGCGAAGATCGGCCACAGTATCTCCGGCGATCTCGCGGATGAGCTTCTCCACATCGTCTTTGGTCATGGTAGCCACTATTCTCACCTCTCCTCGATTTCGAACTCAATCAACCCGGCCCCGGACGGAGGAAATCAGCTTCTTGATCTCGCCCTTGAGCACGTCAGACACCATCTGCTTCAGCGACTCGACTTCGATCTGCACTTCGTCTTCGTCTTTGGCTTCATCGTCGGCGAGTTCAAGCACAAGCTCGTCTCCATCGCTGCCCTGGCTGCTGGCCGGCCCGCCAGAAGCGGGCTCGGTATCCTTGACGGACGTAGTAACGGAGGAAGACGACCCTTTGCCGTCGCCCTCCCCCTCATCGTCCGATTCAAGCTGCGCTAAAACCTCATCCAGAAGGTCCCGGGCCTGCCGAATACGGTCCTCGTTGGCCCGGGAGAGCACTCGGCCCGATTTGCGGAGGATGTCCGCCACGGCGCTGACATGTCCAGCAGCGCCTCCCGCGTCACCGACCCCCGAGCCCTCGGCGCCTGAGCGGTTTTGGGGCAAGGGCCCGGCATTGCCCGTACCATCCTCGGCGCCGCTTCCGGTGCCTGCGCTCTCCGGCCCTTGAGGCGCGGCGCCGCCATCCTTTCCCCCGCTCACCTTGGCACCCTCGCCCGCTCCAACACCATCCCTACCCGCATCCGTCCCGACTACCTCCGGGAAGAGCGACCGGATCTCCTCTTCCGTGTAGCTCCGAAACTCCGGCGGCTCCTTGTCGAAGTCCTCATAATGCTTGGCAAGGTGGTTGTAGCAGCCCTTGCGGTCGTCGTCGGGGATATTCACGCCGCCCCGGCCGCCCAGGAGCGCGGCCATCGCCGCTGCAACGCCCCGCCAGACACAAGCGTGTTGCCCTGCGGCCTTGTGGTGAGGAAGCTTGTACGACTGCTTGACGTCGGGGTTTTCCGAGTCAAACCAGGTGCACATCACCTTGAGGTCCTCGACCTCGGCGGCCGCAACCTCGGCAGGGCCGTCCCATTCCTCGTCCTCGTCGGCGAGCGGGGTCCGCTTGTAAGGAATGACGCCTTTGGCCTCGACCGGCTTCTTTGACTCAACCACTTTGTCCACCGACCCTTGCGGTTTAGCCGGCGCAGAAACGACCTTCTTCGGCGTCAGCACGGCGATGATCTGCTCCACCTGCTTCCTCGGCACCCACAGTCCGGCCTCGCCGTAGTGCCCGTCGAGCGTCTTCATGGCCCACTCGACGAGCGGGGCAGTGTCGATGCCCTTGGACCGTGCTTCAATCAACGCCTCCGGGTTCGCCGGCACCGGTACGCAGGAGTACTCGAGAAGCGCCTGTTCCAGGAAGTCGACTCCCCACTTTCGATCGTCGCTGAACTGCCACTTCTCAGGCATGAACCCCACGGACGTAGCGTTGAGGAAGCCCTCTTTGTACATCCGGTAGATCATGAACCCGAATGGGTAGAGGTCAGGCGACGTAAACTCCGACCGGCTCTTCAGCTTGTCGTCCTCTATCCAGGTGACAAGCGCCCGCGCCACCGGCGGCTCGTCGTAGATATGAGCCCAGAGCACCACGGGGTTCTTCTTGTAGTCGTCCAGCTTCCAGCCGGCCGGGCTGATGGTGTCCTGGTCCCGGTCCACAACCCCCGTGGAGATCGTGAACTGGAGGACGCGTTCCTCTCCTTCGACCTGCTTTACCTCGTCGAGCGCAAACTGCTTGCGAAGAAGAACGCCCTCGGCGGCTTTTCCCGCGAGGGCGAGCTCCTTGAACTCCTTGACGCTTAGAATCCGCCTCGTCTCATTTCCCACGATTTAAGTCACTCCTCTCCCTCGCGATATTCCTTCAAGACCTCCATCACCGCATTCTGCTGCTTTTGGAATGCCCGCTTCATGGCGGACTCGAACTGGCGCTCGTAGGGCCTGATGGTCCGGTCGTACTTCCGCCAGTAGGCAAGCCGTTTTTCCTCGGTGTCGAGGTAGGTCTTGCCGTCTATAGCTGAGCTAACTGTGCACCGACAGTTGATGTCAAGTTCTGGAAGTCCGAAATCCCCTGGGTACATCGCCGTTTCTCCGCCGGGCGCCTCGAACGGTTCGTTTATCGGCTGTATCTGCCCGTCCATCTCAAGGTGCTCGTCGCGCACCCTGTCATCCCTGGTGGCGATCCACTCCTTCTCCTCGATGACGCCGCTCTGCCGCATCGCCTCCCAGTTGGCGAAGTTCGAGCCGCCGACCACCTCGGTCCTCGCGATCGTGGTCGCCCGCCACCCTTTCGCCTGGCTGAAAACCTCGCTGACTCGCTTCGCGAGAGCCGGAATGCTTTCCCCTGCCCGCACGCCCTCCGCGAGGCTCGTCCTGAGCGCGTCCCTGGTCGTCGTGTTGATGCCTTTTATCTTGAGCCCGCACTTGTGCTCGAGAAACTCAATGACTCGGGGGTTGAGGAGGTCGAACCTCA
>DKEX01000071.1:15051-16884 GCA_002452295.1 Firmicutes bacterium UBA6811 | reverse complement strand
CCTCCGAGATCGCAAGGGCCGGGATCGCGTTGGTCCCCGAGGGTCGCAGGATCTTCCCTGGGCTTTCCGTCCTGGAAAACCTTGAGCTCGGCGGGTACGTCCTCGGCGACCGGCGCGAGGTCGCCGAGCGCATCAAGGAGGTCCTCGAGCTCTTCCCGGTGCTTGCCGAAAGGCGCCACCAGAAGGCGGGGACGCTCTCCGGCGGCGAGCAACAGATGCTCGCGATCTCCCGTGCGCTCATCGCAAACCCGAAGCTCATCTGCATGGATGAGCCGTCCATGGGCCTTGCACCCGTGCTCGTTGACAAGGTCATGCAGACGATCCAGGACATCAGGAGGGCGGGGACGACCGTGCTGCTGGTAGAGCAGAACGCCCGGGCGGCGCTCGCCATCGCTGACCGGGCCTACGTGCTGCGAGCAGGCCGGATTGTCGCATCAGGGCCTGCGGGCGGGTTCCTGAAGGACGAGACCATCCGGGAGGCGTACCTGTCGTAGCACTGCTCGGACGCGTTGATCGAACGAGTCTGTGATTCATGGGCAGCGGCATCGGGGCGAGGATTCCGCGCAAGACGCTTTGCCTCGAAGTGGTAGGTCTAGCCGCTTATCTCCTCGCCAGAGAGCGCATCCTGCAGAGAAACGGGCCCCCACTAAGGCGAGGAGGCCGTCGAGAAGGCCAGAGGATCTTACTGCCCCGTTAGGACTGCTCAGGTGTCTGCCTGGGTCTAGCTGGAGGACGTGGCGAGTGCACGATGGTGATACTCTCGAGCACCATCTCAGTCTCCTGGACGCCCCGGCTCTTGCGGATGCGCAGCTCGGCGCGGGGAATGAACACGGAGACCTCGTGCGGGAGGTTGGACGTGAACCACCGGCGCATCGACATGTTCAGCTCGCCCAGGGCCACGCCGATCTCGTCCAGCGTGACGGGGCCGCACAGCACCTCCTTTCCCGGCTTCAAATAGGCCGCTTCCGGCGTGCTGTCCGACCCCAGGGGACGCCCAGCCACCGGTCCCTGTCTCCTCGTCACCTGGACAGGCCCAGAGACCCCCACCGTGTCGGGAGAACGGTCCCGGCGCCTGTGTCGTCCGAAGATGGCCCCGTCGGCCCACTCGATAGGCTGCTTTACGAGTCTTGCAAGGCCGTTCCACACCCGCGTCCACCCCCGGTCCTGTACTAGCATATGCACAAGCGTGCGCCCCGGGGAACCTGGAGAACCCACCTCCTCAAAGGCGCGTCGAAGGAGTTCCCCCAAAGGGGTGATTCTTGGCCCCGGGGATTGCGTTCAGCATGTGCTCGTGGTAACATCTGGGTAGAGGAGGGGGGCGACTTGATCGTGGCCGAGAGCGAAACCAGAAAGCAATTGGCTGCAGGCAGCGAGGAGCAGGGGATGTTCTTTCGGGCGTCCTTTGATCCGTTCAACATGATCATGCAGCAGTTGGGCAAGCTCGACGACAAGGTCGAGAGGCTCCACGAGAAGATCGATACCAGGACCGATGAGCTGCACCAGAAGATGGATGATCGCTTCATTGCAGCCGACAAGAAGATGGATGATCGCTTCGTTGCAGTTGACATGAAGATGGACAGCCGCTTTGCTGCAGTCGACAGCAGGTTTGACCGCCTGCACCAGGAGATGGGCGATCAGTTTCTTGTAATGGAGAAGAAGATGGACGATCGCTTCGTTACAGCCGACAAGAAGATGGACGATCGCTTCGTTGCAGTTGACATGAAGATGGACAGCCGCTTTGCCGCAGTCGACAGCAGGTTTGACCGCCTGCACCAGGAGATGGGTGATCAGTTTCTTGCAATGGAGAAGAAGATGGATGATCTCTTCGTTGCA